>JAHEHE010000018.1 GCA_024644725.1 Flavobacteriaceae bacterium | reverse complement strand
GGCTTTGTTCGAATTGTCACAATATCTCTGACACGGAGCTTTGCGAGATCTGCAGCAACAGTCGAAGGGATGGATCCATCATCTGCGTGGTCGAAGACATCCGGGATGTGATGGCCATTGAAAATACCGCCCAGTTCAAGGGGTTGTATCACGTTTTGGGTGGAAAGATCTCACCCATCGAAGGAGTGGGACCACATGACCTGACGATTGAAGACCTTGTAAAGAAAGTCGATGGTGGCGGGGTAGAGGAAGTCGTTTTGGCCCTCAGCTCCACAATGGAAGGGGACACCACAAATTTCTACATTTACCGGCAGCTTCAGAAGTTTGACATCAAACTCACCACCATAGCCCGTGGAATCTCCGTGGGTGATGAGATCGAATATGCGGACGAGGTGACATTGGGAAGGAGCATAGTGAACCGGGTGCTCTTTGCAAATAGCCTGAAAGGGCTGTGATAATTAGCATATAGATCTTACATCATTTATTCTTTTAAGCCTAAACTTCGCTTTAGCTTTCGCATTTTTTTTATGGGGTGATTTCGAATGAATCTGCGAAGCAGCCAGGGAGAAATACGATTAAGAATCAATGTGATTCCCTCTGATCCCCCAACGAATACCGATTCTTTTTTGTTTAAAACGGCTGATATAATTTTCTGTGCCGCCCGATCCGGCGGATAAGCATTCTGAAACGTTTTATCGACTTTCCCGAATTTTTCTCCTGTTCCTGTAAGAGCATGGGCCGTGATTTCAGTTTTTATAATTCCCGGAATGACAATGGTAAGATCAATGTCGTAGTTTGCGATCTCACTCCTCAAAGTTTCGTAGAAACCGTGTAGGGCATGTTTTGAGGCTGCATATGCGGCAATTTTGGGAACTCCGTATTTGCCGGACAAACTACTGGTGACAACAAGATGCCCGCTATTTCTTTCTATGAAGTGTGGGAGCAGGAATTTTGTTATTGCAATCGAAGAAAAGTAATTGATTTTCATCAATTTTTGATCGATTGCAAGGGGTGTGCTCAAAGCGAAGTCCTTGATGGCTATGCCGGCATTGCTTATGAAATAATCAATTCTTCCGAATAGCGATAGGGCCAATTGAACTTTGTCTTTCAAACCGTCTAACTCTTCCAAATCGAAAGCGAGAACCTGGGATTTATTAGAATCCTGGGGTAATTTCTCCTGAACCGCCTTGAGTTTCTCTTGATTTCTTGCTGAAAGGATCAACAGGGCCCCATTTTTAGCAAACTCATAGCATAGAGCTTCCCCAATTCCAGATGAGGCACCGGTAATCCAAACTACCTTGTTCACAAATGGATACTTTGACTTCATATTCAAAAATCAGTAAAACAATTTGTTATACGTTAACTCACTTCCCAGGAGACGGGTTCATTTTTTTGATAAACTTCCTTTAAAGCGTTCTCATATCTATCAGAAAGAAGGCTTCGCTTCATTTTAAGGGTTGGAGTGAGCAATCTGTTTTCGACGGTCCATTGATCTCTGGAAATAATGACCTTCTTTAATCGCTGATATTCCATAACCCCTTGATTGAGTTTATCTAAAACGCTTTTGAGTTCGTTTGCGATCTTCTTTTTTGAAATTCGGTCGGCCAGCTCCGAAAGAGAAACCAGAACAAAGGGCTGAGGATAAAGTGTTCCCATTACACAGGCCTGTTCCACAATTTTCATTTCTGTAAATGGGATTTCCAAGACAGCAGGGGATATGTACTCTCCCTTGGTTGTTTTAAAGATATCCTTGACCCTGCCCGTAATTGTCAAATATCCATCATCTGAAAGTTCTCCCATATCACCTGTATTCAGAAATCCATTTGATATTGTTTCTTCAGTGAGCTTTGGATTATTGAAATACCCGTTCATGAGCCAATCGCATTTCTGCTTGATCTCTTTCGTTTCGGGATCAATGACCACTTCCTGCCCAGGGAAAAGCTTTCCGACAGATCCGACTTTGATCGCCGTTTTAGGATTCATGGAAATCACATTGAAATTCTCGCTCATTCCGTAAGCCTCCCTGATTTGTATATCGAGATTTGCAAACCATTTGATAATGTCTGGAGCAAGAGGTGCAGCGCCAGATAGAATGATGTCGGCATTCAACAGACCGAGAGAGGTTTTTATTTTTTTTCGGATAAAGTTTCGCAGAATAGGAAGTTTTAGAAATGTATTGAGCTTCCTTTGAGATACTTTCTCTAGAATTTTGCTCTGAAATTTTTCCCAGATTCGTGGTACACCAAAAAAATGTGTGGGTTGAAATTCCTGGATATTCTTTGAAAAAGAAACTAAAGATTCAACAAAGGCTATGTGACCTCCACAATAGATACAGCCACACTCGATAAGACCTCTCTCTGCAGCATGACTAAGGGGCAGATAAGATATGAACTTGTTTCCTGTTCTGTTTAAGCCTACCTCTTCCGAGGCAACTTCCACAGCTTTAATGATGGATCCAAAGGTGTGCACCACACCTTTTGGATCCCCAGTTGTTCCGGACGTGTAGATTATCGTCATAACCGAGTCAGTTGCGATCGCCTCAACTTCAGCAACTTGACCCGAGCAAAATTCCGAATAGGGGATTGTTCCATTTTTATGGTACCCGTCCATAGAGACAACCTTCATTCCCTCGGGAATCGCCTCTCTTTGACTTGACCAGTCTTTTGCATTCAACTTTCCTACAAGGATCAGCCTGGATCCCGAATCTTTTAGAATCTTGACCATTGTGGAGGGATCCGTATTGGCGTAAAGCGGCACAGATACATAGCCGCCCATCATAAGTGCGAGATCTGAAATAATCCATTCGGCGCAGTTGGCTGATAAAATTGAGATTCGATCTCCTTTTGTAAAACCAGATCCTTTCAGAGCGAAAAGAAGCTCCCTCGCTTTAATTCCACAATCTCTCCAGGAGTAGTTTTTCCAGGAAGAACCTTCAGGTTGACTGAGAAAGGTTTTGTCAGGTGTATCTCTCTCATTTTTGAGAAAATAATCTAAAATTGTCATAACAAACCTCATAAAGGTAGGACTTTTTGCCCGTTCAATATTCACGTTCATAAAAGTCCAACAATTAACTTATGTTCGTTAAAGTTAGATTGAACCTAAGTAGCTTCCAATGACAGGAATCATTGAAAAATATGATTTCGATCAATCTACAGGTCTCTTAAATCTCTGTAAAAATCATACTGAAGATCCTCGTGAAGCATCGAAATCTTTTTCTCAATTTGTTCCTTGAGCCGAAGGAAGAGGTTCATCTGCCTTTTATGCTGACGTATGTCGGGTTTGAAGTCTTTGAGTCGGGAGCAATAATGAAGCAGCAATTCGACCTCTGTTTCCTTGTTGCCCGAGTAGCGGATGTGCTTGCGGGTTGAAGACAAGATGCTCCTGAAAGTCTTACGCACGTAATAGGGGCTTTTTCGGTTGACTTGCTCAAAGCGCTCATCAATTTCCTCTTTGACACTATCTATATAAGCTGCCTCGTCATGCGCCTCGAAGAGCAGGTAAGTCAACAGTTCCTTATTCTCTTTCTTAAACCTGCAGAGCCTCAGGCAGAGCTCCATGACCTGGTTGGGCGGGAGCTCCTTGAGCTCTTTTTTGATCTCTCTGATATTGGCTGATTTCATGGGCGGGCTTTCACGAGAACAAATATAGGACTATCCCGAACCAAAAGGAAAATTGTCCTATTTTTACCTGAAACGAGAACGGTTTGAACAGGATTTCTGTAGTCATTGTCAGTTTCAATGCGCCTCATTTTCTTCAGTTGTGCCTGGAGAGCGTCTCTGCTGCGCTTAAGGGCATAGATGGTGAAATCATTGTAGTTGACAATGCCTCTACTGAGGAATGCGTGCCCATGATACGGTCAAATTTTCCCGAGGTCCGATTGATTGTGAATAAAGAGAATGTTGGTTTTTCTCGTGCTTCCAATCAAGGTGCAAAAGTAGCTGAGAGTACGTACCTATTGATTCTCAACCCCGATGTCATACTTCCCGAGGACAGTTTGAAAAACGCACTTACCTATGCGCGGGCTCATCCCGAAATGGGAGCCCTGGGATGTCGATTTATCGATGGATCCGGGAAGTTCTTGCCGGAATGCAAGCGCAATTTGCCTGGAATTCGAACGGCGACAGCCAAGTTATTCGGCCTGGACCGGGGTTATTACGCCACACAACTGGAGGAGAAAGATACCAGGGAGGTAGAGATTCTAACGGGTGCCTTCATGTTCCTGAAACGGGAGCTTTTTCAAGAATTGGGTGGGTTCGATGAGCGCTTCTTCATGTTCGGGGAAGATATCGATTTGAGCTATCGGATTCAGTGTTCCGGTTACGAAAACAGATATTTAGGGGACCTTACAATCGTGCATTTCAAGGGTGAGAGCTCGGTAAAGGACATCTCTTACCTAAAGAATTTCTACGGGGCCCTGAAAATCTTCTATATCAAACATTTCAGAAACAATGCTTTGGGAAGGGCACTTTTGCAGGGGGTTGTTCAGACTGCCATACTATTGAGAAGCCTGAAGATAGGAAACCAGGGAGTGCCGGAAAAACCATTGACCGACCCGGAGCCTCCTGGAATTTATTTGGGTGATAGAGAGGAGGTTTATTCTAGGCTTAAGCAGAATCTGGGAACCGGACTAAAAGGAATGGCATCGAACCTGAATGAGGTTTCAAGCACTTCGGCGAAGAGAATATTTTTGGATTCTTCCAGCCTTTCATTTGCTCAGATCATTCAGGCCATAGAGCTTCTGCCTGTTTCGATTTCAAAGCGAATCATTTCGAGCAAAGGCGATTTCTATTTGGGCAGTGACACCTCTACGAACCGAGGCGTATCCGAACATCTACCGCAGTGATGCTCTCTGGTCCCGCGATCAGGGGATTCAGGTCGAGTTCCACAATGCGGGGTTCTGCGCAGACGAGCTGAGAAATCAAGGAAATGATATGAGCATACCTGGTGATGTCAACGGGCGTTTGTCCCCTGGACCCTTCCAGTACGGGGTGAATTTTTAAAGACTTAATGAGAGTGGCAGCTTCTTCGGGGTCAATGGGAGCAAGGGATTGCGTGATGTCACGGAACGATTCGAGGAAAATGCCCCCGGCTCCAAATACCACAAGGGGAGGGTAATTGGGAATCGACTTTGAGCCCACAAATACTTCTGTTCCCTGATGCATTTCCTGAACCATTAGACCTTTGGCTCCGGGCAATCTGCCGAGTCTTTTTTGGGCATCTGCCAGCTCTTTGTCCGATCGGACATTCAGCTCCAGGGCGTTTTTATCTGTTTTGTGCAGGATGCCCGTGGCTTTCACTGCAACAGGGTATCTCATATCTGAGGGAAGATCCAGGATCTTACGATCCAAGTCGATAAAAACCTGCGCGGGTGTCTCTATTCCGAGAAGCTCAATCAGATTGATCGCTTGACGGTCCTCGATAAAACCTGAGGGAAGACGGGATATGATGGATCTGATTTTTTGGCTCGTTTCCGGAGGAAGTTCAGGAACGTTTTTTGGTGGTACAGGTGTTTTCGCGATTTTACCCAGTCCCCGACCGAGAAGACTTTCATCAAAGAATGCAATGTGACCTTCTTTGACAAACTCGTCGATTTCATCCTTGAGGTTGACCACGGAGGGCAATACCGGGAAAACCGGTTTTTGACAGGCGAACATTTTGCTTCGGATGACCTCATACGCCTCGTCCACTGAGCCCAGTCCCGGACTGCCGAAAATTACCGCGATACCATCGACCTGGTCCACTTTATCGTCACAGTATTCAATGACTTTCTTCAATTGAAGAGCAGTACCTGTGGCCAATAGGTCTATCGGATTGCCGACAGCTGCACCAGGATTGAGTATGTCTCTCAGGGCTTCCTTGTGACGTATCTCGAATGTCGGAACATCCAATCCGTTGCGAACCAGGTGATCCGTAAGTATGACCCCGGGTCCACCCGCATGTGTGATGACGGCGATTTTAGTCACGGGTTCTTTGGTGAGTTGCAACAACCCGGCTATGGCGATGAGAGCATAACGGCTGTGGCAACGAATGACCCCCGCTTTATCCATAAGGGCCTGAACGAATAGGTCCGGGCTTGCCATGGCACCAGTGTGGGAGGCAGCGGCCTCACTGCCCTTTGAAGTGGATCCCGATTTGAGCCCTACGATCCGACATCCTTTTTCCCTCAGGGAAAGACAGTGCTTGAGGAATTTCCCGGGTTTTCTCACGGTCTCCATATAGACCATCTTGACCTTTGATCCATTTTCTTGATCGTGAGTTTCATCCCAATGCTCAAGAACTTCTTCAATTCCAATCTGAGCGCTGTTGCCCACGGTGATCAGGCTGTTGAAAGTGAGCCCGGTTTGTCGGGCAGCTTCCAGGGTGAAAACTGCAGTAGCCCCGGATCCAGAAACGTAATCCACCCCTTTCGGGTCCAGTTTGGGAATCGGTTTGGTGAAGATACCCGCATAATTGGTGTTCACCATTCCAATGTTGTTGGGGCCAAGAAGGGAACAGCCGCTTTTTTCTACAAGCTCCAGAATCTCTTTTTCCAGGCGTTTTCCTTCTTCATCCAGTTCGCTGAACCCTGCCGAGTAAACCAGAAAAGCCCTCGTGCTCTTTTGCTCAATAAGTACCCGCATGACCGGATAGATCTCCCCGGCGGGTATCGCGAAGATCGCGAGCTCCACATCAGGAACTTCTTCGGGAACGGAATAGGACCTGAGTCCCTGGACGCGATCCCTTTTTGGATTGAGAACACATAGTTCTCCCCGGAAGCTACAATCTAGGAGGTTCTTCAGGACGCTGCCGCCCAAATGATCGACATTGTTGGAGCCTCCAACGACGAGAATGCTTTTCGGATTGAGCAGGGCTTGGGATAGCATAGGGATTGTGACTTGTGAGGTATAAATTACGCGATTTGCTTTGTCATATTTGATGACTTTTGTCACGCCCCAAACGCCATTAATTTTGTTACTTTGAACTACTTAGACCTTTGCTATGTACTATTTTTCGAGGGCAGTGAATTCTGTTCATTCGGAGGATATCAAAAGGCTGATGCGCCAGGCCTCCGGGCCCGATTTGATATCCTTTGCCGGAGGCATGCCCAACAACGACCTGTTCCCGATACGGCAGATCGATGCGATATACGACGGGTTGTCGGAATCGATCAAGAAAAGCTGTTTTCAGTACGGCCCAACTTCAGGGCACCCCACATTGCTTGCCAGTGTCAGGCAAAGGCTGTTGAATAAAGGGCTTCCCGATGAAGGCAATCGATTGCTGATCACAACCGGTTCCCTTCAGGCGATAAGCATCATCACGCAGGAGTTTATCAATGAGGGCGATGTGGTTTTGACCGAGAATCCATGCTTTGTGGGAGCTCTTTCTGTATTTGAAACCTACGGAGCAGAGGTCCACGGGATTCCCATTGATGAGAACGGTATTCAGATAGACAGGCTCAAAACCAAAATCGATGCCCTGAATAAAAAGCCCAAATTCCTCTATCTCACACCTAATTTTCACAATCCAGCGGGTATCACCTACAGCCTTGAAAGACGCAGGGAACTGCTGGAATTCCTGGATGGCCAGGACATCATAGTTCTGGAAGACGATGCGTACAGCGATCTGTTTTTCGATCCAGAGCACGAGAAGCTTGTCAAGCCGCTCAAGGCTCACACGGGATACGATGTCGATATCATTTACACCGGGTCTTTTTCGAAGATTCTCGGACCTGGCTTCCGACTGGGATTCATGTATGCCTCGCCAGAGGTTTCCGAAAAAGCCGAAACCGTAAAACAGGCCCTGGATGCCTGCACCTCGAATTTCATGCAAATTCTTGCCAGTGAGTTTTCACATGAGGAATACCTGGATCCCTATCTCGCGTTTCTGAGAAATGAGTACAGGGAAAGAAAGAGCATTTTGCAAAAGGCCATGAATGAATTCATGCCAGACGGCGTGAAATGGACAGAACCCTTGGGCGGCTTCTATTTTTGGCTGCGGTTTCCTGAAGGATTCAGCTCGACGGAACTGTTCGAGAATTGTCGCGAGCGGGGTGTGGTTTTTGTGACCGGCAGGACCTTTGATCCCCACAATGAACGAGACAATTGTTTGCGATTGGCCTTTTCAAACATGCCGCGCAAGCATATTGAACCCGGGATCAGAATCCTCGCCGAGGAAATCCGCAAACTCCTGTGATTTCAGAAGACGAACTCAATGAAATTCTTTGCCATTTCCTGACCTGTTTTAAAGGCCTTGATGTTCATGTCGGTTATCCTTGTGCTCCTGCCTTTGAAATAGAAACGAATTGCCTGGATCATGCTTTCATCATGCATCGGAATGAATGAAGATGCAGCTCCGAGCAGTATCATATTGGCCACTTTTGAATTACCCATCTTTTTCGCCTCTTGTTTGGCGTTTATGACGATATGTTTATGATACGACTTGATCTGTTTGAACAGGTCATACTTACTCGGATAATCCATGATGTTCTCAAAGGTGCTCGAATCTGTTATAATCCAGCCATTCTTGTCGAGATAGGGGATGTATCTCAACAGCTCCATCGGCTCCACGGATAAAATCAGGTCGGCCTTTCCCATTGGGATCAGGTCAGAGTGAATCTTCTGGTCTGAAATTCGAACGTGGGACTGGACGGCACCTCCCCGCTGACTCATTCCGTGAACTTCCGACTGTTTGATGTGCAAATTCTCGTTAAGTGCTGCGATGTCGATCACGGCGGCAATGGTCAGGATTCCCTGTCCGCCTACTCCGGAAAGGATAATGTTTGATTTCATAATCAGGTTTAGTTTAGGGAAGCTACTTTATTCTTTATTTTCTCTTTCAAGTCTTTTGACAGGCGTACGCATGGTCTCTGTGAGATGATCACAGAGACGCCCCTGTATCCGATTTCTTCACGCACGGTGCGAACGTTTGACTTGTGGTTCTTTTTCAAAGGAATAATGGTCCTCACGTGTTCGGGCTCCACCCCGATGCCCAGGCAAATATTCCTTATTCTCCCGACAGCCAGGGACTCCTGGGCTCCTGTCATAGCTACGGCAGAGTTGTCGGAAATAATCACGGTAATTGGAGAATTCTCAACTACGGCTTCCAACAAACCGGTCATTCCCGAATGCGCGAAAGTAGAATCGCCGATAACGGCAATCGCGTTCTCCACCCCGGCGTCTGCCGCTCCTTTGGCCATGGTGATTGAAGCACCCATGTCAATTAGGGTGTTCACGGGATGTTCGGGCGTAATGGCACCCAGGGCATAGCAACCGATGTCTCCGAAGACCTTTTTGTCACCCGTTTCGGGAACGAGCTCCTGGATCACTTTGAACAGATCGGAGTGACCGCATCCCTCACACAATTGAGGAGGTCTTGGCATCACTATTTCTGAAACTTCCGGGACTCGGTCCTGGTAAAGCCCCAGTCCTTCGGCCACGATGTTTGGATCGAGTTCCCCGACAGGAGGCAGGTCACCGCTGAGCTTGCCCCGTATTTTTTTATCCCTGTCCAGGAAGTCCTTGAGAAGCTCCTCGACCATGGGAAAGCCTTCTTCAACCACAAGTACCTCCTCACAATGATCGTAGAGTTTCTTGATTTTCTTTCTTGGAATCGGATACTGTGATATTTTCAGAAGGGAGTAGAATTCAATGTTTTCGCCAATATTTTCGAGCACATAGTTCAACCCAATTCCGCAGGCGATTATTCCCAGCTTTTTGTCGGAGCTCAACTCGAGTTTGTTGAAACGGGAATGCTCAGAGGCTTTGAGAAGCTTTTTCTTTTTGCGAACCAATTTTTTGTATTGCTTGCGAGCATTCATGGGTACCAAGGCGAAGCGATCTGTATTGACCGGAAGCTGAATCCCGTTTTGTGCACGGCGCTCCCTGAATTCTATTCCCGTTCTTGAATGAGACAGACGGGTGACCATCCTGACAAGAACGGGGAGCTGAAGCTCCTCCGACAGGTCAAATGCGTAATGCATCATGGTATAGGCCTCTTCCTGGTGGGCAGGCTCTAAGATTGGGATTCTTGCAAATCGACCGTAAAACCTGGAGTCCTGTTCGTTTTGAGAAGAATGCATGGACGGATCGTCTGCAACAACGATCACTAGTCCGCCGTTTATCCCCGATACGGACATGTTCATGAGAGCGTCGGAGGCAACATTAAGCCCAACATGCTTCATGACGGTGAGCGATCTCTTTCCGCAATAGGACATCCCCAAAGCAGCCTCCATGGCGGTCTTTTCATTGACCGACCATTGAGAGTGAATTCCCAGCTCCTTGGCGATTTTGGATTTTTGGATGTATTCGGTGATCTCTGTCGAAGGTGTTCCCGGGTATGCGTATACCCCTGATATACCCGCATCAATGGCGCCTTGAGCGACCGCTTCATTTCCCAGAACCAGGTTTTTCATAGGGTTTTAATTCATAGGTTGCAATGATAAAAGTAGGTCATTGATTTTCTTATTTTTATGATTTTCATCATGCTTGTGAAAATCTGAGTTGGCGCGAGCGGTTTCAATCAATTTTCTTAAATTTGCTCACTGAAAAACAGCATCGACATGTCTAAATTTGAATTGAAACTTCCCAAGATGGGTGAGAGTGTTGCCGAGGCAACAATCACGGCCTGGTTGAAGGAAGTTGGAGATACCATTGAACTGGATGAGCCCATCGTTGAAATCGCCACCGACAAGGTCGATTCAGAGGTTCCCAGTGAGGTCGAAGGTGTGTTGGTGGAAAGGTTGTATGAAGTAGACGATGTCGTTGGTGTAGGGCAGATCATTGCGGTTATAGAGACCAACGGAGCGGTGGCTGTTGAAACGCCCAAAGAAGAGCTGTCAACCGAGGAAGTGGTCCCTGCGGGCATTCCGACAGTCGAGACTGTGAAGAAGGAAAGCCAGAAAGCAACCCAGGCCGTCAGTGACCTGAGCTCTCCATCGGGTAAGTTCTATTCTCCCCTGGTTCGCAATATTGCAAAAACAGAAGGAATTTCTATCGAGGAGCTGGAGTCGATCTCAGGGACGGGCAAGGACCAGCGCGTGACCAAAAAAGACGTATTGGCCTTTCTCAAAGCACGTTCTTCAGGAACGACAATGAAAGCCTCTGTGCCACAGAGCAGTCCTCAACCTGTGAAGGTTGAGCCGAAGGCCCCTGCGGTTGCACAGCCGGCGATGAGGTCAACGAGCGAAGGTGATGAGATCATTGAGATGACCCGAATGGGCAAGTTGATCTCAAAACACATGGTAGAATCACTTCAGACATCTGCGCACGTGCAAAGCTTTGTAGAGGTCGATGTGACCAACATTGTCAAATGGCGTGAGCGCATCAAGGATGACTTCTTCAAAAGAGAAGGTCAAAAGATCACATACACACCGGTGTTCATGGAGGCCGTAGCCAAAGCGCTGAGGGATTTCCCGCTCATGAACATTTCGGTAGAAGGGGACAGGATCATCAAGAAACGAGACATAAACCTCGGCATGGCAGCTGCACTTCAGGACGGCAATCTCATAGTCCCGGTAATCAAAAAAGCGGATCAGCTCAACCTGGTGGGTATGACCAAGGCTGTCAACGATCTGGCTCAAAGGGCACGAACCGGGAAATTGAATCCCGATGACATACAGGACGGGACTTTCACAGTCACCAATGTGGGCAGTTTCGGCAGCATCATGGGAACCCCGATTATCAATCAGCCCCAGGTGGGGATACTTGCACTGGGCTCGATCCGAAAGATACCGGCCGTAATAGAAACTCCGGAAGGGGATTTGATAGGGATCCGTCACAAAATGATTATTTCGCATTCCTATGATCACAGGGTTGTCAACGGAGCGCTTGGCAGTCAGTTCGCCAAACGCATTGCCGAATATCTGGAGGCCTGGGATCAGAACGCCTCCTTTTAATTCATGAATCTGGTATTCATGTATCCAAAACAAATTCATCCAAATGAATCTCAAACTTGAAAGACCTCTTGTTTTCTTTGATCTTGAAACAACAGGAGTACAAATTGCCACAGATCGTATAGTAGAGATTTCCATCTTGAAGATACACCCGAACGGGAACAGGGAGAGCTGGACGCGTCTGGTGAACCCTGAGATCGAGATACCGAAAGAGGCCTCAGATATTCACGGGATAACCAATGAGAAGGTCGTTACCGAACCTAAGTTTTCAGAACTGGCTCAGAAGATCAGCACTATGATCGAGGGCTGCGACCTGGCCGGGTTCAATTCCAATCGATTCGACATCCCGTTGCTCGCGGAGGAAATGTTGCGGGCCCGTGTGAATTTCGACATGCAGGACAGAATGGCCATTGACGTTCAGGTGATCTTTCACAAGAAAGAACAGCGAAATCTGAGCGCAGGTTACGAATTCTATTGTGGAAAGACACTTGACAACGCCCATTCGGCCGAGGCGGATACACTGGCCACCTACGAAATCCTGGAAGCCCAGATTGAGCGCTATGAGGACGTCGAGGGTGACGTTGATTTTTTGAGTAAATTTTCTTCACATCAGCAACGAGCAGATTTTGCGGGATTCATCCTGTTGGATGACAGTGGTGAAGAGATATTCTCTTTTGGCAAGTACAAAGGAAGGAAGGTCAGGGACGTTTTGAGAGAGAATCCGGGCTACTACAGTTGGATGCAAAATGCCGACTTCCCTCTTTATACCAAGAAGATGCTGGAGGATGTGAAGAAGAGCATGAATCCGAAAAAAGTGGTCAATACGCTCGAGGACCTTCAGAACAAGTTCAATAAAAAGATTTGACATGTACGTAGATTTCAAAGATTTGCCAGATTCTGCGAGAATCTGGGTATATCAATCCGACAGGGAGCTCAATTCCTCGCAGACTGAAGAAATGAGCCAGGCGCTGAAAGACTTTGTAGAAGAATGGACGCGGCACGGTAAGGATCTCAAGGGGTCCTTTGCTATTTTGCACAATCACTTCATCGTTATAGGAGTGGATGAGTCTTTCAACCAGGTCTCGGGATGCTCCATTGATGCCTCGACCCATGTGTTCAAGCGATTTGAACAACAGTTCGGCATTGACCTTTTCAATAAGTTAAACACGGCGTTTCGCTCAGGCGATCACATCAATGTGGTGAGCATGTCCGATTTCCAGAGATTTGTCCGGGAGGAACGCATCAGGGAAGACACTACTGTTTTCAACAACATGGTCCAGACCAAAGGTGACTTGGGGATTTCCTGGGAAGTACCTGCTGCAAAAAGCTGGCACAGTCGATATTTCAATTAATACACACATTTCATGCATCGCCTTTCTCTTTTTCTGTTCATCTTCTTTCTGATTTTCGCATCGGGTGCAAATTCCCAGATCAATCCGCTTGTAACCAAAGATTCGATTGCCCAGGAAAGATGGGTGGACAGCATCATGTCAACCATGAGCCTCGAGGAAAAGATCGGACAGTTGTTTATGGTTGCTGCCTACACCAACAGGGATGCGGAGCACGAAAAATACATCAGCAGCCTCATAGAAAAATACCACCTCGGAGCCCTCATATTCTTTCAGGACCAGGCAGTTAAGCAAGTTGAGCTCACGAATCACTATCAGTCTTTGTCACGCATACCCCTGCTCATTGGAATCGATGGTGAATGGGGCCTGAGAATGCGCCTGAAAAACACGGTGGCGTTTCCTTACAATATGGCACTGGGCGCCATCCGAGACGACAAGCTCCTTTATGACATGGGAGTTCAAATGGGGCAGCATATGAAACGCGAAGGAGTCAATATCAATTTTGCTCCGGTGGTGGATGTCAATACAAATCCACTCAACCCGGTGATTGGCAATCGCTCTTTTGGAGAAGATCGGAAAAACGTAACCCGCAAGGCAACAGCCTTCATGCAGGGACTTCAGAGCGTGGGGGTCATGGCCTGTGCCAAGCATTTTCCCGGTCATGGAGACACCGACCAGGACTCACACAAGACGCTTCCTTCGGTAAGCCATGATACGATTCGCCTTGACACTTTGGAACTGTATCCCTACAGGAAGATCATCGATCACGGTATAGGCAGTGTCATGGTTGCGCACTTGAGCGTGCCCAGCCTGGAGCCCGATGAGGAATTGCCCTCGTCATTGTCTGAGAATATCATTACCGGCCTGCTCAAAGAAAAAATGGGTTTCAAGGGTCTGATCGTGACCGACGCTTTGAATATGAAAGGATCGGCAAACTTTGCCTCCTCTGAAGAGATCAATCTACAAGCCATTATCGCGGGCAATGACTTGTTGGATGTGCCCTTGGAAGTTGAAAAATCAGTGGATCTCTTTAAGAAGGCTCATGCCTCAGGCGACCTGACGGATACACGTTTAAATGAAGCCGTGAGAAAGATCCTGATGGCCAAGTATTGGATGGGGCTGCATGAATACCGGCCTATTTCCGCTGAGAACCTGATATCGGATCTCAACAGGCCCGTGGATGAGGTGCTCAATCACAAATTGGTGGAGCATTCAGTTACATTGGTGCAGAACAAGGGGGAGATTCTCCCTGTCAGGGACCTGGACCAAAAGAAAATCGCTTATGTGAAACTGGGTACGCACATCAACGCATCCTTTGTCAATCGCCTGAATGATTATACCCGGGTGGATGTCCTGGACACTAAGAATATTCAGCAGCTTTCTGAAAAATTGAAAGGCTACAACCTCGTGATTTTTGGTTTTCATACTTCCCTGGGTGCCTATGCGAACTACAAAATACCAGATGAGGATCTTTTGCTGCTCGACAACATTTCCAAATCGCACGATGTGATTCTGGATGTTTTCGCCAGTCCGTACAGCTTGTTGAAGATCAAAGACTTTGAACATATTGAGGGCCTTGTGGTTTCGTATCAGAACACGGAGCTCGCCCAGGACATCTCTGCACAGATGATTTTTGGAGCCCTGGATATGCAGGGGAAGCTCCCCGTCAATATCAACGACACGTTCCCGATGGGACACGGACTGTATCTCAGTGCAATAGACAGACTGGGCTATTCGGTGCCGGAAGCGGTTGGGTTGGACCGATATCAATTGAACCGAATCGACTCCATTGCGCACGAGGTGATGGATTCGGCAATGGCTCCAGGCATGCAGGTCCTGGTAGCGCGCAAGGGGAAGGTCGTGTATCGCAAGAGCTTTGGGTACTTCACCTACGATCAAAAAAAAAAGGTCGATAACGAGAGTATTTACGACCTGGCATCGATGACCAAGATCCTGGGCGGTTTGCCCATGGTGATCAAAGCCGAAGAGGAGGGTCTTTTCGAACTCGATTCGAATCTGGGAGAACTCATGCCCGTTTTGAAGGACAGCAACAAAGATACCCTGACCGTTCGCGAGGTATTATCCCATTACGGGAGGCTGATGCCCTACATTCCCTTCTACAAGACCATGGTCGAAGGCGAAGACGGTCAGCCCATGAAGAAGTATTTTAGGGATAAGAAGTCAGACAAATACAGCATCAAAGTGGCGGATGACCTCTATCTGAGAACGGATTACCTCGACACGATATTCAATCTGATCGCCGAGGCCCCACAGCAGGAGAAACTCGAATACAGGTACAGCGGCCTGCCTTTTTACCTTTTCAAGGATTACATCGAAAAACAGTATGGCAAGTCGCTTGACGAATTGAACCGGGAGTATTTCTACGCCCCTCTTGGGGCCACAACGCTCTGCTACAAGCCTCTGAACAAGTTTCCCAAATCGAGGATCGTCCCGACAGAGGAGGATGATTTTTTTCGCCATCAGCTGCTCCATGGCAATGTGCATGACGAGGGAGCGGCCATGATGGGAGGTGTGAGCGGAAATGCCGGAATGTTCGGAACTTCAAATGATGTCGCGAAGATGATGCAGATGTACCTTCAAAAAGGATATTACGGGGGGAAGAGCTATTTCAAGCCCGAGTCCGTGGACAAATTCAATCACCGTTATTTCCAGGAGTTCGGGGTGCGCAGAGGACTTGGTTTTGACAAGCCCCAACTGGATGACTCCATGGCCACCTGCGGTTGTGTTTCGTTCAAAAGCTTCGGTCACAGCGGGTATACGGGCACCTATACCTTTGCAGATCCTGATTCGGAGATCGTCTATGTCTTTCTGTCCAACCGGGTTCATCCGACAAGAGAGAACAACAAACTGGGAGAGGCAGATATTCGAACCAAGGTCCAGGCCCTTATCCAGGAAGCGATCGTTCCCTGATTATCTCGATTTGGTAAGCAGCCAAACGGTCAACAGGCTCAGCCCAAAATAGATCCAACCGGCAACTGACCCGTAAAATGCAGCTATAATCCAGGCCTGTACCATATAGAACAGGGGGAAGGCCGTCAGACCTACGCTGAACTTGTACGTGGAGATGAATTCCTCCTCCCTGATTTTCGGTTTCAGGTAGTTCCAGATGCGCAAGGGGAAGAAGCTGTTGACTTTCACCAGGGGCATCAGCATGTTGAATTCGGGTGCAGTATTCCGATCCGCAGGGTTCAACAGCTCGGGTTGCTCCAGCTTGTCATTGACTTTCTGTGGATCCAGAAAATCTTCTTCCAGAAAGCAGCTTTCCAGATAACTGTAATTCTCCAGGTCCTCAATATGCGTAGTGAGCCCCTTCAACCGATCGCGGACCTCCTCCTTGAGCGCCGCCGAGGAAACGGTATGCTTCTCTCTCTGATAGTAGTCATTGGCCCGGATGGGCTCTCCTATGTGCAGGCTTACACTGGAGGCGTATTTCCTGGCATTGGTGTAATTGATTCCTACCGGAACGACCATCAATTCGTGATCTCCGTATTGATCGAGCGCCCCGAAAACAATTCTCGTAAACCCCTTGCTGATGTTCCTGACCCGCCTCTGAATATTGTGATTCCCCTCGGGAAATATCAGCACGGTTCCTTTGCTGTTGAGAATTTTGAAGCACTTTTGAAACACCTCTTCATTCTTTGAAAGACTATCTCTTCCATCTCGGATCCTATAAATAGGAAGCATGTTCACTGAAGACAGCAGAGCTCGCACCAAAGGCTTGTCAAACACGTCTGCCCGAGTGAGGAAGTGGAGTTGTCGGGGTAAGAATGCGCCGAGGAGCAAAGGGTCGATTAGCGCGTTCTGATGATTGGCTACAAAAAGCACCGCTGTTTTCTTCGGAACGTTCTCCAGGCCCAGGACTTCAACTTTCTTGTAGTAGAACGCGAATCCAGTGCGAACGTATAACTTGACCAGAAGGTACCAGATCAGCTTCATGTCGCTTTCTTTTTCTTCTTGTCTGACCAGAAATAGGCAATCAGCAATCCGGATGCGATGTCCCAGATCGCCCAGAAAGCCACCAGCAGAGCCATTCCTCCCAGACTACTGAAAAAGGAGAAAACGAGAAGCAATCCCAGTCCCGAATTCTGAATCCCCGTTTCTATGCTCAGGGTTTTCTGATCGATATAGGAAAGACGATTGGCGCGTGCAAACAGGAATCCTACCAGAAGGAGCAACCCGTTGTGAAGAATCACCAGGAACAGGACGTAGTGAATGTGGTTCATGAAAATATCCAGGTTGTCGAAGAAGGCCACTGCAATAAATGCCAAGAAAATCAATATGGAAACCGGTTTGAGTATCTTTGAGATCTTTGTGGCCAGCTTTGAACGGTAATACTGCAGCATCATGCCCAAGAGCAAAGGTATGCCGAGAATCAGCAATACAAGCCTGACGACTTCCAGGGGATCGACGCTGACACGTTTTAGAATTTCACTTGTCGGTTCGTAGGCGTTACCCCAAAGGGCAAAGTTCAGTGGTGTCATCACAAGAGCCGCGATGGAGGCAAACGCGGTCAGGCTGACCGAAAGAGCCGCGTTTCCTCCTGCCAGTTTGGTCATGAAATTTGAGATGTTTCCGCCCGGACAGGCACCCACCATAACCAATCCAAGAGCTATGCTTGGAAACGGTGTGGTTACGCGAATGAATAGATAGGTGACCAGTGGGATCAGGAGAAACTGTGAGATTATCCCGACGATTACGGGCTTGGGCGATTTCAGCAAATTCGTGAAATCGCTCACCCGGATGTCCAGTGCGACCCCGAACATGATCAAGGCCAGGGTCAGGTTGACCAGCCATAAGTTATCCGTGGTGAAATTGATTTGAATGTCATCTATATTTTGGATCATACGGGTAGGGATGAAGCTGGGAAGCGTTAGTTTTTGAAGGCGTACTCTATGATGTTCGCGCCCATCTGAAGTGCTTTGTTTCGCACCTCCGGGGGGTCGTTGTGAACCGCCTCGTCTTCCCAACCATCGCTGAGGTCACTCTCGAAATCATAAAAGCAGAGGAGTCGACCTTCATGGAACAGTCCAAAGCCTTGCGGAGGCTTGGCGTCGTGTTCATGAATTTTAGGCAGTCCGTCAAAGGAGTAGGTCTGTTTGTAAATGGGGTGATCAACCGGGATTTCCTGAAAATCGAGATCGGGGAATACCTTTTTCATTTCCTTTCGCAGGAAAGGATCCAGCCCGTAGTTGTCAGAAACGTGCAAAAATCCGCCGGCTAAAAGGTAGGTCCTCAGATTCTGAGCACTTTTCTCGGAAAAAAAGACATTGCCGTGCCCGGTCATGAAAACGATCGGATAGTCAAAAAGATCTCGGCTCTGGACCTCAACCGTAGCCGGTTTTTCGGATATTCTTGTTTTTAGATTTTCATTGCAAAAGCGGATCAGGTTAGGCAACCCGGTCGGATTGGCGTACCAGTCGCCACCGCCGTCATATTTCAAAACGGCGACTTCCTGGCTCGCGACGGACAGGAAAGAAAAAATGAAAACTAGTGTCATAAGGCCCTTTCCGAGCTTTCTGCCCCCTGAGAATATCTTCATCCGGGCAAATTACAAAAATTCTTTCATGAAAGAGATGTTACTGCACACAACCACACCTGCCGTTTCGGTTCGAAGTCGGGTTTGTCCGAGATCCAGGTTTTCGAATCCGGCCTTTGCCGCCTTCTCGATTTCTCGGGGTGAAAAATCTCCTTCCGGTCCGATCAGCACCAGGATGTCGTTCTTCTCCTTAATTATGGCTGACAGGTCATGTTTGTCGGCTTCTGCACAATGGGCAATGAGTTTTGACTCCGTTTGAACCTGACTAATCAGCGTGTCAAAGCTTTGTAAAGGATTGAGTTTGGGTAGGAAATACTTCAGGGACTGTTTCATTGCCGCCAGGACAACCTTCTCGCAGCGCAGGTGGTTTATTTTTTTTCGTTCGGAGTGATCGCAGAGTATGGGCGTGATTTCATCGATTCCTATTTCCGTGGATTTTTCCAGGAACCATTCCAGTCGGTCGTTGTTCTTGGTGGGGGCAATGGCCACATGCAGGCGGTATCCCTTTTGATCGGGCCTTTTCTCTGAGTTCAAAACCTGAACCTCACATTTCTTGTCACTGTCGTTAATGATCTCCGCCAGGTACAAATTACCCCTTCCATCTGTGATATAAATCTGATCTCCCCGTTTTTTTCTCAGAACTTTCACCAGGTGACGGCTTTCTTCCCTGGAAAAAGTAACCAGCAGGGAAAGAGGTTGAATGTCGGGGTGATAAAAAAGCTGCATAGTAGAAACTTACCTGTCAAATGTATAAAAATCAAGCGTATAATGGGTGATGTTGGCGCCTGCTCAGTTCAGGTCCTTTCTATAGGTGGCCCTCCTTTTGAAGTGCACAGGATTGAAATTGTCCCAGATCAATTGGATGTCCTTGTTGTCTTCGAGTTCAGGGGTTATGATGCCCTTGGTTATGCCATGTCTTTCGTAGGCCTCGTGGAAGAGATCGAAAATAATGGCGGTTACTCCCTTTTTTTGGTATTCAGGCGCAATTCCAATCAGGTAGAAGATACTTTCCTTGCTGTTTTTTCTGGCACGAAGCAAGTGGATGAAGCCGAATGGGAAAAGCCTGCCCTTTGCCTTTTGCAGAGCCCTTGCAAAGGATGGCATGGTGATTCCGAAAGCGATGATCCGCTTATTCTTGTCCAGGACGACTTTGATGAAGTCGGGGTTGATAAATCCTATGTATTTCTCTTTGAAATAGGCGATCTGTTTGTCTGAGATCGGCACAAAAGAAGAAAGTTTTGAATAGGAGGTGTTAAAAAGCTCGAAAATCTCATTGACATAGGGCATGACGTCTTTGGATCTGGAAAAACTCACCGGGGTCAGCTCGTAACGCTTTGCTATGATCTGCGCCATGCGATGGTATTTGTCGATTTGAGCATCCTTGACGAAGAAATAGGATTCCAGGAATTTTTTCTCGGGCCAAAACCCATGTGCCTGCATATGATCGACGTAATACGGGTAATTGTACCAGGTAACCATCGAACCCAAATGCTCGTAGCCTTCAGTGAGTATGCCCACCTTGTCCATGTTGGAGAAGCCCATCGGCCCTTCCATGAACTCGAGTTTTTCTTCCTTTCCTATTTTTGCAACTTGTTCGAGCAGGGCTTTGCTGACGGCCTTGTCATCGATAAAATCGAGCCATCCGAAGCGCATCTTTTTGACCTTCTGCTGTTGAATTTCAAACTCATTGGTAATCGCCGCAACACGTCCCACGATCTCCCCGTTTTTCAGGGCGAGGAAGAATCGGGCCTGGGCGTGCTCAAAAACCGGATTTATTTTTGGGTCGAAGCTATTGAGCTCTTCCTTGATGATGGGAGGGACCCAATACGGATTGTCCTTGTAAAGCTTAAAAGGAAAGGTGACGAACTTCCTGAGTTCTTTTTTACCCGTGATTTCTTTTACCTCAATCATGAGGCAAAATTAATCGTTTTCAAATTTCTTGTTGTATTTTTTTTCGGCTTTCTCTCTTTTCTTCTGCTCTTTGACCAACTTCTTGTTTTGCTTTTTTCGGGCTTTCTGGGCTTTTTTGTTGACAGGAGGCTCCAAAGATCTTGTCTTGGCCGACCGCGTCTTCACTTCACGCATTTTTCCTCCGCTGCTCGCACTGTTTTTGCCTGCGAACAAGCCGAATGTAATCGTGTTGAAGAATCCTTTTTTAGGTTGTTGGATGCCTTCCTCGTCATTGTTGGTCTTGTTAACGATTATTTTGTCCTTGTGCCGGTCCAGCCTCCAGGAGATTCCTCCTCCAATGATATAGGTATTGTCCCCGCGCTCGTCAAAGATCATCCGAGCTGAAAGATCGGCCTGCATGTCTTTGTTGATGAGGTAAGCGCCTCCCGCTCCGAACTGGAAGTCATTTGGAACATTTTTTCGGAAGAACCCCTGGTTCTCCCCAAAAACCGAAAATTTCTGATTCAGGGCATAGGTCGCGGTAATGATGTAGGAGTTTTCGGCTTGATCGGTGAAGGCATAATCCATGATGAAATTCAGCAGGACAATGAGACGTTCGGACAAATCATTCTGCGTGAATACAGCAAACCTGGGGCTTACGCCATCCCGGTTTTTATAGAGGTCGGTAAGCAGGTTCGTATTCAGACCCGCATAGACCCCCACTGCGGGGATTAGTCGTCTCTTGTCGAAGCTATGCCGAGCCTTCCAGCTTCGAATCTCTTTGGTCTTGTCGGTGTATTCGGGTTTATAAAGGAGGTATTTCGCTCCCAGGGTCAGTTTGCTGAATCCAAAGCCCGAAGCGCTTGAGTCAGCCGGTCTGGAATAGTCCCTTGATTCAGAGAGTATGGCCATGTCAAGATTGAATTCGAGTCTTTCGAAGAATTGGCCGGTACGAAGCATGATGTCGGTACCGAAACTGTTGGCGCTGTATGAAAAAGATTCCTCAAGGTTCTGATCGTAAAACAGATAATTGCCCACATCCTTATAGAAAAGTCCACCTTCGACCTGGTATACCTTGGTGCCCACGCTGTAAGGACTGTCGGAGAAACCCGGGCGCCTGGAATTGATCACCTCAGTGTACTGAGCGGCGACAAATTGAACCATGCAGAAATGAACCAATAAGGTGATAAGGAAGGTCTTCAAAGAGGGCTTCATGCGATGACGGGTATAAGGGCCTTATATATCTTTTACTTGAATAACGTCAAAGTTGCCCTCAAATTGTTATTTTTGGATTTTAAATGAAAAAAAGATGGAGGAGGCATCTGTGATGGGGTTTTTGAGGACGATTTTGATACTGATCCTGGTCTATTATGTGTTGAAATGGCTGGGTCGGATTCTGTTCCCGGTACTGTTTCAAAAAGCAGTCAGGAACTTTGAAAACAAGATGAGGCAGGAGCAGGGTCAAACCAACACATCGGATCAGGTGAAAGAAGGAGAGACCGTGATTGACAGAAAGCCGGGCCCCCAGCGGGAAACCAATAATAATGTAGGTGAATACGTCGACTACGAGGAAATCGATTGACGGCTTGTCACCTCTAAAGTTCTAAACTAAATTTCTTCAATGTCAGCAAAGAAGTATTTGCCTTATCTGCTTGCGATTCTCTCTTTTGTTATTGTCTCACTGGCTTATTTCTATCCTGTCCTTGAAGGAAAAGAGCTCTTTCAAAGTGACATCGCCCAATTTCGGGGGATGGCGAGCGAGGTACGTGAGTTCCGCGAACAAAACGGGGAGGAGCCCTACTGGACCAATCGTGCCTTTGGAGGCATGCCTACCTATCAGCTGAGCACCTACTATCCCCACGACTATATCAAGAAGCTTGACGGTCTGCTTCGATTTTTACCCCGTCCGGCAGATTATTTGTTCCTCTACTTCTTTTCGTTTTTCATCCTGCTGAGGGTGTTGCGAACCGAATGGAAGACTGCTGTTATCGGAGCTCTGGGTTTTGGCCTTTCGACCTATCTCATCATCATACTGGGAGTCGGGCACAATGCCAAGGCCCACGCCATAGCTTACATGCCTCTTGTTCTGGCAGGCATTCTCTGGGTGTTTCAGGGGCGCTTCTTGCAGGGGTTCAGCCTGACAGCGGTCGCCATGGCACTGGAGATCAATGCCAGTCACCCTCAGATGACTTATTATCTGCTTTTCAGCGTTTTGATTTTCGGTGTGGTCCAGATGATTGAAGCCTGGCGAAAAAAAGGTTTGCCCCTCTTTTTCAAAAAGGTGGGAATACTTCTCGGGGCGGTCATCCTCTCCATCGGAGTGAATTCGACAAGTTTGATGGCTACCCGGGAATACGCGGCAGAGAGCACCCGAAGCGCCAGTGAACTGACCATCAATCCGGATGGGAGCCCGCGGGAGATGTCTTCCGGTCTTTCACGAGGGTACATTACCGAATACAGCTTTGGCCTGCTTGAGACCTTTGACCTGTTCATTCCTCGTTTTATGGGTGGTTCCAACAATGAGAACCTGGGAAAGGAATCGTATACCTATGAATATCTCAAAGACAAGGCGGGCAGAAGACAGGCGCTTACTTTTGCTGAGAATGCACCGATGTACTGGGGTGATCAACCCATCGTCGCGGCACCCCCTTATCTAGGGGCTGTTTTGCTTTTTCTGTTTGCCATGGGGGCATTTTTGATCCAAGGGCCCATTAAAAAATGGCTCATTGCTGCCACTGTCTTTTCCATCGTGCTCAGCTGGGGCAAAAATTTTGGCTTCCTCACGGATTTATTCATCGATTACGTACCTCTGTACAACAAGTTCAGGGCCGTCTCCTCCATACAGGTCATTGCCGAATTATGCGTACCCTTGCTTGCTACTCTGGGACTAAGTGCTTATTTGAGTGATGAGTATTCGAAAACAGAAAAATTCAAGGCCTTTAAAAATGCGAGCATCGCAATTGGGGGGCTCGCCCTCTTTTTCACCGCCTTTGGGTCGAATCTCTTTGCTTTTGAGAGCTACCGGGATCCGGGCTTTGAGAAGATGCTGGAAGGCCTTTCCACGGTTTTGGTGGAAGACAGAAGAACGATTTTCTTTCAGGACAGTCTCCGGTCGTTGATCTATGTCGCCATTGCAGCCGCTGTGCTTTGGCTTTTTCTCGAGGATAAAATAAAAAAGAACATCGTGCTGGCTTCGTTTCTGGTCCTGGTGCTCCTTGATCTGGCCGCCGTCGACTGGCGCTATGTCAACGATGACGACTTTATAACCAAATCAAGACTGGAGAAACCCTTTCAATTGAGTCCGGTCAAAGAAGCGATACTGAAAGACACAGATCATTATCGGGTTATCAATTTCATGGTGAACCCGATGAATGATGGCAGCACTTCCTTCTTTTTCAATTCGGTTGGCGGCTATCACGCAGCCAAACCCAGAAGGTACCAGGAGCTCTTTGATTTTCAGATCGCGAACAACAATATCGAAGTTCTCAATATGCTCAATACCCGGTATATCATTTATCCGGGTGAAGAGAATCGCGAAAGCGTACAGTTGAATGAAGATGCCAATGGGAATGCCTGGTTTGTCGAAGAGATCGAATGGGTGGGATCTGCGGATGAAGAAATAAGGGCTCTCGACAGTTTGAATACCAAGAGAACTGCTGTAGTCAACAGGGAATACGAAGGCTTCCTGGAGGGGTTTCAACCGCGAAAGGAACTCGACTCACAGATTGAATTGACGAGTTATGCCCCGAACGAGATGAGATACCGCAGCAATTCGGAGTCGGAGCAGCTGGCGGTTTTCTCTGAGATGTTCTATGAGCACGGGTGGAATGCCTATGTCGATGGAGAGCTAACCCCTCATTTTAGAGTCAATTACGTACTTCGTGCCCTACGAATCCAAGGAGGTGAACACGAGATTGTATTCAAGTTCGAACCCGGGGTCATTGAGACCGGCAATCGGGTAACGTTGGCATCGTACTTCCTGCTCTTGTTGATTCCGGGAGCCTGGTATTTAATCGATAGAAAGAGAGATGTACAGAATTACCCCGAAAAAACGGTATAGCCGCACCATGGATTTTTTGCAGTCGGTGCTTCCGGCTCCTGCCACACTGCTCGACCTGGGCGTGCGCAATGAGTTGAGCGAGATCATGGAATCTTATGGGTACAAGGTAATCAACACCGAAGGAGAGGACCTGGATACCGATCTTGATCTTGTGAAAAATGCCGAAGTCGACGCAGTTACTGCCTTTGAGATCTTTGAGCATTTAGTGTCTCCTTTCAATGTGATAGCCGCAATACCCTGTAAAAAGCTCATTGCCACCGTGCCCTTGAATCTTTGGTTTGCCCGGGCCTATCGAAGTGACAAGGATCCCTGGGACCGTCACTACCACGAATTTGAAGACTGGCAGTTCGATTGGGTGCTGGAGAAAGCGGGATGGGAGATTCGAAAGACCGAAAAGTGGACCAGTCCGGTGCCAACCGTAGGATTGCGTCCGTTGCTTAGAAAATTCACACCGCGCTATTACGCCGTATACGCTGAGAAATAAGCCTTGCCATGCGAATTGGAATGATTCTTGACAAGTCGTTTCCTCCCGATCCCAGGGTTGAGAATGAAGCTCGCGTCCTTATGGATGCGGGTCACGAGTTGTTTTTGTTCTGTCTCGATTACAAAGGCAAAACCTCGTCGGAGTCTTATGGGGGTATTGAGGTGAGAAGATACGGTTCCTCAAGTTTCGAATACAGGATGTCTGCCCTTGCCTATACGGTTCCGATTTATTCCATGATGCTCCAAGGAAGGATCCGAAGGTTTCTAAATGAAAATCAAATCGAAGTCATGCACATTCATGACATGGTCATTGCCGATGCCGCCATACAGGCAAATCGCACCCTGAAACTCCCCATGGTGCTGGACCTCCACGAGAATCGACCCGAGATCATGGTCCATTATCCACACCTGCACAGGTTTCCCGGCAAATACCTTGTTTCAATCAAAACGTGGAAGAAAAAAGAAGAGTCTTTGGTGCAGTGCTGTGATCAGACGATCGTGGTGACCGACCAGGCACGCGAAGAGCTTTGTGAAAGGGCAGGCGTTTCTGAAAGCAAGATCGCTGTCATGCCAAACACCGTGCGACCTGAATTTTTTAGTGATGCGGTTATCGATGATTCGATAGCCAGGAAGTTCAATGATAACTTCTGCTTGTTGTACCTGGGCGACACGGGGATACGGAGGGGTCTTTTGACTGCCATTGAAGGCGTTGAAATTTTGAGAGGCCGAATCCCCGATCTCAAACTTATCATTGTAGGCGCCAACAGCACAGATACGTTGCTTAAAGAGAAAGTCAGGGAACTCGGCATTCAAGACCATGTGTCTTTTGAGGGATGGCAGGACGAGGGTCTTTTCCCGTCCTATCTCGTCGTTGCGGACATCTGCATTTCTCCCCTGTACAAAAACCCACATCACGACACGACCCTGGCGAACAAGCTTTTTCAATACATGGGATTTTCCAAACCGATCCTGGCAAGCGATGTTTTGGCCCAGGCGGATATGCTCAAGCGCTCGGGGAGTGGCCTGACGCACAGGGCTCAGGATGCCGAAGACTTTGCTGAAAAATGCCTGGAACTCTACGTAAATGAGAACCTCAGAAATCAAATGGGTCAAAGTGGGAAACGTTTTTTGAAGGAAGAGTTTAACCTGACCAGGGTGGGGCGTCCTTTGGTCGATTGTTATTCGAAATTGGAAAAGCAATCTGTAAAATGAAAGTGTTGATCATCACATATTATTGGCCCCCCGCAGGAGGAAGCGGTGTTCAGAGGTGGCTCAAGTTTGTGAAGTACCTTCCTGAATTCGGGGTCACGCCTGTCGTCTTTACGGTTGAGAACCCGGAGTATGCGGTTGAGGACGAAAGCCTGCAGAATGAAGTTGCTGATGACGTAGAGGTGCTTAGGGGAAAGATCTGGGAGCCGAATCAGTTGTTGGGCAAATGGGGTGAGAAAAGCAAAAAAGTGAGCGCGGGTTTTCTCGATGCCAAACCGGGTATTAAAGATCGAATTTTACGGTTCATACGAGCGAATTATTTTATTCCGGATTCCAGAAAATTCTGGATCAAACCGTCATTGAAATTGCTGACAGATTATCTCAGGGATAAAGACTTTGACGGGATAATCACGACAGGCCCCCCACATTCGGTCCACCTGATCGGATTGGCGCTGAAAAAGAAATTCGGTTTGAAATGGGTGGCCGACTTCAGGGACCCCTGGACGTCAATAGACTATTTTCACAACTTGCCGCTGACTCGTGGTTCCCTGAAGAAGCACAGGGATTTGGAAGAAGAAGTACTCAGAAACGCCGACCGGGTCATTGTGGTCGGTGGTAGAATGAAAGAAGAATACGATGTCCACAATAAAAATGTGCGCGTGATTTCAAACGGATATGACACCTATGGTCCTCAGGGAACCGTGACATTGGATCCGGAATTCACCCTGACCTATGCCGGCCTGATGAATGACGACAGGAACCCAAAAGGGCTGTGGCGCGTTTTGGGCAAAATCTCAGCCGCCGATCCTGACTTCAAAGCGGATCTGAAGATTCGCATCGTTGGAAGTTGTTCTCCTGAAGTTCTGCTGAGTATCAAAGGCAATGGGTTGAGCGACAATCTCGACAACCTGGGTTACCAGGATCACATCCAGGTGGCCCGATATCAGCAATCGGCCCAGATACTGCTTTTGACAGTGAATGAAGTGCCTTCCGCAAAAGGCATAGTTACCGGCAAGATATTTGAATACATGCAGGCCAGGAGACCGGTTCTGGCCATCGGCCCAACCGATGGTGATCTGGCGGATATCATTGACAAGACAAGGTCGGGCGTGATTATTGACTTCGGTGACGAAGATGGCATGGAAAAGGTGATTCACGGTTTCTACGAGCAATACAAAACCGGATCTCTCACTGTAAACTCACGAAACATAGAGGGCTATCACAGACGAAATCTGACCGGAGAGCTTGTTGAAATATTGAAGGAATTTCGGTCCTTTGACAATTAGTTTGTACGTTTTTATTTTTTCTTGGTTTCCGCCGACTTTGGCTTTATGTGGGAGACATACAATATTTCAAGGGATTAATAGAACTCGTGGTTATTAGGTATTTTTCCTGAGGCCCATTGAAAAGAGCAAAAATTTCAGTATTTTCAAAGATGTAATCAACTAAAAATGAACAAGTTCTGTTGTGAAAGATGATTAGGCTTAGACTCAAAATATAATTAGGGGAGCAATAATAAATTCGCAATTCAATGTTTCCCCTCATTTAATCACAGCGAATTGTGGACCCCCTTCCAGAAATCGAGGGGGGTTTTCTTTTTTCGTGCCTTGAACATCAAGGAGAAAGAAGAGCTTCCTTTTTTCCTTGCATAGGTTGTCCCTTGCCCAAGATAGTTAAGAGAAATATGTTTCATTAAACATTTAAAACAGACAATCAATCATGAAAAAACTGACTCTTTTTATCATAATCATGCTTATTGTTCAAGCTACTCGAAGTCAAGTTGCAGATTCGGTGGTCACTGAAACTAATCAAGAAATGTATGAATTTCTAATGACCAGACATCAGAAGCAGAAGAAAACAGGCTTTATCTTGCTCGGGTCGGGTCTTGTTGCAACTGGAGTAGGAATTCTTATAGCAGCGAATGACACAGATTGGTTGAACGACGAATATTCAGGGTCACAGTTTACCGCTGGAGCAATCATTTATTCTGCAGGGGTTTTGACTGCTCTATCTTCGATCCCGGTTCTAATAATTGCATCTGGCAACAAGAAAAAAGCGCAAATCTATGCCCAAATCGGACAACACCGAATTATCGATTATCGCCTCAACTATTCGAAAGCAGTTGCACTCGGGGTGAAAATTCAGTTTTGACGCATAACATCATCCTCGCAAAAAGATGAATCAACATTGGATTTTCAGAAAAATTAATCAAGGAAATGTAATCGGTAATGCGATTTAGCGATCTCAACTTTGCCACAACCACACCCAAATACTTCTTCTTAATAAGAGGAGATTAAAATTGGGCCATCGCCCAATTAAGAGATCAAATTAGCTATTAAATTAAGTTGGATTTAAGAGTGTGTGGATTCTGTTTGGTGCACTATTCCAACTCTTGTTCAAAGCTCGTTCAGGCATCTTATTTAAGGCTCCGCATCGGTCTATTATGGCTGGCCTATTGAGGGATTTGAAAAAATTGATCTGTGGTCAGAAGGTGGGGGCTATGGCCATTTCAAATCAACCTAATTTATCCAGGAAAACGAAAATATTTAGGGGTATTGGGGTCTAAAAATGCCGGCGCCGGAAAAAGTTTTAGGATTTTATTTGTTGGAAGTGATCACATCGATCACCACTGGATCCGCAAGAGTATTATGCATATTTATACATGGTTCCAATAATCTTAATTGCTTATCAAAATTAGATCGTTTAGACTCTTATGGCACTTTCGACTTCGTCGTTCGTGGTTGTTTATTAGAGAGTTGTTAGAGAATTAGAGTATTGAGTTTATTAAATCCAGAGATTCTAATGCTCTCATTCAGAATCTAAAGAGTTCATAAACTACCAATAAGTTGTTATATTCCTCTTTATATATATTACATATATATGTAATTCTATAATTTAGCACAATTGACGAAGTCAGAAGGAGTAAATGTGGAGAACGTTAACAGTAAGAACCTGGATCATTAATAAAGTGGGGCGATTGATATGTCGACACAGATGTTGACACAATGTGATAATATTATTGTTGAGATGAATCGCAAAAAATTAATAAACAAATATTAATATTAGTGTTTAGTTATTTGTTTAAAAGAATTTCGGTCCTTTGAGAACAAGAACGCAGACTTATGAAGAAAATAGCAACGGTTCTTGGAGCCAGACCCCAATTCATCAAGGCAGCTGTGCTCAGTCGGATCATCGCTGAACGAGAAGAGTTTCAGGAGGTAATTATCCATACGGGCCAGCATTTTGACGACAATATGAGTGAAATCTTTTTCAGGGAGCTCGGAATCCCGCCTGCGGCTTACAATCTCGATGTCAACCGAGTGGGGCATGGAGCGATGACGGGCAAGATGATGGAGTGCCTGGAGCCCGTCCTTGAAAGCGAAAAACCGGACCTGGTACTGGTGTATGGGGATACGAACTCAACCTTGGCAGGAGCCCTGGTAGCCAGAAAAATGGGAATCCCTGTGGCCCATGTGGAGGCAGGCTTGCGATCGGGAAACATGAAGATGCCCGAGGAGATCAATCGTATTGTGACTGACCGGATCTCGAACATTTTATTCTGTCCAACAGAGCAGGCTGTGAAGAATTTGGAAGAGGAAGGATTTGGCGCATTTGACATCCGGATGGTTCAGAGTGGTGACATTATGAAGGACTCCGTTGCCTTCTTTAAGGACAGGATGGGGAGCCGCCGGGATCTTAATGAGAAATATGGGCTTGAAGGCGAAAAATTTGTCCTGGCTACCATACACAGGCAGGAAAACGTGAATGACCCATCCCAACTGGCCGCTATTTTCAGAGGTTTGGATGAGATATCCCGGAAGACAGGGGTTGTCATGCCACTTCATCCCCGTACGAAGGCGGCAATGAAGGAGTTTGGCATTAAAACTGGGGTTCTGTTGATTGACCCCGTCGGATATGGTGCCATGCAACAGCTCCTTCATTTTTGTGAAATGGTTGTCACGGACAGTGGCGGACTTCAAAAAGAGGCGTATTTTCACAAAAAGCCCTGTCTCGTGGTGAGGCCTCAAACAGAATGGGTAGAGCTCATTGAACATGGTTTGGCCGTGCTAACGACAGCGAACAAGGGACAGCTTTTGGGAGCATTTCAAGAAATGAGGAACCGGCGACTTGATTTTAACCAGAATCTCTATGGACGTCAGATAGGCAAAACTATTTATGATGAAATATGCCTGTTTCTGGAGTTAAATTCTATTTAATTTCTTTAAAAGTGTTATCAATCAAAAGTTGTAAGTGCTCCTTGTGTGCAACAGAAGATATTTCTCCTTGGGAGTTTGTTTTGGATCGTATTTTTTTCAAATTGTACAAAGCCATAGATCGAGCTTCTGATGGGTATTTATCACTTTTTTTACCCTTCAGGATTTCAATAAGCATCTTTGTATAGGCCATCTGTAAGTTTTGTCGAAACGCATTTACATTTCCATCGATGTCACTGTCGAAAATCGCACTGTTCAAATCTGTCATCATCTCGTCAATGTTATACTTGTTTCCATAAAGTTTAGAATCGACAATTCTATTGAGCGTGTTTTCATGAAGCAAATGATTCAAGACGCTTGTCTGCATTCTCAATACTCTAGCGTGAATTTTTGGATCTTCATTATTTCCCATAAAATTGAAGCCTCTTCTCTGCTGGGCGAGATAATTGTATAACTCATCGGGTAAGCTAAAAGCATCATCGGCGAAGATGTACTCATTTAATGCTTGCATAGCCTTTTTCTGATCCTTGGCATCAACTGGAATAAATGGTTTGGAACCTCCTGTTTGTCCTACAACGGACCTGTCGACATAAACTCCACCAATATAACGTGATATGGTATGACCCGCATTGGCCTGCTCGTAAGTAAGAACATAATACGAATACAATAGTTCCTGATAAGAATTGCCTGCTTTCGAACCTTGGTACTTTTTAAGCAATTTAGCACTAACCTCTTCGGTCAACTGAATTCTTTCTATTGAATATTCAATGGCATCACTTGACATGTCATTGATGTTGACTCTCGGATCAATCGCCTTTCCTGGGCTCCTCATGTCGTCCGCATCATTTCCAAAAGTAAGATTCGGGTCAGTAGATTTTTCCAGCAATGCTTTTCTCTCATCCATGGACATTTCTTGATATCCAAACTGGATTGCCCATAGGTCGTAAGGCCCAGGTCTTGTTGGCCAGTATTCACCTTGTTTTTTTCGATCCGCATTATAATTGATCGACGGGTAGTCCATAACAGAGCCTGTCAGTCCAATTTCTGAGGTTAAATCTTCATTGTGGATATCTTTTAACGATAAGTACTGGCTTGATTTCATGTTGTGATTCAAACCGAGTGTATGTCCAATCTCATGAAGAATGAGATAATACAAAAACTCATTGATCATCTTACTTTTATCCAGATCGGATGTGTCGAACGCAAGATTTGCCGTTACCCCAAAAAACTGCCCCATCGTGGCGTACATACTCGCTGAGCACATTTCCATTTCTGGTACTGAAAGATTCTCCTCATCGGTTGAATTTAACCATTGTTGAATTCCTGCAGTCTCAAATAATGACTCAAGTCTCAACATTCCAGCAACCGATCGGAATTCCAACATGATATCAGCTCCCAGTATTTCCCCTGTCAACGGATTTACAAAACTAGGACCGTACCCTCCCCAGAATGGATCGGGAGAAGACGTCCATCTAAGCACATTGTATCTTATGTCACCGGCATCCCAAATGGCACCGTCGGGTTGCTGTTTAACAACCAAAGCATTTTTAAATCCAGCAGCTTCAAAAGCCAAATTCCACTGCTCAGCTCCTTTTTTAATGATTGGTCTGAGCTCGATGGGAGTGGTATTCTCCATCCACCAGACGATCGGTTCTACCGGTTCAGAAACTTCGGCAGATGGGTCTTTCTTTTTTAAATTCCAACGATGTATCAAATCTCTGTAGGGTGTTACAGTCATCGATGTTTTATCGTCATTGTTCGTTAAAAAATACCCTACTCTCGGATCATCGACCCTGGGTTCGTAGTCATTTTCTGGAACCTCAATCAGATTGTGATAAACCTTTACACTGACACTTCTTCCGTCTGCAACTGCGTTGGATAATTTACTTGGGTTTGCCGAAGGAGCAGAATAAACATACTCTACTTTTGCAAGTGAGTTTTCAGGGTAATTCTTTAATGCAATGAATTTGGATTTAGAATCATCCAATTTCCCCAAACTAAAGGAATCTTCTTTGGCATTTGGATTTTTAGGAGGCTTGATCTGGACAAAAGTTTCTTGTAAGAATAGGTTGTTAGCCTTGATCAAAAGATCCCCGGTTTTGTCATCCGAAGCTTCAATTTTGACACTTGCTGCAATAGCATTGCTAATATTTGCTTGTTCCGAATTCGATAAAGCATTCTCTTTGTCAAAATAGAAATTTGTATTTACCAGAACGAAATCCAATCTATCGAAATATTTTACTACTCTGAAAATTTTCGAATCTCTGAACATTCCTCTCAATAGCATTGCATCTGAGGCCCCATCAGCAATTTGCGCAAAATGAATAAAGTCCTTGTTGAGTTGATCTTTTCTGACGACCATATGAATTTCTCCGTTTTCTTCATTTCTGTAGAAAGTGAAAAGTCCTTCCAGCTTTTCATGATCTTCAATCAATTCCTCAATGGTTTTTTTCTTGTCATCAGATGTTTCTTTGTTATTTGTACTGTCTTTTTCTTGAGCACCTAGTTGAAATGAGATGAGCCAAATCACTATGTAATAAAAAAGATTTCTTGACTGAGTTGGTTTAATGTATGACATATTTATTTCTAAAGATTACGGTTTTCAGGATTGATTTAACCTTAGAGTTTATGTTATTAAATGTATGTAATTAATTCTGAATCTAGTATACTGGTGTATTGAAAGTTTTTTATCATGTTCCAATAAAAAAATAAGAGAGTCCAAAAATTGATTTAAGGAACGAGGCCTTGATCTATTTTTTCATCATTCGAACCGATGTCCTCCAATAGTGGTTCAGATAGCGGACCTGACCTTTTTCATCCCGGTAAAACCGGACCTCAACCGGGAATTTCAGCTGGGGTGAATCATAGCGGAAAAGATCTTCCCCGATCCATGTCAGCTTATGTGCATCCTCTTCAGAAAATTGCAGGTACAGTTGGTTGCTTTGGGCGTAAACTTCGATGTCCGCCCTGCGATCCCCTGAGATATCTGGTGTAAAATACCCACCCTTGTAGGCCTGAATGTGCTCCGGGGAGAGACTTTTCTCAGTGTCGTCGGCATCTATTGAGGTCTCTTCAGAATCCATGGTCTCCTCAGGATCCAAAAAGATCTCCGCGAGCCGTTCAAAACTTCGAATGAATGGAAAAGTGCCGGCGTTGCTCATCAGCACAAAGGAAGTCTTTGTGTCGGGCGACATGGCGAACAACAGGTTTTGTGTAGTGGTCTCCCCCGGATGACCAACGAAGGATCTTCCTTTGTATTGAAAAGACATTAATCCGTATCCATAGTGAGAACCGGGATATCCAAAATAATTATGAAGAACGCCGACAGGGGTGTAGAGGCCTGACATCTGCTGTATAACCATCTCCGGAATGACTTGTATTCCCTGGTGCTGGCCCTGATTCATAAAACAGGCCGCAAATTTGGACAGATCCTCAGCGGTGCAGAACATGCTGGCTGAGGATTTTATCATCGGGAAGGTGTATCCATGTTTAACCGCCTTGCCTGCGCGATGTGCTGCAGCGTGATTGTTCCACTGTTCATCGACCACGGAATAGGTGCTTCGTGTCATGTCCAAAGGATCAAAAATTTGTTTCTGAACCGTTTCTTCAAAAGGAGAGCCACTTATTTTTTCGATGAGCAGCCCGGCCAATACATGCCCATAATTCGTGTAGCTGAACACGCCCTCCAAGGGTTTGGAAAAAAGTTTGTTGCCGTAATGTGAAAAATAAGCCATGGGGTCATTTTTCCATTTTTTTCGGGTCGGTTTATGATCGAGGATTCCCGAAGATTGGGACAGGATCCGATGGATGGTCAGGGTCGCTATTTCAGAAGGCAGACTATCGAGGATACTTCCAATCGGGGTGTCTGTTGAGATGCCTTTTTCGTGGCACAAGGTGAGCAAAACGGTTGTTGTAACGGTTTTCGTAACCGAGGCTGTCAGGAAAAGTGTGGAGGACGTCACCGGTTCCCTTGTCTTTGCGTTTCGGGTTCCGTAGGCTTTTTCAAAAAGGGGAGTGCCATCTCGTGTAACGAGAATCATGGCCCCGGGAGCTCGGGCTGTTTCCATGTCAGCCAGAACCATAGAATCTATGGCCCTTTCACTTGCTGTCTGTGCGATCATCCTTGAGGCGCACAGGGGAAGCATCAGGAGTACGATCAATATGTTAACTGCCTTTTTCAAAATGTTCTTGGGTTTTATCCAAGCATCTGGATATCAATTCTATGGCTTTGTCTACTGAGATGATTCGGGTTCGGAAGGACAGGATTGCGGAGCGGATCACGAATTTTCCTTCGATGAGCGTCGAGCTGAAATAGGCGCTCCCTTCTTCGTGTATGAGTTTGAGAAGGTGCCGATTGAAACTGTCGCTTTGATCACCGCGATCCATCCAGAAGTACGTCACAGACAAATCCGGTTCAGGTCCGAGGTTGAAGCCCAAGTCTGCCAATTTGAGTCGAATGTATCTCGTAAGATCCAACTTCTCTTCCAAACAGGCGGCAAAAGGCTCGGTTCCGTAGAGCTGAAGAGGAAGCCACATTCTCATGCCCCTGAAGTGTTTGGTGAGTTCGGGCCCGAGATCAGAAGGGTTAACAGGCAAATCCTCCCGGTAGGCGTCCTGCATGTAATCTGCCCCCGCCCGATTTGAATGGAAGACGGCTTCCCGGTCCTTGACAATTACCGCACCGATTCCATAGGGCAGGAAAAGGCCTTTGTGCGGATCGACAACGAGGGAGTCAGACAGTTCAATGCCTCTGAACAGGTGTCTGACGGACTCTGCCAGGATGAAGAAGCCGCCATAGGCAGCATCCACATGAAACCATAGGTTCTCTTCTTTACAGATGGTTCCGATTTCGAATAGCGGATCCACGGCTCCGGTATCGGTTGTTCCCGCCGAGCCAATGACAAGAAAAGGATTCAACCCGAGAGACCTGTCTTTTGCAATGGCGCCGGATAAAGCTTCAATCTGAATTCGGGAATGGTCATCGATCGGGAGGGTTCGCAGAACGACATCTTCCAAGCCTATAATTCGCAGGGCCTTGGTCACACAATGATGGGTTTGGGCACTGAGATAGACCACGCTTTTTTCGACCTTTTCTCCTTTGATTTGGTATTTGTCACGAGCGGCCGCAAGGGCAATGAGGTTGGCAATGGATCCGCCTGAAGCCAAGTTCCCCACGGCATCTGAGGGATAGGAGAACAAGGATTTTATCCAGTCGATCAATGCGGTCTCCACGGCTACCGCACCCGGAGAGGCATAGAAGATTCCTGCGTACTCATTGGTTACATCGGCCAGGAAATCCCCGAGTGCAGAGGCGAATATTCCTCCACCCGGTATGTACCCGAGATGCCCGCCCGAAGCGGCATTGATTCCTTTTTCGGCAACTTCCCGTTTGTAAATATCCAGGATCTCTACAATCGAATGAGGCTGTCCGGTGATATGGAATCGATCGGACATTTCCTCGGAGAATTCAAAGGTCTTGGTTTCGGGCAATGCATTCAGAAACGTGTTGGCGTAGTTGGAAACACTTGTAAGCTCTTTGTTTCTAAGGTCCTGGTTGGGTTCCAGAACCTGGCTTTTGGCTTCCCAGGATCGGATGCGATCAATTAATTCCTGCATGTTATGATGTCAATTGAATGTTCATGGTGGAGACAATCTAAAATACTAAAATATTTTCAGAAGGCATGCCAAGAGGACCGTGAATAGCCGGATCGTTCGCTACGGAGTTTTAACCCGTAATCACTAGTTTAATATTCTAGATAAAAAATTACATTAAGTTACTAAAAGATAATAATAAGTTATAAATAGTAATAAAAATACAATAAATGTTTACAAATATGTATTATATACTCATATTTGCAATCAAAATAAAATAATTAAAAATTATGTGCGGAATTGTTTGTGCTTTTGACTTGAAAGAAAAATCGGAGATCCTGAGACCCCAGTTGCTCGAGATGTCGAGAAAAATACGTCACCGCGGACCCGACTGGAGTGGTATCTACAGTGATGACAAAGCCATATTAGCTCACGAAAGATTGGCTATTGTGGATCCGGCTTCTGGAAAGCAGCCCCTGTTCAGTGAAGATGGCAAACTGGTTTTGGCTGCCAATGGTGAGATCTACAATCACCGGGAGCTTAGAGAGAAATACGGACAGGACTATGCGTTTCAGACCGAATCGGATTGCGAGATCATCCTGGCACTATACGAAAAGCTGGGTGTAGGTTTTATCGATGAGATGAACGGAATATTCGGCTTTGCACTTTATGATGCCGAAAAAGACGAATACCTGGTTGCGCGGGATCATATGGGAATCATTCCCTTGTACATCGGATGGGACCAGAACGGGACTTTTTATGTAGCAAGCGAGCTCAAGGCACTTGAAGGGGTCTGCACAAAAATCGAACTCTTTCCCCCGGGACACTACCTGTCGAGCCAGGAAGGAGAATTGAAGCGCTGGTATGTAAGAGATTGGTCTGACTTTGAAGCAGTAAAGGATAATGAGACTCTGATCGATGAGGTTCATGATGCCCTGGAGGCTGCCGTGCACAGACAGTTGATGAGCGACGTGCCTTATGGTGTTTTGCTTTCCGGTGGCCTTGATTCCTCGGTGACCTCGGCACTGGCCAAAAAATACGCAGACAAAAGAGTAGAAAGTGGTGATACCCAGGAAGCCTGGTGGCCAAGATTGCATTCCTTTTCAGTAGGTCTGGAAGGTTCACCCGATCTTGCGGCTGCCCAAAAGGTGGCCGATCACATTGGCACCGTGCACCACGAAATAAAGTTTACGATACAGGAAGGATTGGATGCCATCCGGGATGTGATCTACAACCTGGAAACCTATGATATCACAACGATTCGAGCTTCTACCCCCATGTACCTGATGGCCCGGGTGATCAAATCCATGGGTGTCAAAATGGTGCTCTCGGGGGAAGGAGCCGACGAGCTATTCGGTGGTTACCTCTATTTTCACAAAGCACCCAGCGCAGAGGAGTTTCACAAGGAAACTGTGCGAAAGCTGGAAAAACTGCATATGTACGATTGCCTGAGAGCGAACAAGTCTTTGGCATCCTGGGGAATTGAAGGGCGCGTTCCATTTCTCGACAAGGAGTTTGTCGATGTCGCCATGCGAATCAATCCGGAAGACAAAATGATCAACGGTGAGCGCATGGAGAAATGGGTCGTGAGAAAAGCCTTTGAGAAATACCTGCCAGAGAGTGTTGCCTGGAGGCAGAAAGAGCAGTTTTCAGACGGGGTTGGGTACAGTTGGATCGATACGTTGAAGGAGATTGTCGAGGAGAAAGTCACTGATGAACAATTGGCGAACGCCAAATACAAGTTCCCGATTCAGACGCCGACAAACAAAGAGGAATTCTATTACAGGAGTATCTTTGCGGAACACTTCCCTTCAGATACCGCAGCCCTTTGCGTCCCTCAGGAGGCCTCCGTAGCTTGCAGCACGAAGACTGCCCTGGAGTGGGATGAGAGTTTCAAGAATATGAATGATCCCTCGGGTAGGGCAGTTGCCCAGGTACACGATGATGCCTATGAGAAAGCTGAGGTGAAGGTTTAGGACCTTCGCCTCAGAAATCGATCATGATGCCAATGGAAGGCAGAATGGTTCCGGCTGTGTTTTCGAACTCACGCGGCAGATAAGAATCCGGGTTGTTCGGATCCGTAACCGGGTCACCGTTTTCATCACGCACAACATCGAGAAAGGGCTTTCCCACGCTTTCATAGTTGTAGATGTTCTGAATGTCCAGATAGGCATTGAGTGACCACTTTTTGAAGAACCAACGCTTGTCAATTCGTACGTCCAATCCATGAGAGATGCTATTCCGTTTGGTATTGAGCAGGTCGTAGTCGGGAATTCCCATCCCTGTGACATCCCATACGTCCTTTCGCATTGATAATTCCACGTCATCCGGGGTGTAAGGGGCGCCACCCAAGTAGCGAAAACGGATGCCTAGCTCCCAGTCCTTGTTGAATTTTTTACCGGCCGTGACATTGAGAATGTGACGATTGTCCCAGGATGAAGGAACAAAGACACCGTTCTTATCCTGAAACTCACTCCGAACAAAGGTGTAAGAAATCAAACCATAAACAGAAGAACTCAGTTTTTGCTGCAAGAACACTTCAAATCCGTAGCTTCTTCCTTCTGATGTTGATTCGGCGGGCTCATTTCCAATCACTCCGAAATCTCCTCCCAGATTGGCCAGCGAAATACTGTCATTGAGCAAAAACGGGTAATTGTCATATTTTTTATAAAACCCTTCTACGGTGATTTTTGAAAATTTGGTCGGGTTGTACTCGAGGCCCCCTACGATA
>JAHEHE010000138.1 GCA_024644725.1 Flavobacteriaceae bacterium | reverse complement strand
GACTTTTCAAGGATCATGATTCGGATGTGGTCGGTTTAGGTCCTCATAACAGTTCAGCTCCTGGTTTCAATTCAGTTCCTCCTTGGATCGTTCCAGCAAGTTTTCCGGCAAGGCTTTTTTCGTCTTGGCCCCGAGGGTCTTTAGTTTTTCCACTCTCGAGATCAGGTTGCCTCGTCCTTCGGTCAGTTTGCCCATGGCGTCTTTGTAGCTGTCCTGGGAAGCGTTGATCTGTTTGCCCACCTTCAAAAGGTCCTGGACGAGCCCCTCGAATTTGTCATAGAGGGCCCCGGCCTGTCGGGCGATCTCCAGCACATTGCGCTTCTGATCCTCTTGTTTCCAAATCGAGGCCACGGTCGAAAGAGTGGCCAGCAGGGTAGAGGTAGACACGATGACCACATTCTTATCCAGGGCATTGATATAGAGGTTGCTGTCTTGTTGCAAGGCGATCATCAGGGCCGGTTCGATAGGCACAAACATGATCACATAGTCGGGGCTGTTGATTCCGTAGAGATCGGCATAATTCTTGGATCCGAGCTCCCTGATGTGCTTTTGAAGGCTTTGCACGTGGTCCTTGAGACCCGCTTGTTCTTGCAGTTCATCCTCTGCGCTGAAAAAGCGCTCATACCCGGTCAGTGACACTTTCGAGTCAATGATCAAATGCTTGTTTTCAGGCAGGTGTATGATAAAGTCGGGCTTTTTTAAATTGTTGTCTTCGTCCCGAAAACCTCCCTGGGTGCTGAAGTGCACTTCTTTCTGAAGACCTGCCTTTTCCAACAGGGTCTCGAGTTGCATCTCTCCCCAGTCACCTTGTTTCTTGGAATCTCCCTTGAGCGCGCGGGTCAGGTTCACGGCATCCTTGCTCATTTGTTCATTGAGCTTTGACAGCCCACGGATCTGCTCGCGGAGCGCAGATTGTCGCTCAAGGCTCTCCTTGTGTGTGTCCTCGACCTTTTTCTCAAAGGACTTTATCTTTTCCTGAAGCGGATTCAGAATCAGGTTCATATTTTCCTTGTTCTTCGCCGTGAACTTGTCGGTCTTCTCCTCGAGGATTTTATTGGCCAGGATCTCAAAATCCTTGGTGAATTTCTCTTGAAGGTTCTCAACTTCTTTTCTTTGCTCCATCATTTTCTCCTGCTGATACGTCAGTTCAGATTCTTTGCGCGTCAGCTCAAGGCGAAGGTTTTCTGCTGCTTGTCGAGATTCACCCAGTGTATGTTCAAGGCCTTGCACGACCTGCTCGCGTTCCATGCGTTCCTGCTCCACCGAACGCACCCGTTCTTCAAGGGTGGTCGTTTTCTTTTCGAATTTCATGCGAGTGATCACATGGGCAAGAACAGCCGTCAGCGCTCCGACGACGAGGATAACGATAATTGTTAAGGTCAAACTCATAGGGATTTACATCTTAATTGATTATACAGAAATAGGGGAGTTTCATGACCTGCTTTATGATTTTATTGTTTTTTGTTAACTCCAACGGTTCATTTAAACAAAAAATAATACATGACCGCCCAAATTCCGATGAAGAAAAGCCCCGGATACAAGATAGTTTTGATCTTCTTCAGATCTTTTTTGATGAAAGAAAAATAGACCAGGACAGCCGCAAAGATTGCTATCAGGAAGATGGGAATAAAAGGATAGGTCATAACTGAGTCTTTAATTGAAATTTATAAGTTGGTATCCTTTCTCCTGGAAATGAACCAGGGCCGTCATGGCGGATAAAGATAATTTTACAGGTTCGGCCAAATCCGTAGGGCTGAAACCCCGGCTGTACATGGATTGTCCGCAAATGAAGAGGTCCACACCGACCCTTTCCAGGGCATTCAACAGTTCGGCATTCGGATTGCTTCTGCCGAATTTCTTCTGATAGGCCTTTTCATTCAATGCATTTTTCGCGCCTGCTCCGTGCATGATCACCACGACCTTCATCTGTTCCGGGGAAAGACCCGTCTGCCCATGCATATTTAGAAAACGGGCGACTGTGCTGAGCAGGGGGTTGATCTCAGCTTCACCTCCCTGGTCGGTGTAGATGTCGAACAGGATCTTATGATTTTTCTTATTATCCAATACGAGATCGGGCTCCGGAATTGAGAAGACCGATCCAAATTCCTCCAGGATCGGACCGGACCCTGATTTCTGGGCGTGCAGGTTATCCACAGAAAACAAAAGAATCCCGCAAAGAACAAGATGATAAAAACGCATAAAAAACAGTATGTTTGAATTTATTACGATATTACGAAAAAATTCGCAGCGATAGAATCTATGAGTTGGATTTCAGAGTTCATTTTATGCAGGTTGCTGGGCTGGAAGATCATCAATGATTTTCCGCATCATCTGGACAAATACATCATCATAGCCGGCCCTCACACCTCCAACTGGGACTTCCCGTTGGGCCTGGCGGTCAAATTCTCCAAAAAGCTCAATGTACGGTTCATCGGAAAACATACCTTGTTCAAGCCTCCTTTCGGCTTTATCTTCCGGGCCCTGGGCGGACAGCCCGTTGACCGGACCAAAAGCACCAATATGGTGGATTCTATCATCGAGGTATTCAATAAGGAAGAGAAATTCGTTTTTGCCCTTTCGCCCGAAGGAACCCGGAAACGCGTCTCCAAATGGAAAACAGGCTTTTACCACGTGGCATTGGGGGCGAAGATACCGATTGTCATGGCTACCCTGGATTTCGGTAGAAAGCAGGTGCTGATCGATGAGCCTTACTATCCAACAGGAGACAAGGAGGCAGACTTCAAACATTTCCACGAGTTTTTCAAAGACGTTCAGGGCAAGAACCCCGAGTTGTTCGACCCCGATTTCCATTTGAATGTTTGAGGCAAAAATGTTTTGCGAGCAGATCGACTATTAAGACGACTTCTTCTGCATGAACTTCGAGATGTTGATGGCGATGATCACCGCCAGGTAAAGTTGACCGGCTAATACCAACATGAGAGCCAGGGATTGGGACTTTTTTGTGATTGGGATGATATCTCCGTAACCCAGAGTGGTCATGGTGACATAGCTGTAATACATAAAATTGTAGAGGTCCAGTGCAATTCCCGTGGAATGATGATAGGATCCGGGTATCAACTCTTCAAGTCCATCTGCCAGGAATCCTCCCAATAGGCCTATGATGAAGTAGCCTGTGATCGAAATGAGGATCATGTCACTTCTCGAGCCTTTCAGGGAAATCGCCTCCTTAATGACCAAAAAGAAAGCATGAATAATCAAGATCGAAAAACCAGCTTGTATAAACCAATCGATTGTATTATTCTTGAAAAAGATGTTGATTACGGACAGGACAAACGTCACAACAGTAACGAAACTCGTTACGGGCCGTTTTCGAATGATAAAAAAGCAGGAAATAATTATCGGCAGGAAAATCAGATTCATGAACTGATCGATTCCCAATATTTCCGAACTTAAATAGGGAGGCAGAACAACAAGGGCGATAATCGATACCAGCAGAATTTCTATCTCATTATCATCCAGCCATTTCAGCCATGGGTATTTTTCTGGATTTATCATAGTGATCTTGCCTCTTTCACTAGATTAATACCCTTTGTAAAAGGGAAGTTTGACGATCTCTGCCGGGACATCCTTGTTTCGGATGCGAACAAAGATTTGAGTTCCAAACTTCGTATGTGATGAATTTACATAGCCCATGCCGATGCCTTTTTTCAGGCTCGGACTCATCGTTCCCGACGTCACTTTTCCAAGAGACGCCCCGTTTTCATCGACAAGCTCATAGCCCTGTCTCGGTATGCCTCTTGCCTTTAATTCAAAAGCACGCAACCTTCGTGTCACGCCTTCTTCTTTTTGTTTTAGCAGGCCATCTGAATTGACAAAGTCTTTCGTGAATTTTGTTATCCAGCCCAGGCCGGCTTCGATGGGTGAGGTGGTATCGTCGATGTCATTGCCATAGAGACAGTAGCCCATTTCCAGTCGCAACGTGTCTCGTGCCGCCAAGCCGATGGGCTTGATGCCGAAGTCGGCCCCAGCTTCAAAAACCCGGTTCCAAACCTGTTCGACCTCGCTGTTCTTGCAGTAGATCTCAAAACCGCCGCTGCCGGTGTATCCGGTAGCAGAGATGATCACGTGTTCGATACCCGCAAAATC
>JAHEHE010000070.1 GCA_024644725.1 Flavobacteriaceae bacterium | reverse complement strand
GGAAGGGTCAGAACACAAGCAAGAGCCATTTGGGTCAGTATCTTGTCTTCTTCCATCTGGGTATGGATCCGGTCCATGTCGTGATTATCCGGAAAGATCAAAAGGTCAGAAGGACTGGGGTAATGAAAGTCATTGGCGAGCCCTTCATAGATTTTGACCAGACCCTTGTCCCAGGACTCTACTTCTTGCAGAGCCTGAACGATTTGTCGCTGCATCGGGAAGTCCATCGATGATCTGAGATTCGATTCATAGCCATCTTTATTCTTCGCCCCGCGCTGCCAATAACCAACCAACAGCGGGTTGTAAGACCATTCTTCTCCCACAATGCTGAAATTCGGGTATTCACGCATGATCGCGCCCGCCCAGTCAGACATGAACTGCTTGTCCGGATAAGGATATGTATCCTGCCGGATTCCGCCCAGCCGTGCAGTTTCAACCCACCAAATACTGTTTTGAATCAAGTATTTTGCCATGAACGGATTGCGCTGATTCAAGTCGGGCATGCTATCGGTAAACCAACCATCGGTCATTTCTTTGCGGTCAATCTCTGAAGCGTAAAGGTCTTGGTTCGAGGTTCGTCTGTGGTTGGAGTACGTGGTTTGTTCCCCTTGTTTAAAAGGCTTCTGATAGTTCACCCAGTCATTGAAAGGAAGGTCCTTCATCCACCAATGTTCGCTTCCGCAATGGTTGGCAACCTGGTCCATGATGATTTTCATGCCTCTTTCAGAGGCTTGTTTCGAAAGGTCGAGATAGTCTTGCAGATCTCCAAACCTCGGATCGATTTGGTAGAGGTCGGTAATAGCATATCCGTGGTAGGAAGTCCGGGGCATGTCGTTGGTCAGCAAAGGACAGGACCAGATCGCAGTAAACCCCATCTTGTCGATGTAGTCGAGGTGTTTCGTAATCCCCTTGATGTCCCCACCGTGTCGGGCATAGTCGTCCTTTCGATCGATTCTGTCTTCTTTCAATCCATTGACGATGTCAATTGAAGGATCACCATTGGCAAATCGATCAGGGGTGATCAAATAGATGACGTCAGAGCTGTCAAAACCCATGAATTCATCTGAGGAACTGTTCCTTTGTTTCAATTCATAGGCGTGTTTCAGCTTCTTTTTACCTTTCGCTTTAAAGATGAGCTCAAAGGTTCCGGCCTCAGCCGTGGGCCTGATTAACAAATCGATAAAGAGGTAGTTCGGGCTGTCAGCCTTGTGAACTTCGGTGATGGAAACACCGGGATAATCAACTTCCGCAGTATAGGCTGAAATATCTGTCTGCTTTACCATGAGTTGAACCGTGTTGTCCTGGAAGCCGATCCACCAGTTTGGGGGTTCCACACGTTCCAGTTGTGCGATTGCTGTATGGGTAAGTAGCGTGAGAATCATGGTATAAACTGCTTTCATGATACAAATAGGGCATGATCAGACCTTCAATTAGATGACTACGAGATCCTGGTTAAAGATTTTTACTTCTTGCCCCTTCACGACTATATCAATCGGACTGTCTGATTCGTTGTAAAACTTGCAGCCCTCATGGTTTTTAAAAACCTTGATCGTGTGACCCCTGTATTTTATTTTGAAGGAGTAAGACTCCCAATTCTTTGGGATGATCGGATTGAATGAAAGCTTTCCCTCAAAATTTCGCATGCCACCAAATCCCTGGACAATCGAGAGCCATGTACCTGCCATGCTCGTAATGTGAAGACCTTCATGTACCTCGTGGTTATAATCGTCAAGATCGAGCCTGGATGTACGTAGATACATTTCATAGGCTTTTTCCTCACGCCCAAGTGCACAGGCCATTATGGAATGAACACAGGGAGAGAGCGAAGATTCATGGACGGTGAGTGGTTCGTAGAAATCAAAATGCTTTTCTATTTGCCCAAGGCTGAAGTGATTCTCAAAGAAATACATCCCTTGCAGAACGTCGGCTTGTTTAATGTAAGGAGATCTCAGAATTCTGTCCCAGGACCACTTTTGGTTGATGGGCCGCTCGGAACGCGGCAATTTGTCCGCAGGAATGAGCTCCTTGTCCAGAAATCCGTCCTGTTGCAGAAAAACTTCGTGTTTCTCGCTAAACGGGAAATACAAGTCCTTAACGACTTCCCTCCAGTGATGAGCCTCATCCGCTTCAAGTCCTGTTTTATCCAGTATCCTCTCATACTCCTTGGGATGGCTCTTCTTGATCAAGTCGAGATTTTCCAAGGCGTATTTCAGGCACCATTGGGCTAAATAGTTCGTGTACCAGTTGTTGTTGACGTTGTTCTCGTATTCGTTCGGTCCGGTTACGCCCAGGATGACGTATTTTTTCTTTTCGGAAGAGAAACTCGAACGCTGCGACCAGAATCGGGCGACGGCGATCATAACTTCCATCCCGTGGGAGACGATGTATTCGAGGTCTCCCGTGTAATTGACATAGTTGTAAATGGCATAGATCATCGCACCATTTCGGTGAATTTCCTCAAATGTGATCTCCCATTCATTGTGACACTCCTCTCCGTTCATGGTAACCATGGGGTACAGGGCAGCCCCGTTTTTAAAACCGAGCTTTTCTGCGTTCTCAATGGCTTTTCCCAGTTGGTTGTACCTATACAAGAGAAGATTCCGAGCAACTTCCTTGTTCTTGGTGCTCATATAAAAGGGGATGCAGTAGGCCTCCGTATCCCAATAGGTGCTTCCACCGTATTTTTCACCTGTAAAACCTTTTGGACCAATATTGAGCCTTGAATCATCTCCTGAATAGGTCTGATTCAATTGAAAGATGTTGAATCGAATCGCTTGTTGGGCGCTGATGTCTCCTTCAATGGTTATGTCAGCGGTGTCCCAGATCGTCGCCCAGGCCTCTTTTTGACTTTGATACAGGTCATCGTAGCCAATCTCGGCAGCTTCTTCAAGTGAACGCCTTGATGCATTGAAAAGTTCTCGTTTCGGATGGTTCATTGATTGCACATATCCACCGTATTTGAACATCGTAAGGGTGTCACCACTTTTCATTTCAGACTTGTAGGTATACCGAATCTTCTTCTCGGATCTGGAGACTTCCCTTTCAATATCGATGAGTAAGTCATTCAGAGTCATTTCGATTTTCATTCCTGTGCAGACATGAAATTCGGTTTTAAGTGTTTTTGAAAGTATATAGGCTTCATTGCGGTCCTCCCGGCTGTCGAGTATTTCCCAGAAGAACTCATCGTAATTGGCATCCTCATTCATTATACCCGCATCGATGTAAGGTGAAAAAGAGATTTCTCCGTCAAAATTGATGGGTGTCACACTGTATTTAATAGCTCCGACTTCGTTGAGTTTCATGCTCAGAAAGCGGGTGGACTTTACTTTTACAGTATCTCCTCCCTCAAGTTCGGCGACGAAAGTTCGGTTTAAGACCCCTTCTTTCATATCCAGCTCCCGGTTGAATTCGATGATCTTGCATTGGCTCATGTCGAGCTCTTTTCCTTTTACAGAAATGTCAATCCCGATCCAATTAGGGGCGTTCAGGACTTTGGCAAAGTATTCGGGATACCCGTTTTTCCACCAGCCCACGCGTGTTTTGTCCGGGTAGTAAATACCTCCGATGTAGCTTCCCTGAAAGGTCTCCCCACTATATGTTTCTTCAAAGTTGGCGCGTTGCCCCATGGCACCGTTTCCGAGGCTGAACAGGCTTTCAGAAGCCGTTACGTTGTCTTTGTCAAAGCCCTCTTCTACAATTTTCCACTCATTAGGTTTGATATAATTCAAGTTCATAGTCTACAGTTTTAATCGTCTTCAGATTTTAATTCTCCTTGTTGAATTCATTGTCGTACCCGTACGTCATTTGATGAGCTGACGAGCCAGGTCTATGGTTAATTCTTTAGTACTTTTCAGATTGAAGTCCGCCCCAATCAGTACTTCCGGATCACCAATGGCGACGCTCGTCATACCTGCGGAATTTGCGGCCTGTACTCCGGCAAACGCATCCTCTATAACTATACAGTCTTCCGGATTTTTGCCCAGTTTTTCCGCTGCAATGAGAAATACTTCGGGATCCGGCTTGGCCGTGCTGACGTCATTGCCGTCAACGATCGCATTGAAGTCTTCAAGAAGCTTCAGATTTTCCAGGATCAGCCTAGCGTTTTTACTTGCCGATCCAAGTGCGAAAGGGATTCTTTCAGCTTTGAGAAAGGCGAGAAGTTCAGGAATCCCGGGAAGGATTTCACGGGTGTCCATCTCGGCAATATAGCTTAGGTATTGTTCATTCTTCTCGTTGAGGTATTTGTTCTTTTCCGCCTGAGACAATTCGACATTCCCTATGTCGAGAAGAATCTCAAGGGACCTTACCCGGCTCACCCCTTTGAGAAGTTCATTCTGCTCCTCCGTAAAGTCAAAGCCCAGTGATTCGGCCAATTCTTTCCAGGCGAGAAAATGATACTTTGCCGTATCGACGATGACACCATCCAAATCGAAAATAATTGCCTTTTTGCTCATTGTAATGTGTTAAAATCTAGTCTCTTTAGTTCAAATGCAAATTCTTTTATTCAGCAATCTGCGCATCATCTTCATCCGTTACCTTGGCCACCAGCAAGGCGGCTATCAAAAATGCCACGCCGCTCGTAACCAGCGCAAAAACCGGGTTGCCACCGTATAGATATTTCACAATCGGGCCACCGATCAAGGCATTGATGATTTGAGGAATCACGATGAAGAAATTGAAAATACCCATGTAGACCCCCATTTTTTTGGCGGGTATGGATCCGGCGAGAATGGCATAGGGCATGGCCAGGATGCTTGCCCAGGCAATACCTATGGCTACCATCGACAGGATGAGCCAATTCTGATCAGGTGCAAAATAGATGGAGATCAATCCGAGTCCCCCGATGACCAGTGATGTTGAGTGCGTTCTTTTGCGCCCGAGTTTTTTTGCAATTGCGGGCAAGAAAAAAGCATATATGGCAGAGATGGCATTGTATACTCCAAAGAGGATACCCACCCAATCCCCGGCATTCTGATAGGCCGTACTGTGGGTGTCATTCAGGTCAAGACCATAAACGTGATGGGCAATGGCCGGTGTCGAAAAAACCCACATGCCAAACAATCCGAACCACGAAAAGAATTGCACCCAGCTTAGCTGCCTCATGGTCACTGGCATGTTTTTGAAGTCCGTGAAGATGTCGAGCAAACTGGCCTCCTCAACATTTTCTTCTTCGGTTTCAGCATCCTCCATAAGAGCCATTTCTTCCGGGGAATACTCCTTCGTTGTGAACACAGTTATAAGGATGCTGATGATGAGAACCCCAGCACCAATGATGAAGGATAGCATCAGGCTCAATGGAACTTTTCCAGGTTCCGCTGTGTTACTAATGCCAATCCAGTTTGTCAGAACATAGGGGAGCCAGGAACCGATTACGGCACCAATTCCAATCAAAATGGTCTGAACGCTGAAACCCAGGGTGCGTTGATCACTGGGAAGCACATCAGCCACCAGGGCCCTGAAGGGCTCCATGGCTATATTGAAGGATGCGTCCATAATCATGAGCATGCCCGCACCTACCCAAAGAGCCGGTAAAAAAGCTGTGAACATGTCTGCGTTTGGCATCAGGATAAGCCCGGCAGAGGCCAGGATTGCACCTGTCAGAAAAAATGGTCTTCTTCTTCCCAGTCGCGTCCAGGTTCGGTCGCTGTAGTACCCGATAATGGGTTGAACAATCAGGCCGGTCAGTGGAGCCACAATCCAGAACCATGACAGTTCATGAACGTCTGCTCCGAAAATTTGTAATACACGACTCGCATTTGCATTCTGAAGGGCGAAACCCATTTGAATGCCTAGAAATCCGAAACTAAGGTTCCAAATTTCCCAAAAACTCAATCGTCTTTTTTTCATTTTTTTTATGCGTTAATTTGGTTTCTCAACACTTTTGGTCGAGCACCGTAATTTCAGATCTGTTGTTATTAGTTCAGTTTTATACTTGTATTCCAGATCCTGTGACTCGATCTCATCCAATAATAACTCAAGTGCCTTTCGTCCCATGTGCCTTCCATGCTGGGCAACAGTCGTTAAGGACGGCGTCGTGAATTGTGAAATTACACCATCTGTGAATCCGATCACCTCGATATCTTCGGGCACTTTCAGTCCATTTTCGGTACAAATGCGCATGGCCACAGCCGCGTAAACTTCATTCACAGCAAATATGCCATCTGGTGGATTTGAAGAGCATATCAGGTCCTTAAGCTTACCTTCGATTTCAAATTCATGTTCTACCTTGAGAACAAATTCTTTTCTAACGGGAACCCGGTATTCATCCAGAGCTTTTATGTAGCCTAGCTTCCTTTCATTCCCAACGACTACATAGTCTGGCGTGGTGATCAATAAAATTTTGGAACAGCCATTCTGGATCAGGTGTTCGGTAGCCTGAAAGGCTCCACCCACATCATCTGCAATAACCTTGTTGCATTCAATCTTGTCAACAACTCGGTCAAACATGACCAGAGGAATTCCATTACGGATTAAATCATTGAAATGTCTGTAATCGTCGCGTTCTTCCGTTTCCTTGCTGATTGAAAGGATAATACCATCAACTATGCCATTTGCCAACATTTCGAGATTGAGAATTTCTTTCTCATACGATTCATTTGACATGCAGATCATAACATTGTATCTTTTTTCGTTCGCCAGTTCTTCAATTCCGGTAATGACTTTAGTAAAGAAATGATGTACGATTTCAGGAAGAATCACACCAATCGTTTTGGTTTTCTGATTTCGAAGATTCAGAGCAAGACTATTGGGTTTGTAGTTGTATCTACGCGCAAAGGTTTTTATTTTTTCTTTCACTTCAACGCTTATCTCATGACTATCTTTCAAGGCCTTCGAAACAGTGGAGATCGATACATCAAACTCCTTTGCTATCTTTTTTAGCGTTATCTTTTGTTTCATCCTGTTACGACTTGACTATACTTTCAATGATTGAAAGTAAAATTGGAAAGCTAAAAGTAAGAATTATTATTCTCGTTTTAATTTGATTCTAACAGCCGTATTTTTTTAAATTGGAGATTTCGTAACAAATCGGCGATTTCAAAGATAAATTTCTAGACCATGACCAAATACGCTTTGGAATTGATAAAAAAACAGTCCCTAAAAAACGCGACAACTCTAACGTTTGCGTAAAAAATACACAAACAATTAGAGTAGACGCTTGTCTGACTTTTCATGATACAATCAGGTAAAAAGGGAAAAGTTTCCCAAAGATTGATTGTGGAATAGCAGATTTATCAGATCATTTTGAGGGTATTCACCTCCTGGGGGGTCAGGTGACGCCAAACGCCACGGCCAAGATTCTTTTTGGTGAGACCAGCGAAAATCACGCGATCGAGCTTAGTGACCTTGTAACCGAAATGCTCAAAGATTCGGCGTACAATCCTGTTTCTTCCCGAATGGATCTCGATGCCCACTTCGAATTTCGGTTTGTTCTCGATATATGAGATCTTGTCTACGAAGACCATTTTTCCGTCGAGCACAAAGTTTTGAGAGATGGCATGCAAATCGGCCATTGACAGTTTTTTGTCAAGTGTGACGTGATACAGTTTCCTGACCTGGTGCTTCGGGTGGGTTAGCCTTTTGGCCATTTCACCGTCGTTGGTGAACATGAGAAGACCAGTGGTCATGCGGTCGAGCCTACCCACAGGGTAGATTCGCTCTTTGGAAGCCGTTCGGATCAACTCCATGACGGTTTTCCTGTTGCGCTCGTCATCCATGGTAGTGATGAAGTTCTTTGGCTTGTTGAGCAAAACATATCGTTTGGCTTCGGGTGAGATCACGGCACCGTCGAAGCGAACTTCATCCCCGGGTTGCACCCGAAATCCGAGTTCAGTGATGGTTTTGCCATTCACGCTGGCGCTGCCAGCCTGGATGAAAACGTCTGCCTCGCGTCGCGAGCAAATGCCTGCATTGGCAATGTATTTATTTAGGCGAATGCCTTTGGTCTCCTCTGACGGAGCACTTTTTGAAGGTTGTTTTTTGAAGTTCTTGACCTTCTGAGGATGAGGTCTGTAATTTTTATCTTTTTTCTTTCCATGTCGTCCTCCCGACGATTTGTTGTTCGAAGTCATCTTGAAAATTTTTGCAAAAGTACTAATAAAGAAGTTTAAAATAACTGATCGTGAATAAACTTTATATTTACCGTTAAATTCATCAAAACCGCGTTCCTATGAGTAAGAAGAATTCCACCATTGTGTTGACAAGAGAGTATTGGGCACGGTTGATCCTTGAACTTGTCGTAGTATTTTTAGGGGTTTCCGCTGGGTTTTTTATGAATAATTGGAGAGATCAGAATCGGGATATTGAACAGGAGCGAAGATACATAGCCGGCTTTAAGGATGATGTCGAAGCCAATTTGACGGAGTTGGAAAGATTCAATGAGACCGACAGCCTGTGGATTCTTCATAACTCGAAACATTTCAAGGAAATGCGGGATCTGACTTTCTCAAATGATTCTTCAGAGGCACTGCTCAAGAGAATAATTAACTTTTCAAGAATGGAGCCCAATGAGGGGACTTATATCGATATCACAAACAGTGGAAATCTCAATTTGATTCGTGATCCTCAGCTAAAATCAGCCATTGTCAATTATCATTTGAAAGTAAAAGCCGCCAGTTTTGTTGATGATTATTTCTACAATTATTTCAATACCTATGTCACTCCATTTGTATTTGATAATTATGATATTTTGAATGAACAAATTAAAGATGAAAGTATTTACAGGACTCTTAAGTTCAGAAATGTCCTTGCCGGGTACTTCTCTGCACTCATTCAAAGAAACAACGCCTATAAAGATTTGATTGCTGAAAGCGAAGCCTTTAAGTTATCCTTAATGGAGGCATCAAAGAATTAGGGAATTTTATCAAAGCCCCAATATCCTTTTTATGATAACCGATGTGTCCAGAAGCATAATGCTCATTACTCCGAGGAAGATGAGGAGCTTGATCAGATTGTGCAGGATGACATAGTGTTTTTTGGTCTCGGCCTTCCAAACGAGAAAAAGAAAGGGCAGGGAAAAGATACCCGCCAGGTAGAAATAGTATTTCATCATCCCCATCTCGGGGTATTTCCAAAGAAAATAAATGGGATTCAGGGTAAGTAGTACCAGCAGCGTAATCAGCATTTTCGTAAATCGCTCCCCGTACTTTACGGCAATGGTCTGGTAGTCCTGTACGATATCGCCCTTTATGTTTTCCAGGTCTTTCAAAAGTTGTCGGATCATCAACACGAAGAACAAATAGGCCGCAAAGGTAAAGATCAGGGTCGAAAAATTCTTGTAGTAGACAAAGACAGCGAAGAAAGGAAGTATGGAAAGAATAGCTGAAGAGAACAGGCCCATCAAAGGGTATTTTTTTAGCTTGTGCGAATAGAGCCAGATCAGGAAAATGTAGAAGGCGAAGAAAACAGCGGCCCGCCAGGATACCAGGAATCCAAAGGCAACGCCAATAAAATTCAACAGGAAATAGATTCGGATCTTGGTCTCCTGTCCGACGATGTTGTCGATCCGGGATTTGAGCGGTTTGTTGATCTGATCGGTTTTCGTGTCGTAAAAATTGTTGATGATGTATCCGGCAGCTATGACACAGATTGTGGCCAGAACGATAAAATAGAGATCGAGATTCAAAATGATCTCTTTCAAAGGCTTTTCCGGTGAAAAAATGAAGATGGCGGCCAGGTATTGGGCCAGGACAATTACGGCAATGTTGTAGCCGCGTACGACCGACAGCATGCTTAAAAACTTGAATAAGAACGAGTATTTCTTCTTTTTATGAGGAGGCTGAGTTTGCTCCTTGGGGCCAGGTACCATAATAGATGTCGGAATTGCTTTTAGAACCTGTACACAAGTTCCAGCTTGTAGTCCTTCAGTGCTGATTTTGCTTTGTCGTAGTCCTCGGTGAATCCCAGTATGTATCCACCTCCTCCAGATCCGCAAAGCTTAAGGTAGTAGTCGTTCGACTCGAGACCCTGTTGCCAAAGCTTGTGGAAAGAATTGGGGATCATCGGCTTGAAGTGCTTTAGAACCACCTTGGAAAGCTTTTTCACATTGCCGAACAGGGAAGTGACATCACCTTTCAGGAAATCATCTATGCAACTATCCGTATAACGGGCAAAATCCTGGTCGATCATCTTTCTAAAGCCTTCATTCTTCATTTTGTTCATGAAGATTTTTACCATCGGTTCCGTTTCCCCGATGATCTCCGAATCCAGCAGGAAAACCGCTCCCTTACCGGCAGCCTGTGAAGGGATGCCCGTTGGCTCGAGATTGTCTTTGGAGTTGATCAAGATCGGCAGACTCAGGTAGGAGTTCAAAGGGTCAAGGCCGGAGCTTTTTCCGTGAAAAAAGGACTCCATTTTCGAAAAGATGGATTTCAGCTTCAACAGCTTGTCTCGTGTGAGATTCTCCAAAACCGTGATCTTGTCATCGGCGTATTTGTCGTAAATGGCAGCGACCAGGGCACCTGAGCTTCCCACACCGTATCCCTGGGGGATGCTTGAATCGAAGTGCATGTTCCTGTCGATGTCGCGCTTCATCTCATCCAGTCTGAGATTGACATCCACGTCGTTTAAATCCTTGAGATATTGGTAAAAGGCCCGGAGCTTTTCGTTTGATTCCTTTGCCCTGTCCCCCTGATCATCTGAAATGATGAGGGAACCCTGATAAGAATTGTAAGGGATTGCAAGACCCTTGGAATCTTTTATAATTCCGTACTCTCCGAAGAGAAGAATTTTTGCGTAGAAAAGAGGTCCTTTCATTATTTATTCGAGTTTTTACCTCTGCTGATTTCGGTTACAAATATACGATAAAATCCACTTTGATCTCGTATCCAGCTTTTTAGAACGAAAAAATACGCCTTTCATTACATTAATTCTTTCGCTCCTTCACCCGTGTGATCCGAAATATAGTGATTATTCTGACAGAAATGCGCCAAATCTTTTTCAATGAAGGCTTCCACACTCTCTTTTTCCCTCTTTGGATAGAGCAGGTGCACGTTGGCGCCGGCATCTAAGGTAAAACAGAGTTTGCTGCCGGTTTCCCGTCGATAGGACCAAATGCGCTCAATGATTTCCAGTGTATTCGGGCGCATCAGCATAAAGTAAGGCGAGGAGGTCATCATCATGGCGTGAAGAGACAGAGCCTCTTTTTCAACGATTTCAATGAAGGCATCGAGGTTTCCGTTTTTCAGTATCGGAATCAACTGACTCAGGTGATCGTTGGCCTGGCGGAATCGCGCTTCAGAAAAGGGATGACCTTTCATCAATCCGTGACCTACCGTGCTTGAAACCTGTTTTACCCCTTTGTCGACAAGCAAAATTGTGTCCTGGTATCCCTTGAAAACTTCATGAACATCGAAGGGATAAGTCACTCCGTAGAGGTCGGAGCTCGATTCGATTTCTTTGTGCTCACCCCAAACCACGAGCGGCCCTTCAATGCTTCTGGAAGCGCTGCCTGATCCGAGACGCGCGAGAAAAGAGGCCTTCTCTTTAAAATACGAATCTGAAATTGAAGGATCGAGCTCTTTTTCGAGACTCATCAAACAGAGAGCGAGTGCACTCATCCCACTGGCGGAAGAAGCAATGCCACTGCTGTGAGGAAAAGAGTTCTCAGTATGGATTTTAAATTCGAATTCTTTCAAAAACCCCTGGTAAGGTAGAATACGCTCGAAAAACGCCTCTATTTTCGGATGGAAACCGGGCTTGGGATGACCCTCGAAGATCACCTCGAAATTAAAAGTCTCATCTGTTTTTGCCTTCCTTCGATAATGGAGTGTCGTTTTTGTGAAGCAATTTTTCAGCGTAAAGCTTATGGACGGATTCGTGGGGATTTGCGGTTCTGTTTTACCCCAGTATTTTACAAGAGCTATATTGCTTGGGCTCTGCCAGGAACATTTGCCCTCTGCCACCCTGTCGGTGGAAAGAGCTCTGGCAACAAATTGGGTTTCTGTCACGGAAATGTCTATTTCAGGGGTTCTCAGGAACTTTTTACAAAGATAATTTAATTAATTTTGAAAACTCGGGCTTTGAAGTAGAGTCTGAGCCATAATCTACACCTGAAAATATACATTTTGAGCCGAAAGATAAAATTGATCTGGGATTTCCATGGTCCGGAAGCCGAGAAGATAGCAGAACATCATGCGATTCACCTGCGCGAGTTTTCAGAGAAAGAGGAGCTTCCATTTCTGAAGGCCGGAACTGAAACCGTCAGCGAATCGCACAGCCTGGCCTACATCACAGTAAACGAGGAGCATATGATCACTTACCGGGATGCACTCATCCCAAAACGGGCCGTCCTGGACAAATCATGAAAAAAAGACTCAAAACCCTCGATCGCTATCTGACCCTTTGGATTTTTCTGGCCATGCTGGTAGGGGTTGGCATCGGTGCCGCCTTTCCACAGATGGGAGCTGTCACTGATCGCCTGAGTGTGGGATCTACGAACATTCCTCTGGCGATTGGTCTGATCCTGATGATGTATCCGCCATTGGCGAAAGTCGACTACAGCCTGGTGCCGAAAATTTTCAAGGATCGCAAGCTCATGTCGGTATCCCTTTTTCTCAACTGGATCGTTGGTCCGATCCTCATGTTTGGCCTCGCCCTTATTTTTCTCAGGGATCATCCGGGGTATATGACAGGTTTAATTCTGATTGGACTGGCACGGTGCATCGCCATGGTCATCGTATGGAACGACCTGGCCGGTGGAAGCCGGGAATACGGGGCAACCCTCATCGCGCTAAACAGTATTTTCCAGGTGCTTACCTACAGTCTTTACGCCTGGTTTTTCATAACCGTTTTACCACCGTTTTTTGGCGTGCCTGGCTACGAGGTTGAAATCTCGATTTGGGAGGTAGGCCAAAGCGTCCTTATCTATCTCGGAATTCCATTTGCTGCCGGATACCTGAGCCGACGGATCCTAATCAAAAAAAAGGGAATCGAATGGTACAATCGCAAGTTTGTTCCCTTTATTTCGCCCATTACACTCTTCGCTCTTTTGGGAACGATCGTATTGATGTTCAGCCTGAAGGGAGACATGATCCTGGAACTCCCGCTCGATGTGGTGCGAATTGCCATACCCCTGGTGGTTTATTTCGTGCTCATGTTCTTTGTCAGCTTTTTTCTGGGCAAAGGAATGGGCATTGACTACAAAAGAAATGCATCGGTAGCTTTTACAGCGACGGGAAATAATTTTGAACTCGCCATAGCCGTCGCTATTGCGGTGTTTGGCATCAATTCACCACAGGCCTTCACAGGAGTCAT
>JAHEHE010000069.1 GCA_024644725.1 Flavobacteriaceae bacterium | reverse complement strand
TAATCCGGGAATTTCTTTCTCAGTATATTCATTTGTCCGACCAGTTCATCCAGATTGGCAAGCGGATAGTACGTGCCATTTTTCTCAATTGAGATCACCGTTTCTTTTTTGCCGTTGTTGTCAAAATCCAGGTGGTGCATGCGCATCGGATAGTCGGCAGACGCCTTGAATTTGGTATTCGCACCCCAATTACCGAGCAAAAGGTCCTGGTCCCCGTCATTGTCGATGTCAAAGGGTATGAGGGCCTGCCATAAGCCGTTGAGCTTGTCTGACGTCACAGAGGCTTCCTCCAGTCGACCATCGACGTTTCTGAAAAATCGTGGAGACATCCACTCGCCGATGACCACGAGATCGTCTGTTCCGTCACCGTCGAAATCCATCCAGGTCGCGTCTGTCACCATGCCCAGTTTCAGCATATCCTTGTTGTCCTGGATTTCAAATGCATTACCGGTATTGAGGAGCAAATAGCTTCCCGGGATTTTTCCAAAATCTTTGGAATCCACGTGGGCCGCAACGAACAGGTCCAGATCGCCATCTCCATCTATGTCACTGGGAGCGATAACTGAGGCATTTTCAAAATAGTCCGGCAGCTTTGACTTTTCAAAACCATCGTCCGTCCTCTGGTAGTAATTGTCAAGAAGCGTGGACGGGTTCTGATAGAGATCTGCACCGCCGGTTCCGACAAACAGGTCATTTCGACCGTCACCGTTCAGGTCTTCAATCAAGGCGTACACATCTTCATAAATGGAGTCCTGTTTTATCCGTTCTGCTTCCTGCTCTTTAAAACCACCGGCCTCTTGAATATAGATTCGGGAAGGGATTTTGCTGGATCCACCGAAGAATATATCTTCCTTCCCATCACCGTTCACATCTCCTACAGCCAGGGCCGGTCCCCGTTCGGTTACCTGATAGGGGATGAGTTTGGTCACATTGAAATCATTGTAATTGTTCTCCTGGTGCTCAAAATCGATGCCCAGGTTGTCCTGGATTTTTGAGAATAGCTCAGTTTTTGTCGGATTAAAAAATGCAGACCCAAGGTTTTCCGACCCTTCGGGGCTCAAGATGAGGAGCTGGTTCGTCTTGACATTTGTCAACAGTTGGCTAGTCCGGTCGGGCCAGATGATTCGGAGGGAATCGATCGCAACCGCATCTCCGTATCCAAAGTGGATCAGGGGCTCAGATGAAGACTGAAGCCCGCGTACCGTATAGAGCTCCTTGTATTGTACCTGACCTCCGAGATAGGAGAGCACTTTGGTTCCGATACCCAGCTTATTCGCATTAGGCAGCTCGAATTTTATTTTCAGGTAATTGTTCTTTTCATTGGTCTGATTGATGTACAGGGCTGCTGGTTCGTTGATGTTGCTCACCACCAGGTCGAGGTCGCCATCATTGTCCAGGTCACCCAGTGCCGTAGCTCCTGATATGAGGGAATCCTTTTTAATCCAGTCACCTGATCTGTCTTTGAAACCAATGTTCCCATCTCCTTGAAAGACATAATTGTGTACTTTGCCTCCGGGCATCATATTGAGGGCTTCCTGGTCGACAAGCCGGGTGTTGTTGATCTTTTTTTGAATCTGATCGCTTGATACGAACTTTATGAAATCCAGGTTGTTGGGTCTTTTGGGAATACCATTCGATATGAAGAGGTCCTGGTGTCCGTCCTGGTCGAAGTCCTCAAAAAGTGAGCTCCAGCTCCAATCGGTGGCGGCAATTCCGCTCAAAAGAGCAGTTTCAACAAATTTGTATCCGGGTTGGTTGACCTGAAGCATGTTACGTGTGAACTGGTAGTGGTATCCATACTGCTCAACCCTCATTTTCAGGATCTGTAGCGACTCGTCTCCGTCGGATGCTTTCAGGATCGCCTCATCCTCGGGCAACATGTCCAGGGAAAGAATATCCGGCCAGCCGTCGTGGTTGATGTCGGCAACGTCACTACCCATCGAAAATCGGGTCGTATGGCCAAAATATTCCTTGAGTTTCTCTGCAAAGGTGCCGTCCCCATTGTTGAGGTAGTAATAGTCATCCTCGTGAAAATCGTTGCACACATAGATGTCCGGGTAGCCATCCTGGTTGAAATCGGAGACAGCGACGCTCAGACCATACCCATTTACGCCACCGAAGATACCGGCCTCTACGCTGACGTCGGAAAAGACTCCTCCGTCATTACGGAGGAGCTTGTCGCCCGTTTCATAGGTTCTTTTGTTTCTCAAGTCCGCCTTGCCGAAGGATTCCTGAGTATGGACGGCGTGATTCAGCAGGTATATGTCAAGGTCACCGTCGAGATCATAATCGAGGAATGCGGCAGTCGAGCTGTAGGACTCAAAATCCAGCCCGTATTTCGCAGCACTTTCTGTGAAAGTAAGATCACCGTTGTTGATGTAGAGCTCGTTGAAGCCATTGAATCCGTTGAGACCGACCACGGAACAAACGTAAATGTCCAGGAGTCCGTCCCCGTTGACATCTCCCATTACGGCCCCGGAGTTCCAGCTGCTATTGCCCAAAATGCCCGCCGACTCACTGATATCCTCGAATTTGAGATCACCTTGATTGAGGTAGAGTTTGTTCTTTACCTGGTTTCCCGAAAAGAATATTTCAGGCAAACCATCGTTGTTCAAATCTCCTATGGCTACGCCGCCTCCGTTGTAGAAATAGAGATAGTCCAGGATGTTGAGCTCATCACTTTCATCGATTCTGTTCACGAAGTCAATACCTGTCTCTTTCGGATCCGGATTTTTAAATAGGCTTCCACCATCCTGCTTACAGGACTGAATCAGCCAGATGATCGATACGAGTATGCTTAGTTTTTTAATCATCTAATGCGTATAGCTTAGGAGCGCCATCGTTGACAGCGGTTAGAATATATCTTTTTCCGGAACTGTCTTTGAATTCGCGGATGTGCTTGATCTCCTCGCGGATGAAAAACCCGCTGTCTTTATAATTCACCCAGTTGAAAGACCCGTCTCCTTCGCTCATCAACACACTGCCGTAATTCGCATCAATGCGCGAATATTGGGGTCTGAACTCGAAATTGTTTCCACCCAGGATGAGATCGATATTGCCGTCCTGGTTCAGGTCGGTACAGGTAACACCGCATACACAGGACAATTGCACCCAGCTGGGCAGGGCTTTGACAGCGAACTTGCCGTTCCCTTCGTTGAGAGCCACTACAGACTCACCCATGACCGAAGTTTTCATAATCGTTCTATCAAAAACTTCGGGAGGGAAAAGTTCCTGGACGGTGCGAGACGCATATTCGGAAGCCTTTAAATTCTGTTTTTTCAGGGACACCATTTGAGAAGTGAGCTCTTTCTTCATGTGAATAGGGTAGTCTTTCCCATTGAGGTTACGCGTTACAATCTGCTCGAATGTTCCGTTGTTGTCAAAATCGTTGATCCAGATCTTCATGGGTTCCTCCGCAGAAGCTTTATACAAGGTATTTGAGCCTTGATTCCCCAGGATCAGATCCATGTCACCATCATTGTCAAGGTCTGCAGTTTCCACCACATTCCACCAACCGTGCAATGGGTCCAAATCCGATTTCATATGTGAGAGACGTCTTCCGCTGTTCTTGAATATCATTGGAGCACCCCAGTCGGAAACCGTGATCAGATCCTCTTTGCCGTCTCCGTCGATATCAGTCCATACTGCTCCCGTGACCATACCTCCTTGTTTCAGGTCGAAGGCCTTGGTTTCGGTGATGTCTCTGAAGCTGCCATCTCCGAGATTTTCCAGAAGCAAATGGTTCGGATCCAATCCATAAACGCCGGGGACACTTCTTGACCCGATGAATAGATCGGCATCTCCGTCTGCGTCAAAGTCATGGGGCCGAATCACAGAGATATTCTTGAACGCCGCCGGCAGTTTTTCTGCTGAGCCCGTAAAATTTCCCTTTCCGTTGTTCAGATAGAGTCTTGCGCGATAGATGTTTTCGTCTGAGGTCTCGTTGCCGCCCGATCCGACGATCAGATCCAAATCCCCGTCATTGTCAGCGTCAAAAAAGGCTGCCGCAGTGTCCTCATAGTAACTTTCCTCCTCGAGAACGGGCTGTTCCAAGGGGACAAGTTTTCCATCTCCTTTATGAAGGTAAATGACTCCGGGTTGTTTTTTGGCTCCTCCAATGAATACATCTTCATTGCCGTCCTGATCGATGTCTCCAATGGCCAGGGCAGGCCCTTCCTGTGAGAGTTTTTTCGAGATGAGACCCTCAAAATCAAAGTCATTGTAGGTATTTTCAGTATGTATTCTCAAATTGTCAGAGGGGATTTCCTTCAAGATCTTCTCACGTTCGGGCCCCTTGAAGGGGATGAATTTGTCTGTCGCATCCGATTGCGAAAGCTCCAGCGTTTGATTCGAAGCCACCCCGATAAAGAGCTGGGTTCGATCATCCGGCCAAACAATGCGAAGGGAATCAATCTGAGTTTTGTCACCCAGTCCGATGGTCATGCCATAATCGACCGACGACTGAAATCCGCGGCTTGGAATGAGCTCCTGCATGACGATCGAATTGTCATAATACATCCAAACGGTGGTCCCGATCGCAAACAGGTTTGGTTCCTCTCCTTTGAAATTCAATTTGATGTAGTTGTGATCGTTCAGTGTCTCTGAATTGTTTTCATACAGAAAGGACTGCATGTTCACGTTGTTTACCACAAGATCCAAATCACCGTCGTTGTCCAGATCCCCATACGCTGCACCATTGGAGAGGCTCTTCAGGCCAAAACCCCATGGAATCGTTTCATTGCTGAAGGTGATGTCCTGCTTGTTCCTGTAGGCGTAGTTGGGTTGGGGCTTGACGGGCATCTTGTCAATGATGGAATCCACGGCTTCTTTCTGTCCGGTCAGGGCCATGTTTTGGATGATCTCATTGGCAAAGAAGTCGACGAAATCGAGGTCGGTGAGATCGTGGTTGACCCCATTGGTGACGAATATGTCCCGGTAGCCGTCATTGTCCATGTCGAAGATGAGTCCGGCCCAACTCCAGTCTGTGGCTGCAACCCCACTGTAGTTGGCAATTTCAGAAAAAGAGCCGTTACCATTGTTCAGTTGTAGCGTGTTCTGTATGTATTGCTGGTAAAAATCTTTGCTCTGTTTTAGCCTGAAGACGTTGTAGCCCTCGAATTCCATGACCGATTTGACGCGCTGATCCCCTTCAGGGAGCATATCAGTGATAAAGATATCTGCATAGCCATCGTTGTTGATGTCTGCCATGTCAATTCCCATGGCCGAAAGACTCAGGTGCGAGGTCCAGTTCTTGATCTCTTCCGTAAAGGTTCCATCCTGGTTGTTGATGTAGAGGTAATCACGCTCATAGAAATCGTTGGAGATGTAAATGTCAGGATAGAGGTCCCCGTTGATGTCACTGACCATCACCCCGAGACCAAACCCGATAAGGCTTCCATAGATTCCCGCCTCTTCGCTCACGTCGACATATACGCCATCCTGATTTTCTAAAAGCATGTCACCCACGCCTCTGAAAATCTCGGGTACGCCTTCCCATTCCTGGGCTCTTACCTCACGTTGCTCCGCATATCCCAAACTGCTAACCGGGATGTTGCTGTTGTTGAGTATATAAGCATCCAGGTCACCGTCTTTGTCGTAATCGAAGAAACTGGCGTGGGTGCTGAAGCCCGTTTTGGCCAGGTTGTATTCGGCAGCCTTTTCAGTAAAGGTCAGGTCGCCGTTGTTGATATACAGGTCATTGTCGTGATTGTTGCCCTCGAGATTTCCCGCGTTTGACACGTAGATGTCGAGCAAGCCGTCATTGTTGATGTCAGCCATGACCACTCCCGTCGACCAGGGTTTGTTGCCCTCGATACCCGCCTGGACTGAAATGTCTTCGAATTTCATGTCTCCCTTATTGAGAAAGAGCTTGTTCTTACCCATATTGGCCGTCACATAGATGTCCGACAAACCATCGTTGTTGATGTCGCCGATGGCCACTCCGCCCCCGTTGTAGAAATTACGATACTTGAAAATGTTGAAATTTTTCTGATTGACCACTTCATTGGTGAAGTCAAAACCCGAATCCTCGGGATCGAGCAAAGTGAAAAGTGGGTTCTTCACTTCATTCTTCATCTCGTCTTCAGGCTCCTCCTTTGAGCAGGACCAAATGAAAGAAACACCAAAGGAAATGACCAGTGCGAGGTTAAAGATTCTTTTCAACTTTGACTTATTCATGGGTTATGTTTGATTTAAGTAATACAGGACTGTCATTATTTCGGGCGATGAGGAGACTATGTTCATCACCTATCACAACTTCGGATATGGATCGCGCCTGACCTTTAATCTCAGGTCGGTATAAAAACGATTTTGCAAAGTATCCTTTGCCCCGGTTCAATAGAACGAGGCCATGACCCGCATCGAGTCGTCCGAGCTGTGTATTGATGTTAAAATCATTACCGGCCATCAAGATGTCGGGGAGTCCATCTTTATCAAAATCGTGCAAATATAAAATTTTTGCCGATGTCAGCTGTGCCTCATAGGGGAGATTAAGTCGGTTGAAACCATTTTCTCCGTCATTCAAAAAAATACTGTGCTCCAGTGTGTAAACCACTTTCCGATCCGCAGTGTTGAGATTGTCAGCTCCGAACAATTCGCTCACGGTAGCCTCAGCAAATGTCTTGTATGAGAGAAACTTCTTATTCAGCATAGGCAATTGCTTTACGAGATCCGTTTTCGAAGAGAAAACCGTTTCAACTCCATCGTGGTGAAGGGTTACAATGGCCTCTTCTCTCCCGTTGTTGTCAAAGTCCTTGAGATAGACCTGGAGGGGTTGAGAGGAAGTAGCCGTTAGTCGGGTATTCAGACCCCAATTGCCTGCCACCAAATCGAGATCTCCATCCTGATCGATATCGATGACTTTGATCGTATTCCAAAGGCCATTGCTTTTTTCCAGACCCTGGTTCTGCTGTTTCACCAATTTCTTTCCATCGTTGTAAAACAATGTTATTGGGGACCAGTGACCGGCAACAACCAGATCAGGTCGCGAGTCCCTGTTGAGGTCGCAGACTTCGAGATCGTCGATCAGTCCTATGTCCTGCAGATCCGACCCAAAGGATTCGCTGACATCTTCAAATTTTCCAGAACCCGAATTGAACAGGACGATCTGCCTGGATCCCCGCGCGAATTGCTGAGGACGTGCATTGGATGAAATGATAAGATCCATGTCTCCATCACCATCGAGATCTTCTGCCACGATGTCCGAGGCATTAGTTTCCAGTTCAGGGAAATTCGCAGCAGTCTTAAAACGACCCCCATGATTCAAATACAAAATGGGGTGCAATCGGGACCCCTGTTTGGCCTCATTGCCGCCTGAAGCTGTTATAAGGTCGAGATCCTGATCGCCATCGGCGTCGAAAAACAGAGCCGCAGTTTCTTCTGACTCGGCGTGGAGTTCAAATTCAGATTGAGCATCCTGTATCCAGGTTCCCGAACTCTGCTGCAGGTATAGAACTCCTGATTGCCGTTTTCCTCCACCGAGGTAAATATCTTGAAGCCCATCGCCGTTTACATCGCCTATGGCCAATCCTGGTCCCTCGGAGCCTTTTGAATAGGGTATGAGGGGCTCCCTGCCAAACTCATAGCTGTCAGGTTCACGATGTTTCCATTCAAAAGCAGAATCTGTAGTTTTCAGAAAATTTCTGACTGCGTCGACTGAGGTTGGTTTTGTTTGGGCGTCCTCAAAGCGGAAAACCAGATTTTCACCAGCTGTGATATCTTTTCTGGTTTCGACATTGCCTCCTGGCCAACGAACAACGATTGAATCGATTCTTTCTCTCGCCCCCAGGCCAATGGTGAGCTCAGGAGCTACCGACGAAAGATACCCTCGGGTCAAAAAGTTCTCGAAGGTAAGGACCGCACTATCGGCGTATACCAGGACACGAGCACCAATTCCTGATTTATTTTGGAAAGGTCCTTCAAAGTTAACTTTCAAGTGGCGGTTACCCGACAAGGTATTTGTTCTGTTCTCAAGGATATACGCCCGGGAATTGACGTTATTGACAATCAGGTCGAGATCCCCGTCGTTGTCCAGATCCGCATAGCTGGAGCCATTGCTGAAACTCGGAATCTCCTCGTACCAGGTACCGGTGACATCTTCAAAGGTAAGGTCACCCCTGTTTCTGAAAAAATGATTCGGCAATTTCCGCTCCGGAAGATCTCTGGTCAATTCCAGGTCTTGCTCCTCCATTCCCTTGTCGATTCGGCTCTGGATCTTTTCATTGGAGATGAAACTGATAAAATCCATGTCGTTCGTCGCTCCCAGTATGCCATTGCAGATGAAAACGTCCTTGAACCCATCATTGTCCAGATCAGCGAGCAAAGGACTCCAGGACCAGTCGGTGGCAGCAATCCCGGCAGCATAGGCCGTTTCTTTGAAATGATTTCCGGCATCATTCAGGTGGAGTGTATTCTGGGTGTACTGAGGTCGATATCCGTTTTTAAGGTATTGGTTGTAGATCTGATTGCTGTATTCCTGTCCTGACATTTTATATGCCTTCAGTTCCTGGGGCAACATATCCAGGGAAATGATGTCTATCCAGCCATCGTTGTTGTAGTCAGCCAGGTCATTGCCCATGGAAGCGTGTGTGGTGTGCCCCAGTGTGGTTTCATCAGCGGTAATAAGTTCTCTGAATGTTCCTTTACCCGTATTGAGGTATACATAATCATTCTCAAAAAAATCATTGCCGATATAGATGTCCGGGTAACCATCATTGTTGAGGTCACTTATACCCAGCCCCAGTCCGTAGCCGATCTTACCCTGAAAGATGCCCGCCTCAACGCTGACATCCACGAATTTTCCACCGTCATTTCGAAGCAGTCGATCCCCTGCCAGGGAATCAGGTTTTGTTCTCAGATTGCCCTTGCCATAGGTTCGATTCGGGTTGACCGAATGGTTCAGCAGGAACATGTCCAGATCTTGATCGAGGTCGTAGTCAAAGAATGCCGCCTGCGTACTGAAGGTTTCGATGTCCAATCCATAAGAAGCTGCCTCATCTTTGAATTCGGGAATCCCGGATTCATTCACGCCCTGGTTGATGAAGAGGCGATTGGCACCCTGGATATCTTTGTATTTCCCTATTTTGCAGACATAGATGTCAAGAAGGCCATCGCTGTTGACATCTGCCATGGTCACGCCGGTGGTCCACCCCGAAGAATTCTCGATACCGGCTTCCTGGGTTATTTCCTTGAACGTAAGGCCTCCCTGATTCAAATAGAGCTGATCGGCTACCTGGTTCCCCGTAAAATACAGATCGATAAGGCCATCATTGTTTAGATCCCCTGAAGCCACCCCGCCTCCGTCATAGTAATACAGATAGGTGAGTATGTTGAGTTCGGCAGTAGGGCTAAGGTCGTTGCTGAATTCAATCCCGGAGTCCTCTCGAAGTTTGAACAGCTTTTCCCCATTTCGGGATGCAAGGGCGCTCCCATCTGAAGATTTGGAGTCACATGAAATTAAGGAAAACGCGATCAGCAAGGTGAGTGCCGAAAGAATTTGCAAGCGAATTTTCAAAGACATTTCTCCCAATGCTTTTTGATTCTTCCTGAGGAAATAAAAAAGCTGGCCGGAGAGGTCAGCTTTATTATGTTGAAACAATTAATTTAATTATGAAATTTCTGCTAAATTAGGGCATTAATACATACTCAAGCGCTAAGCAGAGTTTAAAAACATTAATCAAAAGTTAAAAAGATTAATGAAAGATTAATGGGCTCTGATTTTTGGGAGTTTACTGTTCAATGGTGAGAAAATATCTCTACATCAGTCTTTTTATCGTATCCATTATTGGCCTTTCTGTCGTTCAGTACCAGTACTTCAGAATTGGCCTGAATCTGGCCGGTCTCCAGTTCGACGAGAATATGAGGGAAGCCATGACAGAAATGAAAGAGGAGCTCAGTGCTAGAAACGAATTGACCTATCTCGTGGCGACATCCATAACAGGTGAGGAGGAGAATTTCAAACTCAGCATGGATAGCATCAGGGACGCCTCGGAGTACTTTTTCAATGACTTTGTAAAATCCAAGCTTGTGGAGCACGGAATAAAGGCAGATTTTACCTACGAGCTCTACTCCCGTGACTCCCTTGTTTATTTGGGTTCCTCAGAACAGTTAGATGAATCGGATGAGGTGTTGAGCTATCCCATGACACTGAAGGGTTATTTGGCGGATACTTCCAATAAAAATCTGATCCTTGAGATTCGTTTTAAGAACGTGAATCGTTATTTCCTCTCACAGCTCAATGGATTGACGATTCCGAGCCTTTTCTTTATCCTGATTATCATATCCATATTGATATGGGTTTTCAGGGCTTTCTATCTGCAGAAGAATTTGATTTCAACAACTAATGAATTCATAAATAACCTCACCCACGAATTGAAAACCCCTGTTTTTTCGATGGGGGTGGCCAGCAAGATCCTGGAAGAGAAAATTGACGGTGATGCGAAAGAAGTGGTAGGGGTTATGCGGTCGCAACTGGACAAAATGAAGAATCAGATCGACAAGGTCCTGGAATTAGCCATCATTGAGGGTAAAAAGGATGTTCTTGAAATGGAAAGGTTTGACCTTTACCCGCTATTGAATCGAATAGGTTCGAATTTCAGCAGCCTGGCAAATTTGGAAGGGGGATCCTTTGAAATGGAATTGAGCGATGCGCCCTATGACTTTAAAGGAGATAAATATCACGTTGATAATGCGGTAAACAGTTTGCTGGAAAATGCGCGAAAATATTCCGATGAACCCTATAAGATCAGAATGACTGCGTTTAAAGAAAAAGGTATGCTTCACATTCAGATACGTGACGAGGGAATCGGAATTGCCAAAGAAGGCCAGAAGAAGATTTTCGACAAATATTTCAGGGTTCCCAATGGCGACCGCCATGATGTTAAAGGATATGGATTGGGATTGCACTATGTGAAACGAATCGTAAATTTACACAAAGGAAAGATTGATGTGGTCAGCGAGGAGGGGGTAGGTTCGACATTTACGATGATCCTCCCGTTGAGTAGACAATGACAGGACCCAGAAGAAAAAACGATGACAGACAATAAACGCATATTGCTCGTTGAAGATGATCCTTCGCTCGGTTATTTGTTATCCGAATACCTGGCGATGAAGGACTTTGACATCCAGTGGGTCAAGAATGGAAACGAGGCCCTGAAAGAGATGGAGTCCCAAAGCTTCGACCTCGCTGTTCTGGATGTGATGATGCCTGAAATGGATGGGTTTACCCTGGCCCGAAAGATGCGCGAGAAATACATCGATATCCCGTTCATGTTTTTAACTTCAAGATCCATGAAAATTGATGTGCTTAAGGGCTTTTCACTGGGGGCCGTGGATTATTTGAAAAAACCGATAGACGAGGAGGAATTAGTAGTGCGCCTCAACAGCTTGCTCGCCCGTTTGTCGCCGTCCGGTAATCAACAGAGGCAGACCCATAAAATTGAAAACAGGGTAGGGGACTATGTGTTTGATCCAGAGCTGGGTGAACTGCGATTCAAAGACGGGTCTGTTCAGAAACTGACCCGGCGAGAGTCAGGAGTCCTTGAGATTCTTCTTCGAAATAGGAACGAATTGTGCTCACACAAGGAAATACTCAATACCCTCTGGGGTAAAAGTGATTTTTTCACAAAGAAGAGCCTCAATGTTTTTGTTTCACATTTGCGAAAATACCTTTCGAAGGACCCTGCCATAAGGATCGAGAATGTCCATAATCAGGGCTTCGTTCTAAGAGCGGAATAACAAAGAAATTAGGTTCAATAAAAAAGGCTTCCCACCCGGGAAGCCTTTTCAACTTTTAGAATTAATCTTAGTATCCTGGGTTCTGTACCAGGTTTGAATTCGAAAGCAAGGCATTCGATGGGATTGGGAACAAGTTTTTGTTCGCGTCACCCACTGATCCTGGCTCTTTGAACTCCCAGTCGCGCGTGAACAATCCAAAACGGATCATATCCGTACGACGGATGAATTCGTGGTATAATTCTCTGGCTCGTTCGTCCAGCATGATTTCAGTGCTGATTGATCCGAGTGGATCCGCATCGCGAATCGCTCTTAAATCATTGACCATATCAAGGGCCATACCATCCTGACCTTTCCACAAGTAAGCTTCTGCCTTCATAAGGTGCGCATCCGCATATCGGAAGATGATTTGGTGACCAGTATAAGCACCGTTACGTGGAGAGTACTTGAGGGTACGAATTCCTGTACGTTCGTTGTTACCAACAAGACCTGGCAATTCTCTTGTGAATACCAATGGATTGGCCGAACGATCTTCCAATGGTTCTCCTGCTCCATTGTACATCTGACCGATCTGCATACCGTATCCGAATCCGAAGTTGTCAGCAGCTGCATTGCTCGGGTCAACAACAAATCCTCTACGTTCTTCCTGACCATCACCCGCATAATTCGAATTAGCAGGTCCTTCGAAAAGATCATAGAACTCAGCCAGGGTAGAGAATCCGTTCCAGCCACCACCACCGTTGTCGGGGTGCGTCTGGTTGTAGTGCAATCCGTTCCACATTCTGTTTCCAACAGATGCGCTTACCCACCAGATCGTTTCAGAGTCTGGGCTGTCCATAAAGATTTCAAAATATCCGTCTTGCAGGGCATAACCATCTGCGGCAATTTCATCCACCAAGTCGATCACCAGGTCCAGATCTGCATCAGCCGGAGCTCCAGAGCCACTGTACACTCCTGAATTCAGAAGTACACGAGCCTTGAGGAACCGGGCAGACGCCTTGGTTGCAAAACGATTCAGATCATTGTTGTTCGCTCCTCCGGCAGGAAGACCTGCAATGGCGTCGTCAAGATCTTGAAGTATGAAATTATAAGCTTCAACTCTTGTCAAAACTCGTGGCTCAATCTCAGGACCTTCATCGGGCTCCCTGAATGGAACCTGGCCGTAGAGGTCCATGATCCAGAACATTGAGAATGCTCTCAGGAATTTGGCTTCTGCCACTACCTCCGCAGAAGCATTTGAGCGTGCATCGATGATTTCCGAAGCGTTAAAGATATTCTGGTTCCATTGGTTCCAGACAGATAAAACATAGTTGTGTGAAGGAGTCCAGGTATGTTGGTGTAAAACCCTCCAAATACCGTTGTCACCCCAGTCCGTTCCTCTTGTAGGCACGAAGGTTTCGTCCGTTGACACTTCCGTGAGGGCAAACAAGTTGTCCTGCCCCTCCAGGTTACCCCGAATATTGTTATTCAAGCCCTGAAGAGCCCCTTCCGGGTCAGCCACTCCACTAAACCCATCTCCACTCTCGGTGA
>JAHEHE010000137.1 GCA_024644725.1 Flavobacteriaceae bacterium | reverse complement strand
ACTTCCGTGAGGGCAAACAAGTTGTCCTGCCCCTCCAGGTTACCCCGAATATTGTTATTCAAGCCCTGAAGAGCCCCTTCCGGGTCAGCCACTCCACTAAACCCATCTCCACTCTCGGTGAAGATTGAATCAGTCTCCTTAATTTCCAAATCAGTACAGGAAACTAAAAGAACAGCACTCATTATGGCCAGTGATCCGATTCTTTTTAATTGGTTTTTAAACATAATTTTCATGACTTAATTTTTTTAAAATACTAGATTTAATCCTAAGGTGAACACCCGTGGTCTTGGGTAAGAAGTGTAATCGATACCAGCTGTAGGCAGGTTGTTCAATAGGTCACCAGAACCTGGGTTCGTGCTCAATTCAGGATCTAATCCAGAGTAATCTGTGATGATGAATATATTCTGTCCTGTCAAAGTCAATCTCAACTTGTCGATTCCGCTGTTGTCACTCAGGTTGAAGTTGTACCCCAACGTAAAGTTTTGGAATCGGAAGAAATCACCTTTTTCAAGGAATCTAGTCGAAACGGCAGCTTCAGCATTTCCGGCTTCACCGCTTGTCAGAACATCAGGTGTGACGTTTCTTGCGTTTGCAATGGCTCCTGCTGTGAAGAAAGCGTTTCTCGTGTTGTTATAGATGTAGAATCCGGCCTGACCTGTGAAGAACATGTTCAGATCCCAATTCTTGTAACGTACGTTGGTGTTCAAACCGTAGTTGGTTGTTGGCAATGCACTCTTTCCAACAAAAGTCTGCTGGTCACCAATGGGCTGTCCGTTTTCATCAAAGCCTTCAAACTCCCTGAGGAAGTAAGAGAACAATGGCTGGTCTTCAGCAAGAATTTGTGCGTATGCACCGGAAAGTCCCTGGCCTCGAATTGTACCAGCAGGAATCTGACCTGCGAAGTCTTTGATTTCGTTCTCATTGTAAGAGATGTTGAAACTGGCATCCCAATCCCAGTCTGAATTGTTCACCAGGAAGTCATAGTTGATCGAGAATTCAGCCCCTTGGTTAATCACCAAAGCATCCAAATTCTGGAAGAAGAAGGGCTGTGGTGATGGTTGAGCCGCTTCGACCCGTAGCAACAAATTCGTCGTTTCTGAATAATAAACATCGAAAGTCGCAGTCAAGCGATCTGCAGCCAAACCGAAGTCAACTCCAAATCCATAAGCGGTTGTTTCCTCCCACTGCAAATCCGGGTTGGCAAAAGCCACAGCATTCAGACCCGGAGTGTCAATGTTTCCGTTGTCTTGGATGCCAGGATCGGCGTATCGCTCTCTACGGATAAAATTACCGTAACCCAGTCCTTCCTGGTTACCTGTGATACCCCAGCTCAATCTCGCTTTCAAAGTGGAAACATTGTCTCCGATGAAATTCTCCTCGTTGATCTTCCAAGCGAAAGCCGCAGACGGGAACACACCATATTGGTTGTCTGAACCAAATCTTGACGAACCGTCAGCTCTGACCGTTGCTGTGAATAAGTATTTGTTTCTGAGCGTATAGTTTCCTCTAGCGAAGAACGATTGCAATTCATCGGTATTGTCGTAATAGTTACTCCAGAAAGAGCGAACACTGGTATCTGCAAAACCTGCAAGAGGTTGTGACGACGGATCCGGGAACAATCGATTGACAAATGAAGTTCCACCTGGCTCAGATATTCCAAATTGCTGATAAGAACCTGTACCATTGAGCAGAGACTCGATGGAACGTACAGTTCCGCGAAGATCTCTCGCCATCTGATTCATGTTGTCGGTATTGTAACCCCATCCTTGAGCGTTGTATCCTGAGTTGGTAAAATCCTGGTAGGAATAACCACCCAAAAGGTTCAATTTGGAATTTTCCCAGTCCTTGTCCCAGGTTAGGGTCAATTCCATCAGTTTACTGGAAAAATCATTTTCTGAAAGTGCTCCAATACCATTTCCTTGCGATCCTCTGTCCAGGTTTTGAGCCAGTCTGGAGGTGTTAGACTCTCTAACCGAATTAGATTGGTCATAACCTAAGGTCAATTTACCTACCAATTGATCTGTATCTGTTCTTACGAAAGCGTAGTCTGCTGAAAAATTCAATAAGATTCTATCAGTATCCGTTAAGCTTTGGGTGTACTTCAGCATGTTAGCTGGGTTGATTTGTCCTCCTACAACTTCATCCGGATCGCTCGACCAGGTTGGGTTGGCAGAATAGGCCGCACCCAGAAGGTCTCCACGGAAACCGGCACTACCCGAAAGGGCTGGTTGCTCCTCGCTCACATTGGAGATCGTCGATTGCAAGCTCAAGTTCAAACGATCGTCAAGCAAGCGTTGGAACCAGTTGATACGTCCGGACACCCTCTGGAGACCTGAATTCTCAAGAACCCCCTGAAGATCCTGGTAACCAAATGTACCACGGATCGATCCGGTAGCGTAGTTATAATTGTAAGAAAGGCTCGTGTCATGTGAGAAAGAATTTCTCGTTACAACATCCTGCCAGTCCGTAGCATTACCGTAATCTTGTTCTTCTCTGCTTCCGCCGAATTGCTCAACAGCATCGAGGAAATCTTCAGGACCCAACAAGTCAAACTCGTTAGCTGGAGTCGAATAACTCAAGCCGGTGTTGAACTCGAACTGTCCCCCTTGTCTTCCTTTACCGCTTTTAGTCGTAATAATGACAACACCGTTGGCACCCCTTGATCCGTAGATGGCAGTTGCCGATGCATCCTTCAATACAGAGATGCTTTCGATGTCATTCGGATTCAGGAAGCTCAATGGGTTACTTGAAACGCTCGATCCAAACCCTACGTTTGGTCCTTCTGGAGGAGCTGCCCCTGAAAGAGGAACACCATCTACAACGTACAACGGATCGTTGTTTGAACGGATCGAGTTTGTACCCCGAATACGAATAGCGATTCCGGCACCCGGCTCACCACTTGATTGAACCGTCTGAACCCCTGCTACTTTACCCTGGATCAACTGCTCCGCAGAAGCGATCGCCCCTGTGTTAAAGTCGTCTGAGGTAACAGCGGCAACCGATCCGGTTGCGTCTTTTACGGTGGTTGTACCGTAACCGATGACGACTACTTCGTCAAGGGCTTCTGCATCAGACTCCAGAAACACGTTGATCGTGGTCTGGCTACCCACTGCAATTTCCTGGGTCATGTAGCCTAAGGAACTGAATTCCAGCACGGCTTCTGAACCCACATTGTCAAGGGTGTAATTCCCGTCGAAATCGGTGGATGCACCGTTCGAAGTACCTTTGACAATTACGTTAACACCCGGTAAAGGCCCCTCTTCACCAGTTACTGTTCCACTAACTGTTTGGGAAAACATCACACCCGTAGATAGCATAATGCACACAAACAATAATTGTTTGAGTAAGTTAAATTTCATAATTATTTTAAATTAGTTATTAATCAACTGATTTCCAACACGTAAATAACCTGAAAAAAAAATGTTTAAAAATTGATCGATTCGGTGATACCCTTTTTTAGACAGATGCTTCAAATTTCAGAAATCGGACGAAATATAAGGCATTTTTTCAAGACGTCACAATTTGATGACACTCAAAATGAGAAAAATATAAACTATAACGTTGTAGTAGAAAATTTTCGTGAACTTATATGAAAAAAATCAACCCTGAATCATGGTTTCAATTTCTTCAGGAGTGATTGTCGGAATGGCGCCTTCCTTACTGGCTACAAGGGATCCCATGGCACAGGCCTGGTCAAGAGCATGCTGAGGAGCATGCTTGCTCAGCAAATAAAAGCATAATGTGGCCAGAAAAGAATCGCCGGCACCTACGGTATCTGCAACTTTCACTTGGTATCCTGAATTCGAATACATTTCCCCGTTGTGCAAAAGCTGGGCACCTTCAGCTCCTTTGGTGACGCAAATGATGACTTCAGACGACACCCACCGTGACAGGCTGATCATTTTCTGGGTAATCGTGTTTCCCCCTAAATTGAGGTGCCTGGAAATCTCATATAGCTCTTCATCGTTGAGTTTTACCAAATCTGCCGCCCGCATCAACTCCAAGAGTCGATCCATTTCGTAGTGAGGTGGGCGAAGGTTCATGTCGAAGACCTTGAATCTCGCTTCTTTCAACAAGGCTTTCAGGGTCTCAGCAGAGCGCAAACTTCGGCTGGCAAGGCT
>JAHEHE010000136.1 GCA_024644725.1 Flavobacteriaceae bacterium | reverse complement strand
CAAAAGACCTCCCACGTTATCATCGACAAGGGGCTGAACGAATTCACCTCCACCTGCCAGTGCCATTTGCTGAGCCATGATGTTTGGAAAGGAGTTCTCCTGGGACTTGATAAAAAGCGTTCCGTCAGAAACACCTGATACAAAAGAAGCACCCAGGCTCACCATATAGCTGAAATCCGCATCCCCTGAAACAACCTCAACTGGGGGTTCTATCTCCCTGTCGTATTTTCCGTCCTCACAGGCTGCGAATGCGAGAAACAGCGCAACCAGCCAAAAATATTTAATGTTTGTCATTTTTGTCATTCTTGATTTTATACTACTCTTTAACATTGCTTTTCCGATTACTGATTGATCACCCATGAGAAGAAATACTGTGATCCGATGAACGGAGAACCTACTGCACTCTGGTATTCACCGCCACCGATGTTCGAGGCACCGAATTTGAACATAGACTTGATTTCGGGAATCACAAAGTTCACCTGGGTATCCACCACAGTTCGTGATGGAATCACGGCATTAGCAATTGAACTCTGCCATAGGTACTCATCGCTCCATCTCACATTGATCCCAAACCCGAATCGATCAAAAATATTCTGACCGCCCAGGGAAACCTTGAACTTGTGCTCAGGGGTGTTGAAACCGGCCGCGAAATCGGGGTCAGACGCCTGGTCAAAGTCAAACTTGGCCAAGGTGTAGTTCACACCGAAGTTCAATTTTTTCAAGAACCGCGCATTGACTCCAATGGTACCTCCATAAGAATCGATGTCTGCTCTGGAGTTGGTGTAGGTCTGGAAAACATCAAAATTGCCTGTAGCGATGTCAATTACTCCCGATGCATCCGAAGTTGTTCCATCAATTGGTGTAACAACTGTGGTGTTGCTGATGAAATCTTTGTATTTGCTGTAATAGGCCGAGAGATCCACGTAGATTTTTCCGAAAATCCCACGATATCCAAAATCATAGGATTGAATTCTCTCAGGCGAAACGAGATCAGTCTCCACGGATTCCAATACGGTCGGATCCCCTGTCGCGGCAAACGCATTGACAGACTGCAGCGTGTATGAATCAAAATATACTTTTTGACCGGTCAATGTTGTGTTCGGCAGTCGGCGGTCAAGATTGTCAGGTGAAGAACCGACCAGAATCGCCCTACCGGCATCCAGGCCTATGAAAAGGTCCTGGGTCGTCGGATTCCGGAAACCGGTTTGAAACGATCCGCGGAAGTTATGATTTCTTTTGTCTCCGGCGGCATAAGTAACCGAAGCTCTCGGAGAGAAAAAGCCATCAAAGAACTCATTCTTGTCATATCGAATAGAAGCCTGAAGCTTAAGGCGGTCGTCCAAAAGTTTCTTGATCGCTTGCACGTAGGCCCCGTATTCATTGTAATCGATGGGTCCGTCGTAATCGGTGAAGATCGTTCCTTCCGAATTCAAGGAGTATCTTCTGGCTGAACCTCCCAATTGAAGGTCCCAGGTCTCATTCAGCAGGCTTCCAAAATTGTAATTTCCTTCTGCGACATAACTCGATGTTTTGTCGATAAATTTGGAACCTGTGTTGAGATCCGGATCCGAAGTAATCTCGCTGAAAAGGTCTTCAAATAAAGCTGAACCCGGCTTTGGAGTCGTATTGGGGTCGGAATCTGCGAATCTTCGTGCTTCTCTGTGCGCCTCTTCATCGTTTGCGCCACCCAGGACGGCCTGCACATAACCTCCCGCATAGGCACCAAACCACTCGGTAGCCCTGTACTTGGCCATGTTGATTCCCGTGAATCGCATGTCATAGGATTTGCCGGCGTCCTCAGTGGTCATATAACCGCGAAGAAAGAAATTGTTGTTGCGGATCTCCAGTTTGTGTTGATTGATGCTGAAATCTCTCAGCTGATAGCGGTTTGCTCCCTGGTAGATCGTCGAACCGAATCCGGCTCGTGTGTTCAGAATGATTTCAAAATCGTTTTCCCAAGGTCTGAAATTCAACGAAGCGTCAAACTTCACGCTTTCCGCTTTATAATCGGTTAGGTCCTGCTCCATGTATCCGGTACGTCCCACATTAACCGCCGGAACCAAATTGCTTGCCCCTGCGGGCAGTATACCCAAGGCCTCTAAGGACTGGGCTACTTCATTCAGATCTGTTCCATTAGCTGCAAGGGTCACTTCGTCACCATAGATATTGATTCCGTCATGCGCGGGGCTGGATCTGAATGCAAGCACTTCATCGGGTTCACCCACCGCCGTACGTGAATTGCTGTATTCATTGCGATCTGTCGCGAACCAGTCTGTACCCCTCAAATAAGAAAAGGTAGCTTTTGCAGCAAACTTCTCACTGAAAGCATGGGCAATTCGAATTCCAAAATCGTAAAAGTTGTTGTCACCGGCAGCCTGCTGCGAGGTGAGTCCGGTTTTGTAATATGCACTGATTCCCTGATCCTCAAATGGACTTCGCGTTTGCATGAAGAGAATACCGTTAAAGGCATTGGCTCCGTACAGTGCCGAAGAAGCACCCGGTATGATTTCTACACTTTGAAGATCGAGCTCGGTTACCCCGATGAGGTTACCGATCACAAAGTTCAACGCGGGTGAGGCATTGTCCATCCCGTCTACCAGCTGAACAAATCGCTCGTTGGCAAAGGTGGCAAAACCACGGGTATTGACGGAGTTAAAAGTTAAACTTCCCTTGTTGACGTCAACTCCCTTGAGATCTTCGAGACCTTCGTAAAAACTCGCCGTCGCACTGCCTTTGAGTTCTCTGATCCCTATTCTCTCAATCGTTACCGGTGATTCCCGGATACTTTCCGGCGTTCTCGAAGCCGAAACAACGACTTCATCCAATGAAGTTGCGTTTTCAACTATTGCAATTTCAAGGTTTTGCTCATCAGCAGTGACTTCCAATGTTTGCGTCTGGTATCCCACGAAAGTGACTTCGATGGAAAACGGAACATCTTCATTTACACTCAAAGCAAACTTTCCGTCAAAGTCGGTAGAGGTACCTATTGACTTACCTACCACCCGAATGTTCACACCCGGAAGCGGTTCTCCAGTACCGGAATCTGTAACCAATCCTGAGACTGTCGTCTGACCAAACATAAAAGCTCCACACAACAGTGCAAGCAAGAGTACAATCTTGTTCATAAAGTTAAATTAAGTTCGTGTAAGTTTTAGGATGGGGCAAAATACAATTTTTTTGCAATTCCCATAAGAAAAAGGCCTAAAAATAGAAAATATTGAATTTCAAGTGGGGTAATTTCCCAAATCAGTATTATTCCAGGGTAATTTTTTGGGAGGAAATCTTGTTTCCTCTTCTGACCCTGAGAATGTACAATCCTGAGCTGATGTTACCAAAATTGACCTCTTCGTCGAAAGCGTTATCGTTGCTTGAAAAAGTACGTTCAGCGACTTTTCTTCCCAGCAGATCATAAAGAATCGCATCAACATCTCCTGTGATTTGAGAGTTGAACTGTATTCTGAATCTGCCGTTTGACGGATTGGGAAAAATCTTGAACTGATCGAAGACAAAGTTATTGACGGCGAGCACCGGCTCCGAATTGCAAATCTCAAGACTCCAGTTGTTCAAAGTTCCAACGTCGCGTTCTTCTGTGTCGACAACCCTCAATTTCCATATCCCGCGAGTGCTTTCGCCCGAAAATTCCGCAAGGGGCTGCAAGGGCTTGACAACACCCGTTATCCCAGGATTAAACTGACACTCGATCTCAACTCCTGAATCGTCAAAGATGGCATTCAAAATGTTATTTGAGCCATTACAGACATCAGATAGAAGTCCGACAATCGTTCCGGACGGGCTTTCCAGGGAAATGAAAAGATCACTTAAATAAGTGTGCTCCAGATCATTGATGTGGACGCGCAACCTCTCAACAAGGAGATCTTCAGTGATTTCAATCTCCGAAACGATTCCAGTCAAATCATCATCGGGAATGTCCTTTGGAAGGTCCACAGCCGGGGTCTCAGAACAAACTTCATTGAACTCTCCAATCGAAAAGCTCTTCGGGTTGAGCGCGAAAAAGAAATTTCCAACGGCCTCTACCATGATGAAGCAATTCGGCGCCCTCGAGTCTGGAACGTTAACCATCTGCATCCCGTCATTGGGCACGTTGGTTGCGAGAAGCACAGGGAAGGTCT
>JAHEHE010000135.1 GCA_024644725.1 Flavobacteriaceae bacterium | reverse complement strand
GAACTCGGAAAGAACGAAGACCGCATCAAGGAGAAACTCAGCGATGAGATTTTGAATCGCTACTACTACAAGAAGGGGGAATACCAGAACCACATTGCTCACAGCCCCTATATCAAGGAGGCGGTATCCATCCTGGAGGATGAGAACAGGTATCGCAGCATACTTTCCAATGAAAAGCATTAAGAGAACCAAAGCGCAAATTTCCACAACCGCGATCGAGCGGATCTACATCACCATGCGCCATCTTTTTATCCGTGGATTTTACAAGCCCATGGGGATATCCGGACAGACGCTAATCAACGAATTGTTGATATTACAGCCTGAAATCTACGGGAGCATGGGAGAAGAGGGCGCTGAGCTCGAGGGCCTGCTCTATATCATTGACAGGCTTCCTGAAGGCATTGCCGAATGCCGGTATATCCACCTGACAGCGGATGAGGGGCTGGCAGATTCCAATTTTAAAAAGATCGTCCCGGCCAAGCGTCGACGCAATTGTTATCGCATCGATAGGGATCAGGTTAATATAGAAATCACGCGAGGGCGTTCCGACGTATACGACATCCTGACACATCTGACCTTCATGTTTGTTGAGGCCGAGAAAATCGCGAGAAAGGTCATGATCGACGATGAAGGGGAGACCATACGTGAATGGAAGCACCTGGAGAAGATCGTTCTCAACAACACCCACCTCGAAGGCGAAGAGAGAGAGGTTTTGATCGCACATCTTTCGAGTATTTTAGGAAGGACCTTCGAAGAGATCTTGAAAGCGGACTCGACCTTTGCCACAGAGCAGAAACCCGACCGTCTCTTTGAAGTGATCTACTGGATGGGCAAACTTGCCCTGAATGAGATTCTCGAGGACAAAAAGCACGAAATCACCTTCAGCAGCATATTGCGAGACCGAATCGGTCATCACAGTTACGGGGACACCTGGGCCCACAATATCAAACAGGAGCTTTTTGACAAAAATCTGCTCAACAGGCCCCTTCATATTATCAGTGCCAACATGCACAGCGTTATGAATTCCATATACGGCCCGATGCTCCTGCCGGATCTGGCTGAGAAGCATGCAAGCACGGAGCTCTTTGAGCTGATCGGCGAGAGTTCGAACAAAGACTTGAGGAAGAAGATTAAAAAGGGTGCTCGAAACCATGGTTTGACTTTCATCAAGGATTCCACTGGCGCCAACATTGACGTTCAGATCATCGATACTCAAAAGATCAACTTCGATAAAACGCGTTTCACAAGGACGAAAGAAGGCGACGAAATGCCTGTAATCATTGTGATGGATTACGCCTTCGGAGAACAGGCTTATGAAACCCTGGATGAGTTGTTGAAACCCTATAAGAATTCCACAGGAGAAAGGACGCATCTCAGGGTAGAATCGGTTTCTGTCATGGGCAAAGCCGGCATCCTCGAAGGAGACAAGGGGGATATCATGATCCCCAACGCGCATATTTTCGAAGGAACGGCTGACAATTACCCCTTTGAGAACCAACTAACGGCCAGTGACCTTGAGAACCACGGAATAAAAGTCTTTCAGGGCTCTATGGTGACCGTTCTGGGCACCTCCCTTCAGAACAAGGACCTGCTCAAATTCTTTCACGAATCGACCTGGGGTGTGATTGGCCTCGAAATGGAAGGGGCTCACTATCAGAAAGCCATTCAGTCGGCTTCTCGAATTCGCGGCAATATCAGTTCGGATGTGAAGGTCAGATACGCCTACTACGCTTCGGACAACCCACTTAAAACAGGAAGCACCCTGGCATCGGGAGGACTGGGATCCACAGGGATCAGACCCACCTACATGATCACCCGGAAGATCCTCGAACAGATCTTTTGAATCGTTTGTTTTTTGAGTACTTTTACGGCAAAACCCTTAAAAATGAACATTCTTGTAATCGGTTCCGGTGGAAGGGAATGCACCTTTGCCTGGAAGCTCTCCCAAAGTGATAAATGTGAGAATCTCTATATCGCACCCGGGAATGCCGGGACGACAGCCTACGGGGAAAATATCGACATAAATCCCAATGATTTTGACCAGCTGAAAAGCCATGTCCTGGACAAGAAGATCGGTCTTGTTGTTGTAGGACCGGAAGATCCCCTGGTAAATGGTCTGCACGACTATTTTCTCGTAGATGAGGACTTACGACACATCCCTGTGATCGGACCCCAAAAACATGCGGCTCAATTGGAGGGTTCCAAGGAGTTCGCCAAGGAGTTCATGTACCGCCACAATATCCCCACTGCTCAATACAAGAGCTTTACCCGGGAGACGCTCCAGGAAGGCCTGGAATTTCTTGAGGAAATGAAACCGCCCTATGTCTTGAAGGCCGACGGACTGGCTGCCGGCAAGGGTGTGCTCATCCTTGAGAATCTCGATCAAGCCCAAAAGGAGCTCCAGGAGATGCTTGGGAACCGCAAATTCGGGGATGCCAGCTCCAAGGTAGTTATCGAGGAGTTTCTCGACGGAATCGAGATGAGCTCCTTTGTGCTAACCGATGGAAAGGATTACGTAATCTTACCCAATGCAAAAGACTACAAGCGGATTGGAGAAGGGGACAAGGGCCTCAACACAGGGGGAATGGGAGCCATATCCCCCGTGCCCTTTGCTGACGAAACCTTTTTGAACAAGGTCGAACAGCGCATCATCCGGCCCACGGTGGAAGGTTTAAAAAAAGATGGCATCGCCTATGTCGGTTTTATTTTCATAGGCCTGATCAAAGTCGGAGACGACCCCTATGTGATCGAATACAACGTGAGAATGGGTGACCCGGAGACCGAAGTTGTTTTGCCCCGCGTAAAAACGGACCTCGTCGATTTGTTTGCAGCGGTGGCCGATCAGAAACTCGATGGGTTTGAGCTCGAGCTGGACGAGCGAAGTGCGACAACAGTGGTCCTGGTTTCAGGAGGATATCCCGAAGGGTATGAAAAAGGCAAGGAAATTCATGGCCTTGGAGAGGTTTCGGATTCCCTGGTCTTTCACGCGGGAACACAATTAAAAGACGGGAAAACAGTCACCAGCGGAGGCAGGGTGCTTGCCATAACTTCCTTTGGGGGCGATTTTAAGGAAGCGCTCAAATCCTCTTACAGGAATATTGACAAGATCTGTTTTGACAAGATGAACTTCCGAAAGGACATCGGATTTGATCTTTAGGAATTGACTTTTGACCTAAGCAGGGACATATGAAGGATGAAGGGAAGCGCATACTGGTTGCCCCATTGAATTGGGGACTTGGTCATGCTTCCAGGTGCATACCTCTTGTTAATGCCCTCCTCGAACACGGTTTTGAGCCTGTTTTTTCCGGTGACGGTGCGTCACTTGAGCTCCTTGCATCCGAATTCCCTTTACTTCGCACCTACGAGCTCCCTTCTTACGGGATACGATATTCCAAGACCCCCGAGCTTTTTAAGCTTAAATTGTTGAGCCAGTATGCAAGAATCCAAAAAGCGGTTTCCGCAGAGCACGACAAGGTTCAGGAAATCATCCTTAAAGAAAAAGCATCTGGCATCCTTTCAGACAACCGGTTTGGTGTTTGGTCAAAGCAGGTTCCTTCTGTTTATCTGACCCATCAACTGAATGTAGAGGCAGGATGGATGTCGAGCCAAGCTTCTCGTTGGCATCAAAGCATAATCTCAAATTTTGATCGATGCTGGGTATGCGACTTTAAGGGAGAGGAAAGCCTGGCAGGATCGCTCTCGTCGAATGGTGGCAAATTAAAGAACGTAGAATGGATCGGACCACTCAGCAGGTTTTCGAAAGCTGGAGAGGAAAAGGTCACAACCACGAAGCAATCGAAAAGAACAATTGACATTGGTGTTGTTCTAAGTGGTCCGGAGCCTTCCCGGAGCCAGTTTGAGAAAAAAGTGATTGAAGTGCTCAAGGGGCGCAAAGAGAAAGTGGTCCTGGTAAGAGGGGTAATCGGACCTTCGAAAGAAACAGCAGCTGAATCTCAAATTAGCCGAATTGAACACAACCTGATGATTTACGATTTTATGCTGGCGAATGAACTTGAAGAGGTGTTAAGGCAGAGTCGGATACTCATCATGCGCTCAGGGTACAGCAGTATCATGGATCTTTATGCTTTAGGTGCAAAGGCGCTCCTGGTGCCAACACCGGGGCAATCGGAACAAGAGTATTTGGCGGATCATATGCAGCA
>JAHEHE010000134.1 GCA_024644725.1 Flavobacteriaceae bacterium | reverse complement strand
TTCAAATACGTCAAAAAGAAAATTTTTGGAATTATAAAAAAGATCATGCTGGATCACAAACAGAAGTTACTGATCAACAAAACCTGAACCTTCTAGTTTTTCCACTTTTCCCCTCATTATGTTTTCCCCTCATTATGAGCGAATAGGTCCATCAAACGGGCCTATTCGTTTTTTATGCTGAAAATCTTTGATTCCAGGGGTTCCAGTAATAGCTTGATCTTTCCCAGACCATTTTCAACAGTGAGCTGATGTCTGCTGATCGGGTCGAAGATTTCTTCGAGGGCAAAGGAGCCGTTTTGAACTTCCCAGGTCTGAATGATATCTTCCGGAACCTTCAATTCGATGTCATAAGTACGATCTGTATCAAAATTCGAGACAACGATGAGTTTTTCGTTGTCCGTCCAGCGGACAAAAGAGAAAATGCGATGATCGTATCCAGGGGTGTGATCCTTGTTGAAATAATGGATCTCCCTGTAATCCCCCATCAGGGCTTCACTCTTCAGGCTGAAATTGAGCAGGGTTTTGTAAAACTCACGCAGATCTTTCTCCTCTGCCGAGAGAGATCCTCCGTCAAATTTCTTGCCATTCATCCAGCGCTGGTGATTGGGTACGCCGATGTAGTCAAAAATGGAAGTTCGCGTCGGGCTGCCAAATCCGGCGTTTTCTTCACCGGGTTCCCCTAACTCCTGGGCAAAGTAAACCAGGGTGGGCGACGTGCTGATCGTAGTTGAAACTACCATGGCAGGTTTACCATTCTCAGCTGATCCTGCAAAATCCGGACTCGCTATTCGCTGTTCGTCGTGATTCTCCAGAAAATGAAGCATATTGTGCTCGATGTCCTCAATTTCTTCCTGTACTTTTGGAATGTGGTCGGTCCATCCGTAACCCTTGACAATGTGCTTAATCGAGTCGTAAAAGGCTACTTTGTCGTACAAATAGTCCATTTTGCCCTTGTGAAGATACTCCCGATAAAGTGAAGGATTGTAAACCTCTGCCAATAAAAGGGCCTCTGGGAATTCAGCCTTGATCGAGGAATTGAGGTAGCTCCAGAATTCGACCGGAACCATTTCAGCCATGTCATAGCGCAAACCGTCGACTCCCTTGTTCAGCCAGAAGTGGGCAATGTCCCTGAATTTCTTCCATGAATCCGGGACCTCTTTGCCTTTCCAAAAGTCATTGTGAGCCCGGTGATCCCGGGAGGCGTATTCTGCAGGGAGCTCCTCAAAATCTTTGCTACCGTCGGGCCGCACACCGTAGTTGATCTTGACCGTTTCATACCAGTCGTTCATATCAGGCTGTGATGCTCTTGACCCGTTACCGGTCCATTTGGCAGGGTTTTCGTCGAACTTTCCGTCGGCCAGGGGATGCGCTTCCCCCCCAAGGGGAAGATAGCCGTCTTTCCAATTTGGAACCCGGAAGGGTTCACCGATTACATAGTAGAAATTGTTGTCTTTTTTATATTCAACCGAAGTGTCGTCATTCGCACCGAAATCCGAAACCCCTTTCGGGTTGTTCTTACCTTCATACTTCCGGGCCACGTGGTTTGGTACGATGTCGATAATGACCTTCATGCCGTGTTTGTGTGTCCTTTCGATCAGGGCCTCGAATTCCTCCATGCGCTGCTCCGGATCGACTGCCAGATCCGGGTCGACATTGTAATAGTCCTTGACGGCATAGGGAGAACCAGCCCTTCCTTTCACAACATCCGGGTCATCATTGGAGATCCCGTAGGCCGCATAGTCGGTCACCATGGCGTGATGAAGCACTCCTGTATACCAGATGTGCGACACACCTAGATCGTGTATTTCTTTGAGGGCCTTGTCGTTAAAATCATTGAATTTACCGACTCCGTTCTCTTCAAGGGTTCCCCAGGGCTTGTTTCTGGTGTTCTCATTGCCAAACAGGCGTGTAAACACCTGGTAGATTACCTTTTTTCTTTCCTTCACAACAGGTTCTTTAGTGGGTTCTTCTTTTTCCTTGTCACATTGGGTCAGCACAAAGACCGCCAGCATCAAAAAAAAGAAATTTGCTCCTTTCATGGCTCCTTTTTTTAGATTTTTTCCAACAAAACAATGCTGAAAGGAGTATCCAACTGGATTTTACCGCCGATAACCGTTGTTTGGGCATTTGAATAGGCATCCCTCAACTCAGTTCCATCTTCAAACGCATCACCGATGGTCAATTCCTTTGGACCTGCTTCCAGGTCGAGACCGATGAGCACCTGATCTGAAACATTTGAATTTGAATACTTCCTCGAGAACAGATAAGGAGCGTCACTGATCATAGTATGGCTTCCGGCTCCAACACTCAGGTGATCCCTTCTGAACTGTCCCAGTTTCTGCCAGTGACCCAATAACTCCTGGGTTTCCGGATTGTTTTCAATGTCCTCCCAGTTCATGAATGAGCGCAAGGTTGCGTCCCCCTGGGTTCCCTCCACAATCAGGTTTCGGGCGCTTTCATCCCCGTAATAGATTTGAGCTGTGCCGGGCGACAGCAATAATTTGGTTGCCGTCTCCATCGTTCGTTTCCTTTCTTTGTCAAAAGGTGAGCCGTCATCGTGAGAAGTGAGATAATTCAGCACCTGGATCTCGGAACCCGCGCCATTGACGGCAGTCGCGTAGGTAGAGAAAATCGACTCATAATTCTCGTTTGCACTTTTCTTGAACTCAAAATTGATCATGCTGTCAAAACCGTGAGCGTAATAGTTGACTTTGACATCGCCAAAGTCAAACTGGTCTCCGGAAGAGATGATGTCATAATCATAGACCTCACCTACCGTGTAAAATGGGGTATCGTCGAGAACCTGGCTCGGATGCTCTTTTTTCCATTCTGCAAAGGCCACCGCGCACTCTTCTTTGAACTGGCTCCAAACCTCTTCTTCGATGTGTCGTACGGTGTCTGCGCGGAAGCCATCGATGCCGAAGTCGCGAATGAAATCGGTGAGCCATTTGATGATATAGTATTTCGGTGCCCGGGGATATCCCGTTCTTGCAAAGAAGGCATCCAATTCAGCCATTTCCTGGTCGTAGCGGCCCTCTTCCTTCCATTTTTGAACAAGCTCTTCAGGCAATTCAACCGCCTCATCCGATTCAGTTTTGATATCAGGCAGGTTTTCAACCAGCGTGCAGCGCACAGCATTCTCATAGGAATCATAGGTGCACTTTGGTTCCGTTCGGACCCAACTGTCGGGCCATTGCGGGTCTGTGTCCGTTACCGGACCCGTGTGATTGATCACCGCATCCATGACGATACGGATTCCCTTGGAGTGAGCCGTGCTGACCAGCTCTGCCAGGTCCTCCATCGTGCCAAAATTGGGATCCAGGGCCGTCCAGTCTTTGGTCCAGTATCCGTGAAAAGCATAGGTGAAACCCGTTCCTTCATCGGTACCCCCGTGAATCTGTTCGACAACCGGAGTGAACCAAATGGCGTTAACCCCCAGTTCGGTAAAATATCCTTCTTCGATCTTTTGGGTGATCCCTTTGATGTCCCCACCCTTGAACCCCCTGAGGGTGGCCGTGGGCAAGGTTCTTTCGTAGTTCAGATCGTTCTCCGGATTTCCGTTGTTGAACCGATCCGTAAGGAGGAAGTAAAGATTCGCTCCCCGCCAGTCAAAAGGTGTTCCCGGTTTTGCCTCGGCCTCAGCGCTTTCGTTAGTCCTTGTGTTCTCGTCAGTTTTCTCCTTCTCGCAGCTCAGTGCGAACAAAGCGATGAGAAAAAGCAGCATCAGGCTCGGCCTATAGTTACCCGCTAGTTGTTTTCTTTTCATTTTTATTGACTGTTAAATTCTCCAATATTCTTTTCGCAGTTTCCAACTTACTTCTTCGTAGCCAGGATCAGGACTCCCCTCGAATTCAGCACCAGCTTGTCCTTCCACGAGACGTCTCCTCCGGTGATTACATTTGTCAGTGTCTTCTCCTGCAGGTTCATCTCATTGAAACGTTCCAAATCCAGGGTAATGGGCTCCTGGTTTTTATTGATGATCATAACTACTGTTTCTTCATTCATAGACCTGAAAAGCACATAGATCTCATCCTTGGGGGCGAAATGAGTGGTTTTGCCCGCATGTATGGCTTTGCTGCTTTTTCGGAATTGAAGCAGGGCTCTTGAAAAGTCCTGCATTTCCCTTTGATCATCTCGTAAACCTTCACCGGAGAACGCATCCACGGAATCTCCTTCCCAACCCCCGGGGAAGTCGGTTCTAATAAGGCCGTGATCACCCGGTTTAG
>JAHEHE010000068.1 GCA_024644725.1 Flavobacteriaceae bacterium | reverse complement strand
TAGCGACTCCAGGACTCATGGTGCTCGACATGAAAATACTCTTCACGTAAGCTCCTTTCACAGTCGCTGGCTTCATCTTCAATAGGGTTCTGAGCAACTCGTTTGCATTTTCAGCGATTTTATCTGCCTCGAAAGAAACTTTTCCGATTGAGGCATGAACTATCCCTGTCTTGTCAACTTTAAAGTCGATCTTACCACCTTTAACATCTTTGACTGCTTTCGCCACATCCATGGTTACGGTACCTGTCTTTGGGTTTGGCATCAGTCCGCGCGGACCGAGAATCCTACCCAAAGGACCCAGTTTTCCCATAACACTAGGCATGGTGACGATAACGTCAACATCCGTCCATCCTCCTTTTATCTTCTGGAGGTATTCGTCCAATCCAACGTAATCGGCTCCGGCTTCCTTGGCCTCAGCCTCCTTGTCAGGAGTCACCAAAGCGAGGACCTTCACCTCTTTACCCGTTCCGTTCGGAAGCGTCACAACACCTCTGACCATCTGGTTCGCTTTACGCGGATCTACACCCAAACGTACGGCAAGATCAACACTTGCATCAAAATTTACGTTAGTGATTTCCTTTACTAAAGTAGAAGCCTGCAATACGTCATGCGATACACCCGCCTCGATTTTTGCTTTGGCTTCCTTTTGCTTCTTTGTCAGTTTTGCCATTTCTTACGCTGATTTAACTGGAGCTGTTCCTTTTACACGAATTCCCATGGATCTCGCTGTTCCTGCAACCATCAACATCGCCGACTCTACTTGAAATGCATTCAAATCCTGCATTTTATCTTCAGCTATCGTACGTATTTGATCCCAGGTAACAGAAGCCACTTTCTTGCGATTAGGTTCTCCAGAACCTTTTTTCACTTTCGCTGCTTCTAGCAATTGAACTGCTGCGGGCGGAGTTTTAACGACAAAATCGAAAGACTTGTCCTTGTAGACGTTTATCACGACTGGAAGAACCTTTCCGGGTTTGTCCTGGGTTCTGGCATTGAACTGCTTACAGAACTCCATAATGTTAACTCCGGCAGCACCCAATGCTGGTCCTACAGGTGGCGAAGGATTGGCTGCACCTCCACGAACCTGTAATTTAACTACCTTACTAACTTCTTTTGCCATTGTTTTAACTTTAATTAAGAAAATACACTAAGTTGGAAGCTAATGTATTAACCAAATAACCGTAACATTTATGATATTTTTTCAACCTGCATGTAGTTCAGTTCAAGCGGGGTCTTACGCCCAAAGATCTTCACCATCACTTCAAGTTTTCTCTTTTCTTCGTTGATCTTCTCAATGGTTCCGTCAAATCCGTTGAACGGACCATCGATTACTTTTACTGTTTCTCCTTTGATGAACGGAATGGCAACATTCTCATTCTGGACGGCCAGATCATCCACCGTACCAAGCATTCTATTCACTTCAGATTTCCTAAGAGGCACAGGATCTCCCCCTTTGGTTTCTCCAAGAAAGCCAATAACCCCCGTAACCGACTTGATCACGTGAGGAACCTCACCGCTCAAGTTGGCCTCCACCATAATGTATCCGGGAAAATAGACCTTCTCTTTATGGTACTTTTTGCCGTTGCGAATCTGAATCACTTTTTCGGTCGGAACAAGCACCTGGTTGACATAGTCAGAAAGACCCAGTCTTGAGATTTCATTCTCAATGTAGGTTTTGACCTTGTTCTCCTGTCCACCGATCGCTCGAACCGCGTACCATTTCATTACTGAAGTATCAGACATGCCTGTTATTTAATTGAAAATATTGAAATACTTCTCAAGACCCGCCTGAAAGAACTTGTCTACAAGGAACACTGCTATCGCAAAGATCACTGTGAAAACCGCAACGAGAACCGTGTTCTTCTGCGCCTCTTCTCTGGGCATCCAACTCACATTGTTCTGCAGCTCTACAAACGACTCTTTTATATAATTCACTATACCCATTCTCAAATTTCTTTACGCACGGGTGGAGAGGCTCGAACTCCCGACACCTGGTTTTGGAGACCAGTGCTCTACCAACTGAGCTACACCCGTAAGGAAAATAAGGTGCTTCTGATTTGGAAGCACCTGATTTTCATTATTGTTTCAATTGACTTTTCTAAAATCAGTCAAGAATCTCAGTCACCTGACCGGCTCCAACTGTTCTACCTCCTTCACGGATGGCGAAACGAAGACCCAAGTTGAGTGCGATTGGTTGAATCAGGTCAACTGTGATTGTCAAGTTGTCGCCTGGCATAACCATCTCAACACCGTCAGGAAGATTGATTGTTCCTGTTACGTCAGTTGTTCTTACGTAGAACTGAGGACGGTAGTTTTTGTGGAAAGGAGTGTGACGTCCACCTTCTTCTTTCTTCAGGATATAAACCTCGGCCTTGAACTTGGCATGAGGAGTAACTGAACCCGGCTTGCAGATAACCATACCTCTTTTGATTTGGTCCTTGTCAATACCTCTCAACAAGATACCAACGTTATCTCCTGCTTCACCTCTGTCAAGGATCTTACGGAACATCTCAACTCCAGTGATCGTAGAAGTCAATTTTTCAGCACCCATACCAATGATGTCAACTCCGTCACCTGTGTTGGCAACTCCTGTCTCGATTCTACCTGTGGCAACTGTACCACGACCGGTGATCGAGAAAACATCTTCAACTGGCATCAAGAAGTCTTTATCAACGTCACGTTTTGGAAGTTCAATCCAGCTGTCAACAGCATCCATAAGCTCTACAACTGTCTCAACCCACTTGCCTTCACCGTTAAGTGCACCCAAAGCAGAACCTTGAATAACAGGACCGTTGTCACCGTCGTATTCGTAGAAAGACAAAAGGTCTCTTACTTCCATTTCAACAAGCTCGAGCAATTCCTCATCGTCAACCATGTCAACTTTGTTCATGAAGACAACCATTCTAGGAATACCTACCTGACGTCCCAAAAGGATGTGCTCACGAGTTTGTGGCATAGGTCCGTCTGTGGCAGCAACTACCAAAATTGCACCGTCCATCTGAGCGGCACCTGTAACCATGTTCTTCACGTAGTCAGCGTGACCAGGACAGTCAACGTGAGCATAGTGACGATTCGCAGTCTGATATTCAACGTGCGCCGTGTTAATGGTTATCCCTCTTTCTTTCTCCTCAGGAGCGTTGTCGATTTGGTCGAAGTCCTTAACCTCAGAAAGACCTTTATCTGCTAATACCTTAGTAATGGCAGCAGTCAAAGTAGTCTTACCGTGGTCAACGTGTCCAATAGTACCAATATTTAAATGGGGCTTTGAACGATCAAAAGTTTCTTTTGCCATGATTGTTAAATTTAATCTTAGTTATATAATCGTGTTAAAATTCGTACGTTTCGAAGTCTATAAATTGAGCCAATGACGGGATTTGAACCCGTGACCTCTTCCTTACCAAGGAAACGCTCTACCCCTGAGCTACACCGGCTGAAATATCCGGAACAGGTTTCAGTTCTTTTCAGCTACCTTGTTAAAACGAAGGTAAAATAGAGCGGGAGACCGGGCTCGAACCGGCGACAATCAGCTTGGAAGGCTGAAGCTCTACCAACTGAGCTACTCCCGCTTTTAATCACTTTATCTGCTACAAATTCGTGGGGAGAGCAGGATTCGAACCTACGAAGGTTGCCCAACAGAGTTACAGTCTGTCCTCGTTGACCGCTTGAGTATCTCCCCTCAATTTTTCAATAAATTCTTTCAAAGACCTGAGCCGATGGAGGGACTCGAACCCACGACCTGCTGATTACAAATCAGCTGCTCTAGCCAGCTGAGCTACATCGGCCTTTATACACTTTACCGCATAAAAAAACAAACCGCTTTTTCTAACGGTTTGCAAATGTAAAAAGTTTTATGAGTTCTACAAAACTTTTTCCCTGTTTTTTAAAATAATTTTAGGCCCTCAACTTCTCTTTTCTTTTGACCAGTTGACGCCTCAAAGAATCGACGCAGGAACTCACTCCTTCCTCAAAAGTCTTGGAGTTTTTTTTGGCCACGGGATCCACGCCCGGCAGCTTAATTTTTATGTCGACTATTTTATTTTCCTTTTCACTCGAACTCTGCACTTTCAGATACACTTCGGCCCCTAAGATATGGTCGTGAAACTTCTCCAGATTATTAACTTTCTTCTCAATGAATTGAACTAGGTCCTGGTTAATGTTGAAATTAACTGACTGAATTGATACTTTCATAAGTTAATAGTTTTTGTCGCCCCTTGGATGAGCCTTGTTATACATTGTTTTTAGGTCCTTCAGATTGCTGTGTGTATACACCTGGGTGGATGCGAGGCTTGAATGTCCAAGCAATTCTTTTACGGAATTCAAGTCAGCCCCTTCACTCAGCAAATGGGTTGCGAAGGAATGCCTCACCACATGAGGACTTTTTTTTACTTTCAACGAAACTTTTCCAAAGTAATCGTTGATCGTTCTATAAACGAGATTGGCATAAATCTTCTTCCCTTTGATCGTCACAAACAAATGGTCGGCCTCCGGAAACATTTCACCTTTCAGGTTAAGGTACTTCTGAATGGTTCCAACCACTGATTCCAATAACGGGATCTGCCTTTCTTTATTTCTTTTTCCCACCACTTTAACAATCCTTTGTGAGAGGTCAAGTGACTCGTTCCGAAGCTCGATCAATTCGGCACGTCTCATCCCGGTAGTATAAAGAAGCTCGATGATCAATTTGTCCCTCACGGATTCAAAATCATCACCGTTCTCAAAGCCTTTCAGGACCTCGCGAATCTCTTTTTCCGAAAATGGAACATTCACGCGCTTCTCCGATTTCAGTGCCTGGTGCTTTCTTAGCGGGCTCTCCGAAATCTGCTTGGTCCTCAGCAGGAAGTTGTAGTAGGATTTCAAGGAACTTATCTTGCGGTTTATCGTGCGGTTTGTCAGCCCATTCTCGACCCGGTCGACGATCCAGCTGCGGATCAAACTGTAGGGAACATCTTCAATTTTTGAGGTATTGAACTCTGTCTTGCAGAATTCCTTGAATTCACTAAGATCCTTTTGATAGGCCGAAATGGTATAGGGTGAATACTTTTTTTCGTGGTCAATATACTCAACAAACCGAGTTATACTCAAAATCTTTCGGATTTCCGATAAACATCTCCAATGGCTCGGCAGAATTTGCATCCCACCACTATAAAAATACAAAAAATAGTTTAAGAACTCTTCGGAGTGCAACAAAAAAATCCCGGCGGAACCGGGATTTTATTTTTCAACGGATCGCTGAACGGATCCGTAAATTTCTTTCAATGAACCGTGAGATTAACCTTTCTCTTCGTTGGTTCTGATGTTCTGTATGTATTTGGCTTTCTGAACCTGCTTTCTTCGAACTACTGAAGGTTTCTTGAACTCCTTGCGCTCGCGCAACGTCTTCATTGTCTTGGTTCGGTCAAACTTCCTCTTAAAACGTTTTAACGCTCTATCAATGTTCTCACCATCCTTAACCGGAATAATTAACATAGTTGGGCACCTCCTTTCATCAGTTCTCTTTAAAGTGAATCTCGTTTTGGGCTGCAAATATACAAAGAATTCATTATCAATTAATTTATTATATTTAAATTTTTATTCCCCTCATGAAATTCCTCAAATACGCCTTTCTCGTTCTCATGTCGTTCTTCGTCCTGACCATTGGCTTCTATTTATGGGCCTCCTCACCGAATTTGAGCCCCAGAGACTACGCGGTCGTGAGTGAATCGCCAAACGACAAAGCTGTTCGCACCCGAGATGAATTTCGGATCCTTACCTATAATATAGGTTACCTCAGCGGAATGACCAACAACCTTCCCGTTGAAAAGCCCAGGTCCCTTTTTGAGGACAATATGGCCCGGGTTCTCGAAAATCTTAGCCTCATTGACGCCGATATTCTTGCTTTCCAGGAGATCGACTACGACTCTGACAGATCCTACAACATTGACCAGCATGCTGTCATTGGAGATTTGGGGTATCGCTATTCTGCAAAAACGGTGAATTGGGACAAGCGCTACGTGCCCTTTCCCTATTACCCCTTTTCCATGCACTTTGGAAAGGTGATATCCGGTCAATCGGTTTTAAGCAAATATCCCATTCTGGAACAGGAGCGAATCGAACTGGAAAGGAATCAGGACAACCCCTTTTACTACGATAGCTTTTACCTGGACCGTCTGGCCCAGGTAGTCAAGGTACGGGTCTCTGGTCACAATCTTGTGCTGATCCATGTGCACCTGGAAGCTTTTGACCAGGCTACTCGGATACATCAGATCGAGAAATTGCGCAGTATCTATGCCAAATACTACAAGGACGGACCTACCATCATACTCGGCGACTTCAACAGCGATCCGCGCTATGAGAATGCGGGGATTGCGCTGATGGAGGAATTGATTCACACCGGAAGTGCCGCATTTGACCGGAGTGAAATCAAGAACACCTACAACTCCAGGGAACCCACGGAAAGACTGGATTACATCTTTTACAATACAGATTACATAAAAGAAGTAAGTGCAGAGGTAATGGATGTGTTCGGTGAAGCCTCGGACCATCTTCCCGTCTTGTTAACCTTTAAATTCAATTCTAATAAATATGGAACAACATCTGGACACACGGACACTTGACGCCAAAGAATGGGCCCTTACCATTTTCATCGCGAGCCTTCCCCTTATCGGATTCATCATGATCCTGGTATGGGCTTTCAGCGATGGTAATATTCATCGTAAAAACTGGGCCCAGGGAACCCTGATCATCTATGTGATAGCGATAGCCATCGCCCTCGCTTTCTTGTTTCTCTTCGGAGGTCTCGCGTTGATCGGCAGCTGGATAAACTAGTCAGCTTTCCTCAGTCTTTATTTCGCTTGAAAAGTCGGTTAAAGAATCCCTTTTTTTCCTTCTTTCGAGCTTTGCGTTTGGCCTTTTTCGAGGCTTTCTCAAAGGTGGTCATATCGGATGAAAAAACGCTTTCCAGCATTCTTTCGATCTCGGAGTCATCGATGTAGTCTGCGCATGCCATTACGTAGTCATAGTCCTCCGGCAATGCTTCAAAAGCAGGGAAAAATCTCTTCTTCAGACTGCTGCTTCGCTGAACATCCTGGAGGGTTCTTGCCACAATCGGCAGTGCCAAGGCACTTCCCGAACCATTGGAGCCGCTGTTGAAATGAACCGATGGATAGGGTGCTCCGACGCGTGAAGCCAGAACCAGGTTCGGGCTGTAGGCCAAAAACCACGAGTCGGCATAGTCCTGAGACGTTCCGGTTTTGCCAGCAAGAGGCAACCGCACGCCATAGGTGCCTGACATGGACCTCCCTGTACCCTCGAGAATCGCTTTTTGAAGCATCGCGCTGAGAAGTTCTGAGGTCGAGGCGGCCAGTATACGTCGTGTTTCTTTCATCTTCTCATCCTGATACAACACCTGGCCGTCAGCAGTTCTTATTCTTCGAATCATTCTCGGTTCAACGGCAATCCCACCATTGGCAAAGGAAGCATAGGCCCTGCTCATCTCGAAAAGACTCGCAGAAGTCGTACCCAGGGCTACTGCGGGCTCATACTCCAGCTCCTGACTGTAGCCCAAGGCCGTCCAAATCTCAGACAATTCGTCAAAATCCTGTCTGAAGAACAAGTTCACCGTAGGGATGTTCATCGAACGGGAAAGAGCCCCGGCAATTGAGTATTTGCCTCCTGTGGAGTGATCGTAATTCTGGGGCTGCCATCCGTCAAAATCGGTTAACACGATCGGATCATTGTCCAGGTACTGACAGGGCATAGCACCCTGTTCCAGGGCAGAGGCGTATAGTATGGGTTTAAAGGCGGAGGCCGTTTGACGCTGGGCAAAAACCTGATCATAGGGTTGGGTTCGATAATCATTCCCCCCGATCCAGGCTTTGACCTCACCATCGTTGGGATCCAGAGCAATAAATCCGGCCTGAAGGGTCCGAAGCGAGTGCGCTATGCTGTCGCGCAACGAAATGGAATCATTGCGAAACCCTTCCCAGGTAAAGATCTCCCGGGGTCTTATCTCCTGTGCCCTTTCCCCAAAATTGTTGTTTTCTATTTCACGGTCGACCAGGGCATATAGATTTCTTTTCGACTGACCCGACCTGTATTGCTGGTCGAGCTTTGCCTGCATGCGTGAGAGATGGTTCTTTATCGCATTGAGAGCGTAGGTCTGAAGCTCCAGGCTCAGCGAAGTCTCAATGATCAATCCACTCTTGTTCAGGTCGAGAGGCTCTTCGCGATTCTCATTGATCTTTTCGAGTATTTCCTGGGCCTCCTGGCGGATGTGGACCAGAAAATAATTAGCCGGTCCTTCAGATTCCAGGTTGGCATAATCCAACTCCAACGGCAGAGACTGCAAGGAATCCGTTTCGGTTTTATCCAGGTACTCATATTTCTCCATCTGCTCCAACACAACATTGCGCCGGTTGATGGAATGTTCTGGATACAGCCTGGGATTGTAGTAGGTGTTAGCCTTCAGCATACCTATCAATACGGCGGATTCCTCGGTTTTGAGCCTGGCCGCACTTTTGTTGAAATAGCGTCTTGCAGCAGCTTCGATTCCAAAAACGTTTTCTCCAAAGGGGACGGTATTGAGGTACAAGGCGAGAATTTCCTCTTTCGAATACAGCTCTTCAATACGTCCTGCCAGGATTATCTCTTTGGTCTTGTTTACCGGCATGCTGAACCAACCGATGTTTTGGCGTCCAAACATGTTCTTGGCCAACTGCTGGGTAATGGTGCTGCCTCCACCAGCGCTTTTCTGCTGAAGAATTATGCTCTTCACCAAAACCCGAAGAAGGCTCCTCGAATCAACACCTTCATGCTCAAAATAACGGGCATCCTCAGTAGCCACAAGCGCTTCTATCAGTCCTTCCGGGAGCTGTTCGAGTTTCACATTGGTGCGATTCTCGAAGAAATAGCGGCCAATGATGCTGCCATTGTCAGAAAGCACCAGAGATGCCGAATGATTTCTGAAATCCTTCAGCTCCTTCTTGGAATAGATATGGCCAAAAACACCGAGATAAACCGACCCGATGAAAAGGGTCAGCAGAACAAGCCCAATAACCGCGAGCTTAAGAATAAAAACAAGAATTCGTTTTGTCATGATGATGATCCCCTAAGGTAATTTCTCTTTCTTAAAAACAATTAATCATAAAAGCGAAGAACAAGAGGGATCAGTTCTTCATAACCACCATAGTGGCAATGTATCCGGTAAGTATGTTCCATTCCCGGGAAGCAAGCAGGTTGCCATTGTCGTCAAACACTTTGAACTCTGCCGTATTCGGCCCGGAAGAACCCTGATTGAGCGCCTCGATGTCGATACGATTGAAACCCTCACGGAGATCGATGTCAATGATGTAGTATCCGCCTTCCAGGGTAATGCTTCTGCGGATCACCTCCTCGTTGACGTAGAGCTTGACCCGGTCTCCATCCACATAGCTGTGATCCCGGCAAACGATTCTGATGCGAGAGGTGCTGGTCTCATATCTACCCAATTCCAACGAAGTTTTGAACTTGTTCTCGTTAATGTCCTTCCCGTTCCAAAACTGCTTGACAAGCACATCTTTATCCACCTCGGAGCGACTGGTCATACCTCGGTTCCTCTTCTGCGGAATCACACTGTAAGCTGGAAAATTATCGGCGATATCTTTCAGACTCCCGAACAAAGTCAGGTAATCTGCTTTGATGTCAACGCCCTCCGCCTCCATCGGAATCATCTGCTCCTGCTCCTGCTCTTTGGGCTGATATTGAAAAACGTCTTCCCCTTCGATACCACGATTGTCAATTTGGGCCGAAAGGATGCTGGGAACTGCTATAAAAGCACACACCAAAACCAGGTATAAATGACGAATATTCAATTTTAATAAAACAATTTTTTGGGGGCGCAAATTACGAATTATCGCCTACTATTTTATTAAAACTTTACTAAAACTCTCTCTTACAACCGATCAGGGTGATTTTCTTTCATAGTTCCTCTGAATCTTTCGAATGGCGTTGTCGATTGACTTGTCCGGCTCAATAACGTTTCGTTCGCCCCAGAATTTCGGGTCTGAGAAACCAGAAGCCTGGTCGTTCAGGATGACGTTCCTGCGCATGCGCTCGCGGCTTCTGACAACTTTCTTGTCTTCATTGACCTTCCAGTCGGTGACCGCCATCTCAATGGATATGTTGTAGATGGAGTTGAACAGCTTCTTGTCCCATTTGACCTTGAAGCTCAATTCGATCCTACTGTAGTTGAAGTGCCATTTGCCGTCCTGCTCCCTGTAATCGATGATGTACTTGGTATCCAGCGGGATCACATCGGCATTGATCGGTTTCTTTTTGACAAAGAACTTCTTGGCCTTGACCATATTGTCCAAATTCAGGCTGAATTCGGTCTTGACAAGGGAATAGGTTTCGGCATCAATGTAGAGCTTCCCTTGATAAAAGGGCTCGACAATAGATGACTTCTGCTTAAAATCGATCACAAAGACATTTTTGTTGTTCATATTGACCATCTTGTCAAATTTGAAATTGTAGATGTCAAACATGTCATAGGAAAAGAATAGATCCCTGTTGCGAACCATGTCCATGCCGATATTGTTGTAGGGGCCTCCCTGTAATTTTATAACGAGGGTGTCGATCTTCCTGTAATCGGTGCTCTTTCTTGCTCTGTCAAGCGTGACATAGTCTTTGGCCTCAGATGCAAAAGGCGACCGGTAAATGTCGACGACCGCCTCGGAAAGAGATGCATAGGTCCTTCGTTTTTTGATGGATTCCCTGTAAAAGGCCTTGACGATGAGTGGCTCCTTCAGGGAATTATTCCCCCTGTTTTCCATGGCTCTTTTCATCACGACATAGGGATCAACGTCGGCTATGTTTACGTCCGGAAGCTTCTCAAAAGCCTCCACCATTTCAATCTGGTTGTCTTCTGCTTTGAATTCAGACAAAGGCATTGTGAGGGTCTGGTAGCCCAAATAACTGATTCGGACGCTCTCCCCCAAGTTATCGATAGGAACTTTGAGCGAGAATTGGCCATCGAGATTCGAAACCGATGAGATATTGGTATTTGAAACCGAGAGTGTTGCAAACTCGAGGGTTTTCTTTGTGCGCTTATTCATCACCACCCCTTTAAACTCCTTGAAGTTATCCGATTCCTGCGCCAGAACATACTCTGTTCCGGTTACGGTAAGGAACAAAAACACCAAAACACTGGAAGTCGCTTTGAAAAACATATTTCGCTCTCTATATAAACTACTCATAATGAATCTTTTTAAAGGTTATTCCCTTCGGGAAATCAACTAATAAAAATACGAATTCCGCCTCATATAGGAAAGAACTTTAACTAAAATGAAAGGAGATTCGGGGCGCGAGCGATCTGAGAAACAGAGTCGTATTGCGAAACTAGGAGATCTTATGAATGACGGGGTTGAAGGCCTTTGAAGCAATCAATACGCGATCACCCACCTCCATGCCCTCGACTTCACTGTCGTTCGCGACCACCTTGACCAATTCCCGGCCCACGAGTACCGTCACAATGACAATGAAATCCTGCCGGGACATTTTCATCACTTCACCCGTAAATTGAAACTTGGCGTTGAGCTTTTCATGGGTGAAGATCTCACCCGGAGTTGCCTTGCGGATGACTCGCCCGAGTTCCATCTCCATAACATAGTCAGACATTTTGATAATCTCGGTTACATCATGACTGATCAAAATCGTTGTCAGACCGTATTCCCGGTGTACCTGAAGGATGTACTGTTGCAACTTACCCCTCATGTCCTGGTCGAGCGCTGAGAGGGGCTCATCCAGAAGGAGCACGCTCGGTTTGTTCACTAGAGCCCTCGCTAGCGCCACACGCTGCTTCTGACCCCCTGAAAGCGTATCGGGTTTTCTGTTTTTCAGATCCTTTAGATCCATGATCTCAATCAGGTGTTCCCTTTCATCTTTCTGCCCTTTGCGCATCGCGTAGCTCAGGTTTTCCATGACCGTCATGTTTGGGAACAGGGCATATTCCTGGAAAACCAGCCCCACGTTGCGCTCCTGTGGTCTTCTCCATATCCTTTTTTCGGTATCTGTCCATGTCTGTCCGTCCGCGCGAATGAATCCGCTGTCGGGACGCATCAACCCGGCAAGGAGCATGAGCAGACTCGTCTTGCCGGCTCCGGACCTGCCGTAAAGGGTCACAATGTCTCCCTTGCCTACCGACAGTTCAATATCGAGAAGCATCTTACCCCCGGAGGATCGCAGCTCCTTTTGAATGCTTAGCTCTATCATCTTCTGATCTTTTTAAAGTAACCCCCGTTGAGCAGATATACGGCGAGAAGAATGATGAAAGTCAAAGCAAAAAGAATCAGGGAATAGGCATTGGCAACGTCGTAGTTCATCGATTCCACCTGGTCGTAAATGGCAATGGAGGCCACGCGGGTCTTACCGGATATATTGCCCCCGATCATCAGCACCACTCCAAATTCTCCAATAGTATGCGCGAAAGCGAGAACGATGCCTGTAAGCAGAGAAGTCTTGATATTGGGCAGCAATACTCGATTCAAGGTGGTCAGGCGTGATTTTCCCATGACATAGGAAGCACGCTTCAAATCCGGCGAAAGATTCGAAAATCCCGCCTGAATCGGTTGGACCATAAAGGGAAGACTGTAAATCACCGACCCGAGCACCAGGCCCTCGAAAGAGAATACGAGTCTGAGTCCGATCCAGTCTTCGAGCCACCCTCCAAAGGCATTTGAGGGGCTGAAAGCCAGAAGCATGTAAAAACCGATCACCGTGGGAGGCAGCACCAGGGGCATGCTCACAAGGGCCTCGACCACAGGCTTTGCTTTGCTTTTGCTGTAAGCCAGCCAATAAGCAAGGGGTACGGACACGAAAAACAGGATGATGGTTGCGACCACCGCCAGCTTAAAGGTCAGCACTAAAGGATTCAAATCTATCATCGCGACAAAATCAACTCATTGGTTTTGACCATGGCCGTCACTTCGGTTCCCAATTTCACTCCCAAATCCTTGACAGCATTCGAGGTTATGATCGAGGTAATTGTTCCAACGGGGGTGTCTATGGCCAGTTTGCTCAGCAGGATATCCGAATCGATGCGCACTACTTTACCCTTGAATTTGTTCCTCAGGCTGATGCCTTGGGTATCACCCTTCGCTATGATCACTTCGGTCTCCTTGAATATGACTTTGACCTCACCTCCCCGGACCAAATAATCAGCAGTTTCAGGGGTATCTATGACAATGCAGGACAATAGATGGTCCTTCACATCCACACGAACGATTGACAGTTCGCCATTGACGCGAACCTCTGCGATATTCCCATTGAGCACGTTCATTCTTCTTTCTCTAAACCGTATCCAAACTTATGCAAAATATCAATGGCAGTCTGTGACCGCAGGAAGTCATCAAATTCCCGGGCCCATTTTTCCTTTTCAGGATCATTTTGTCTCAGATGCACCAAACCTTGAGCTATGGGTTCGTAAAGCGTCGCATCCGCCGCTCTCCACTGACCTTTTCCTTTGGCTTCGGGTGCGGAAACCACAGAGAGTGCCGTTATGCCCACTTCGGCCGTTCCTGACAAGATGAATTGATTGGTCTGGGCAACGCTTTCTCCAAAGACCAGTTTTGATTCAATTTTTTCATAAACCCCCATGCCTCTCAGCAGGTCCTCTGCCGCTCTCCCATAGGGTGCCGTTTCCGGATTGGCCGTGGCTATGTGCCTCACCTCCTCACCCAGCAGTCCTTCGTTTGTAAGTTCAAG
>JAHEHE010000067.1 GCA_024644725.1 Flavobacteriaceae bacterium | reverse complement strand
CAGGTGTTTTTCATCCATAACCGAATTGAGAATATTCGTGAGGTGGCAGGGATGCTGCAACGGTTGCTGCCAGATGCCCGAATCGGGATAGGTCACGGTCAGATGGACGGAAAGAAGCTCGAGGAGCTGATGCTCGAATTCATCAACGGGGAATTTGATGTATTGGTCAGCACCACCATTGTCGAAAGCGGACTGGATGTACCCAATGCCAATACCATTTTTATCAACAACGCCAACAATTTCGGGCTGAGTGACCTCCACCAGATGCGAGGGCGCGTCGGGCGCTCGAACAAAAAGGCCTTTTGCTACCTGATAACACCGCCCTATCACGTCATGACGGAGGACGCGCGAAAGCGCATTCAGGCCCTAGAAATGCATTCCGAGCTGGGCAGCGGTTTTTACATCGCCATGAAGGACCTGGAGATCAGAGGGGCCGGGGACCTTCTGGGTGCCGAGCAAAGTGGCTTTATCAATGACATCGGTTTTGAAACCTATCAGAAAATTCTCAACGAGGCCATCGAAGAGCTCAAGGAAAATGAATTCAAAGAGCTTTACGCGGACCAGGATACCGGGAAGAAAGAATACGTCAAAGAGGTTCAGATCGACTCGGATTTCGAGATACTTTTTCCTGATGATTACGTCAGCAGCATCTCCGAGCGGCTGAGCCTGTACAAAGAGCTGAGTGATTTCACTGAGGAAGAGGAGCTCAGGGCCTTTGAAGAACAGTTGATCGATCGTTTTGGAGAATTGCCGGTTCAGGCTCATGACCTGCTCGACTCGGTTCGCATCAAATGGATTGCGAAGGAACTGGGTCTCGAGAGATTAGTTATGAAACAAAAACGCATGATCGGATATTTCATCTCAGATCAGCAGAGTGAATACTTTCAAAGTGAGACCTTCTCCAGGGTCCTGGCCTATATTCAGAAAAATGGCCAGACCTGTGTCATGAAGGAACGTGAAACCAAAAAAGGGCTTCGCCTTCTGATCACTTTCATACGCATCGATTCAGTTTCCAAAGCACTTGAAACCCTACGTAGCATTTGATGCTCTCGCCATTTGGTTAATTTCTTGTTAATAAGTCTGCCTATAAATCGCATTTTGCGATTTCCACCCTATTGAAATTTTTGTACTTTTTTAAAAAATTTCAGAAGAAGATAATTGCTCCACTACCGATGAAGTATTTTTTCCCCTTAACCTTTATCTCAGTAAGGTAAGTCCTTAAAATAGTTTATATGACCAAAAAAGTATTTGTTTTAGACACGTCGGTACTCCTTTTCGATCACAACAGCATTCGAAATTTTGACGAACATGACGTGGCAATCCCTATTACGGTTCTCGAAGAGCTCGACCAATTTAAAATCGGCAATGAAACTAAGAATTTTGAGGCACGTGAGGTCATCCGGTTTCTGGACAAGCTCTCAGGAAACAATGGCCTGAACAAATGGATGAAAATCGGAAAGGGCCGCGGTAGGCTCAAGGTGATCATGGATGCTCAAAGCCTGCAGAACATGGATGCTGAGGAGATCTACGGAAATACCAAAAACGATCACAAGATCATCAATGCCGCCCTGGCCCTGGTAGCCGAGGAAAAAAAGAAGAGCATCATCCTTGTGACCAAAGACATTAATCTGAGAATTAAGGCAAAAGCCATCGGACTGATCTCGGAGGATTACGAAACCGGCAAGGTCAAGAACCTGAAAAGCTTTTCGGATGGATTTCCGGTCATCGAGAACATCGACGCCCAGGTCATTCAAACCATTTACCAGAAAAACAGGATCAAGGAGGGCGGAATACTCGGTTCCGAAAAAGTAACCAACGGCTACTACATCCTGAACAATTGCAGCAATTCTGTTCTGGCTCGATACAACGGTGAAACCGATGCGATCGAGCGCGTCGACAAGAAATACGTCTTCGGGATCAAGCCCAGAAATGCCGAGCAGACCTTCGGTTTGAACGCATTGCTGATGGATGATATCAAACTGGTCGCCCTGGAAGGCGTTGCCGGAACCGGTAAAACGCTGTTGGCCCTTGCTTCAGCTCTTGAGCAGAAGAACAAATATGACCAGATCATTCTCGCCCGACCCATCATCCCACTGAGTAACCGGGAAATAGGTTTTCTACCGGGAGATGCCGAAAGCAAGATCTCTCCATACATGCAGCCCTTATGGGACAATCTGAATTTTATTAAGAATCAATTCAAGGCGAACGAGAAGAAGAGCAAGGTCCTGGAACAACTGCAGGAGTCGGGATTGCTGACCATCACGGCACTGGCTTTCATCAGGGGCCGTAGCCTGATCAATTCCATATTCATCGTGGATGAGGCCCAGAACCTGACGCCGCACGAGGTCAAGACCATCATTACCCGGGCCGGCGAGGGAACCAAAGTGATTTTCACCGGAGACATCAATCAGATTGACACGCCCTATATGGATGAGCACAGCAACGGTCTGACATACCTGATCGATCGCCTCAAGGGCAACCCGCTGTTCGCACATGTCAAGCTGGAAAAAGGAGAACGGTCGGAGCTCGCCAATCTTGCCAACGAAATGCTTTAACAATTTTCCTGAACCAATGGAAGTAGGAACGGCCCTTTTTTAAGGGTCGTTTTTATTTTTGAATCCTTTCTGTTACAAATCCCTGATCCACTCGTCTTAGGGAGGAACATCATATCTCTAAAACTGAAAATCATCATGAAAAAAATATTCTTTGCCCTGTTTGCCTTAGTGCTTTTGAGCTCGTGTGCCACGAACACCTCGTTCAACTCTTTCTACCAGGAACACCAGGACGATTCGGATTTTTCACTCGGCCTGAGCAGCTCCCTGATTACCAGCTTCCTTCCGGATGAAGACATCGAAGACATCAAACCTCTGCTCAAAAAAGCCAAGCACGTTAGGATTCTTGTCTTTTCTGAAGATTCAGCCGATAAAACCAAACAATTTGACAAGTTCATCAATCGCTCGAAATTCGACAAGGTTGTAAAAGTGAAAGATGACGGCGACAACATTGCCTTCTTCACCCTGGAAAACAAAAATAAAATCAAAGAAGTGGTCCTGGAAATTTCATCTGAGGACGACCTGGTCCTTTTAGGTCTCAAGACCAACCTGACCCAGGATGACCTTGACGGCATTCTTCAATAGGCCGATGCCATCCTTCATATTGACTTAAGTGACGGCTGCCTTTCGAATCATCCGGGCGTGAATGCCCGGAAAAAACCTTTTGATGTAAACCGCGATCACCTCGAGAGTACCTCCGATTACCACCTCGTGCTTCTGTCGGGAGATGGCTCTGCGAGCCTTGCGGGCAAAATCATCCGGAGAAAGACCTCCCGCCGTGGCCTTGTCTTTTGTGCCCTGCCTTGACCCATCAGCGGTAAGTGCATTGATGGAAACATTTGTATCGACAAAGCCCGGGCAGATCAGGGTTATGCGAATGTTCTCCTCATAGTGCTCGGCGCGCAAGCTTTCAAAAAAGCCATGCAGGGCGTGCTTAGATCCCGAGTACGAAGAGCGAAGAGCCGTGCCAAATTTTCCGACAACACTCGTAACAACAACAAAATGACCCGATTGCCTTCGACTGAAATAGGGCAACAGGCATTTGGTAAGCCCGATCGTGCCAAAATAATTGGTCTCAAAAATGCTTCTGTCCACAGAAAGCGGGGTTTCCGCCACCAGTGATCGCTGACTGATTCCCCCATTGTGGATCATGACATCCACCCCGTCAAACAGACCCCAGGCCTGCTCGACAATTCGAGGAAAGGATTCGATGTCGGTCAGGTCCAGAGGCAGGATGCGAATTCGCTCCGGTTCTCCGATCTCATTCTTCACTTTTTCCAAACGGTCTTTGTTGCGTGCAGAAAGAATAAGGTTTACGGGGTCCTTTCCATAGACTATTGCCAGGCTCCTTCCTATACCTGAGGAAGCTCCCGTAATCCAAATCGTATTTTTCTTTTTTTCCATTAATCAGCATTTGATTTTTTCCGTTCTTATTGCTCCAATTTAAGTCATTTGAGGATAAATCGTACCTTTGCAAAAATTATTTTGACTGTGAGGATATTGCCATTTTTGATCTTTCTGCTTAGCACCGGAGTCTGGGCTCAGTATTCAATCAAAGGAACGATAGACCCCAACCACGATTATTCGTGGATACTGTTGTACAAACTTGAAAACGGTGACCAGACCTATGTAGACAATGCCGATGTGGTAGACGGCGCCTTTGAATTCAAGGTCGATGAGGGAGCTTCGGGAATATACAGGGCCTACTACCAGATTGAGAACAATCTTTACGTGGAATTTATCTACAACAAAGAGGAGATCGACTTCACCTTCAATCCCGAGAATCCGGCAGAGTCTATTTTTTTCAGTCAATCGGATGAAAACAATCTCTACCAGCAGTATTACAAAACAGTTCGAGCCAGTCAAAAAGCCATAGACTCTGTACAGGGACTCTATTTCGAGACCTCTGACCCTAAAGAAACCAATCAATTGGAAACCCAATACAAGAACGCCCTGAATGAGCTTGAGGCTCAACAAAAGGATTTTGAAGAGCGTTCAAAGGGCATGATGGCTCATCATATCGTTCGCGCCAGTCGACAGTACAATCCTCCTACTCCGGTTAGAGAACCAATGGTGTATATGGACGAGATCAAAGCCCACTTTTTCGATTCCATGGATGTGAATGACAGCGTGCTCGCTCATTCCTCATTTATTAACGACCGCATGCGTGACTACGTCCTGTATTTGAACCAGTCTGATACGCAGGAGGCGAGCAATATCCTTCAGAAGGAGGCCATTGATAAAGCAGTAAACTGGGCAGGAGACAAGCATGTTTTGCTTGAAAAGTTTGAGGAATCGCTCATTCAGGAATACCTTCATATGCAAAACACACCTATGGTCCAGTACGTGATGGATGAACATTACATGGAATTACCCAAGGAGGTTCAGGACATCCAATTCATGAGCAAAATCACCGCATCAATGAAAACAGCCATTGGGGTCAGAGCCCCCGATTTCTCATGGGATGTCGAAGGTCAGGAGAGGCATTTGTACGGCCTCATGGGCACCGACTATTACATCGTCCTGTTTTTTAGTTCCGGATGTCCTCACTGTCAAATGGAGGTACCCGAATTTCATAAGTTCATAAGTGGTATAGAGAACATGAAAGTAGTTACCGTTGGCCTTGAAGATGAGGTCAAGAGTTGGGAGAACATGACCGCCAACTATCCGGAATTCATCAATGTTCTGGACTTGGATAAGTGGTCAAGTCCGAAGGTCAAGGCCTACGGTGTTCAAGCCATTCCCAGTTACTTTGTGCTCGATTCGGAGAAACGCATCCTTGCAAAACCCGAAGATTTCGAAGAACTCAAATCCTTGTTTGAGGAGCGTTAGCATCCAGTTCCCTGATCTTCAAAAAATGAAGCAGGCATCTTTGAGGTGAGAGATCTTGTGACGATTCCTTTCAATAACAATTCCGATATAATCGAAGCGAACATCCAAATTCAACCGGTTCATGTTCACATATGCGTTTGCTGCCCTTTTCAAGAGCTGAATCTTGTTTCGGTCAATGAACTCTTCAGGGTCTCCGAAAGCTATTGAAGAACGTGTTTTGACCTCAACGACAGCCAACGTGTCGTCTTTTGTGGCGAGAATGTCGATCTCTGCTTTTTGGAACCTCCAGTTTCTCTCCAAAATGGTGTAGCCTTTTGATAAAAGGTGCCTGCTTGCCAGTTCCTCTCCTCGAACCCCCAGATCGTGTGACCGCATTCAACTCAAAACTTAGTGCCCTTCAATTGCTTTATAACCGGCTGGTTTAATCGCGAAAGACAATTTTGCTCTTCTTTTTACCAACGTTCAGCTCTACCTGACTACCCATGATAAGGGCTCGATTGTCATTCACATGTCCGGCAGGAAAATCAAATACAATTGGGAAATCTGTACCTTCGGTTGCTTCAAGAACGATCTCCTGAAGGGTTTTGCCAAAGGGGTTTCCCTTGTTCTCTTTGAGTTTGAAGTCTCCAATGATCAATCCGTTGCACCGCTCAAAATAGCCGGCTCGTTTCAAACTGATCATCATTCGGTCAATGTGATACAGTCTCTCGCCTACCTCCTCAAGAAAAAGAACTTTGCCCTGCATTTTAAGATTAGTGTCTGATCCGAGCATACTGTAAACAATGGAGAGATTTCCTCCGACCAACTGGCCTCTTCCGACCCCTTCGCGGCCACTGACATTGTTATTGTCATCCGCAGTGATCTTGTATTCCAACTTCTTCCCGAAAAGGGCCCTGTGAAGCGACCGTATCGATTTTCTTTGCTCCGGGTTATCCAGCTCCAGAGTGACCGGCATTTGGGCATGTATGGATTGATATCCCAGTTGATTCAGCTTGTTGTGAAGTATCGTGACGTCCGAGAAGCCAACGATCCATTTGGGGTTTTGACGGAATCTCGAAAAGTCCAGATCATCGACAATGCGCACGGTTCCGTATCCGCCCCGAGCGGCCCAGATCGCCTTGATGCTCGGATCGTCAATGGCCTTTTGAAGATCCTCCAGGCGCTCCTCATCGGTTCCCGCAAAACTACCATCTTGTGAAAGAAGATGATTGCCATAGAAAACGACCAGGCCCCAATGATTGGCCAACTCTGTTCCGGCTTCGACTCCCTGACGGTCCCTCAACCTGCCCGCCGGAGAGAGAATCACTATCGTATCTCCTTTTTTGAGATAAGGTGGCCGTATGAGGTTCCCTGCCATGTCCGAAATATCCTGTGCATTGATGAGGCTCGAACACGCGAGCATTACAACGGACATAGCAATCAATTCTATCTTAATCTTCATGAGTGTCATTTTTCTCTTTGTAAAAATAGGATTTCTTAACAGTATGGCTCTATATTTATCTTGTATTCAAGTTGCTTTCCTGACCTTTTTCTTACTTTTGTGGTCTTAATTTTCACTCATGCAAAGTCCTAAGCGATATACAATTACAGCGGCTCTTCCCTATACCAACGGACCGGTTCATATCGGTCACCTGGCAGGCGTATACGTTCCGGCAGATATCTATGCACGATATCTGAGGATGAAAGGCAAAGACGTGGCGTTCGTTTGCGGTTCCGATGAGCACGGTGTTCCGATCACCTTGAAAGCCAAGGCGGAAGGGACCACACCGCAAGCGATTGTTGACAAGTACCACGAAATCATCAAGAATTCATTTGCAGAATTTGGGATAAGCTTTGACAATTATTCGAGGACCTCTGCTCCCGTCCACCACGAGACGGCTTCCGAGTTTTTTACGGACCTGTACAAAAAGGGGAAATTCATCGAAGAGACTTCGGCCCAACTCTACGATGAGCAGGCGAAGCAGTTTTTAGCGGATCGCTTCGTTGTCGGAACCTGTCCGAAATGTGGCTTCGAAGAGAGCTATGGAGACCAATGTGAGAATTGCGGCACCAGTCATAACGCCCAGGACCTGATCAACCCGAAAAGTGTGATCACCGGAAACAAACCGACGATGAAGGAGACCAAACATTGGTATCTGCCCCTGAACGAATATCAGGACTGGTTGAAACAGTGGATTCTCGTCGGTCACAAGGAAGACTGGAAAGCCAATGTACTTGGTCAGGTTAAATCCTGGGTTGACGACGGGTTGAAGCCAAGAGCGGTTACCCGGGACCTGGACTGGGGCATCCCTGTACCTGTGGAAGGCGGTCAAGGCAAAGTGCTCTATGTCTGGTTTGATGCTCCTATCGGATACATATCGTCGACAAAAGAATGGGCCGCTGAGAGAGGAATAGACTGGGAACCCTACTGGAAAGACAAAGACAGCAAATTGGTTCACTTCATCGGAAAGGACAATATTGTGTTTCACTGCATCATCTTTCCTTCAATGCTAAAAGCGGAAGGGAGCTATGTTCTCCCGGAAAATGTACCGGCCAACGAGTTTTTGAATCTGGAGGGCAACAAGATCTCAACTTCGAAGAACTGGGCTGTTTGGTTGCATGAATACTTGCTGGAATTTCCAGAGAAGCAGGATGTGCTTCGCTACGTTCTAACGGCAAATGCCCCGGAAACCAAGGACAATGACTTTACCTGGAAAGATTACCAGGCGAGAAACAACAACGAGTTGGTGGCTATTTTCGGCAACTTCATCAACCGCGTGGTGGTGTTGACCAATAAATACTATCAAGGTGTCATCCCGGAACCGGGCCCGCTTTCCGCCACAGACGAGGAAACTCTGAAACAACTTACTAAATATCCGGAGATCATAGCCTCATCGATTGAGCGATACCGCTTTCGGGAAGCTTTGTCTGAGCTCATGAACCTGGCTCGCTTGGGAAATAAATACCTTGCGGAGGAAGAGCCCTGGAAAAAAATCAAAACCGATCCCGAGCGCGTCCAAACGATTATGTATGTTGCCTTGCAGGTTGCTAAAGGTCTTTCTGTTCTGTGTGAACCTTTTCTCCCTTTCACCGCGGAAAAATTGCGCAAGATGCTTCATATTGAAAAAGCAGGTACAAGCGCCTGGGAAGAAGTCGGGAAAGAAAAGAGTCTGCTTCCGGCTGGACATGCCATCGGAAAGGCTGAGCTCTTGTTTTCAAAAGTGGAGGACAAAGAGATCCAGATTCAGATCGACAAGCTGGAGGCCTCAAAAACAGCAGATGCTTCTGCCGAGGTACCGGAGCAAAAAGACACGATTGGTTTTGACGATTTCACCAAGCTTGACATGCGCGTAGGCACCATCCTGGAGGCAGAGAAAATTCCAAAGACAAAAAAACTCTTGAAATTGAAGGTGGATGTCGGGATAGATGTACGAACGATCGTTAGCGGAATTGCCGAGAGTTTCTCTGCTGAGGAGGTTGTTGGTCAACGAGTCATCGTACTGGTCAACCTGGCCCCCAGAAAGCTCCGGGGAGTTGAAAGCCAGGGCATGATTCTTATGAGTGATACGGCGGATGGCAAACTCAGCTTCATTGAGCCCGACCAGGACTCCGTGTCCAATGGAGAACGGATCAGTTGAGAACGGATCAGTTGAGGGCACTTTTCAAAGCAGCCTCGACGTGCAGGGAAGTCGTGTCAAAGACAGGAATCTCAACATCCTCCTGCTGAATGAGCATGGGAATTTCCGTACAGCCCAAAATCACGCCTTGAGCCCCTTGTGCCTGAAGGTCTCTTATGATGCGCTGGAACTCCTTTTTGGAAGACGGAAGAAATTGTCCCCGGACCAACTCCTTGTAAATGCAGTTATGGACCAGGTCGCGATCTTCAACGGAAGGAATGATCACATCCACTTTATATTTTTCCTTTAAAATCTTCGAATAGAAATCCTTTTCCATGGTGAAACGGGTTCCTAGAAGCCCAACCCTTTCAAACCCTCTGTAGGCAATGACCTGTCCTGTCGCATCTGCGATGTGCAGGAAAGGGACATTAAGGTCCGCGGTCATTTCAGATTCGCAGACATGCATGGTATTGGTGCAAAGAAGTATGATTTCCGCACCAGCTTTTTCAAGCTTCAGGGCCTTGTCCCTCATAATTTGGCAGAGCTCTCCCCATTTGTTGTCGTGCTGGAGTCGTTCGATATGATCGAAATCCACAGAATCCATGATGCATTGACAAGAATGGGACCCTCCGAGAATCTCACCGACACGTTCGTTTAGAAGTCGGTAATAGACTGCGCTGGACTCCCAGCTCATTCCTCCGATCAGGCCAATGGTTTTCATATGCCTTTCGTCTTCTCTTCAATTCCATACTCGCCGGACTCTTCAAACCGGATCACTGACTGGCGTTCCCGGTTCACAATCAGACGCGTGACATCCGGACGCGAATAGTGTCCGCTGGGATCAAAATTTTGACGCTCCTCCAATACGTGTTTGAAATTCAGCTCCACCCTATAGATTTCTTCCTGGCCGACTTGCGGTTCCAGTATCCATTCTCCATCCGGTCCGGCAACGCAGGAGCCGCCATTGGTCAATATATCAGGTGCCTTTTCAAGGATTTCCTTAAAATACGGGGTTGTTTCTGGAAAATCTTCCTTCCGCATCAAGCTGGATACCGAAACAACAAAGGAACGAGATTCCCTAGCCATGAATCGCGTTATGTCCCGGGTATTGTGATCCGATCCGGGCCATACGGCTATATGCAGGTTTTCTCCCTGAGCATACAGAGAGCTACGGACCAGGGGCATCCAATTCTCCCAGCAATTGAGACCGCCCACGGTGAATTGTTTAAGTGCGTGCACCTGCAGTCCGTGACCGTCTCCGGGTGACCAGGTCAATCGCTCGTCGTAGGTAGGTCGCAATTTTCGGTGTACCGATTGTACTTTTCCGCTGTTATCGATAAATACAAGGGAGGCATAAAGACTGTGACCACCCCTGTCAGAAGGTCTTTCGATTACTCCCAGGTAGGAAGCCATCTCATATTTTTTCAATAAGGAGCATACAGGGTCCAGATCTCCGTTCTCAATATCTACAGCATTTGCCGCATAATGGGCATGGAGCTCTTTCTGCATCGGAGAATCGAATACGGTGGCGTCTGTCAAACCTGTCCACAAGGGATAGCCCGGCACAAATCCTTCTCCAAAGACCAGTAGATCGATGCCTTTCTGTCCTGCCTTGTAGATTGCTTCGATGATTTTTTCCAGGGTTGCCTCCTTGTCCAGCCAAACAGGAGCCAGCTGGGCCAATCCCACAATCAATTTTCCATCATTGTTCTCCATGATTTACGCTTTTCCGAATCCAATGTTAAAGATACTCGAATTTTTACTCACACCCGCCTTTGATATTAACACTCTATTCTTAAATGGGCACGAATAATTCCACCATTTTCTTTTTCACTTTAAAAGCGATATCTTGTTCGGCAAAAGGCCATTTTCATGAGTTTATGCCGCACAAAATGCCTGCCTGTAATTTGGTGGATTCATTTCCTTTTCCTACTTCCTGCAACTTTGCTCGCCCAAGATGAAGCGGATGCGAAAAAGGACAGTGTTGAGGTCCGATCCAAGGGCCTGAATATTCTGGATATACCCGAGGAATCCGAGCGAATAGGACAGAGGATATTCAAGCTAAAGGAAGTCCTGGAGAAGAGTTCGGAAATCGCCAGGATAGATTCTGCTTTGGTCGGCTTTACCGAAGAGATTCAAAAGCGGTACGACACTACACCGCTCAACCTGGAAGAACTTTCACTGAGGGACCTTAAGGTCAAAATGGTCGAATGGAGCAATTTCAAATCCACCCTGACATCCTACCGTTCAAATACCAAGGATAGAAGTGAGGAAATTTCAAAGATCACGAACGAGCTTTTCACGGAGATCAGCATATGGGAGAATACGAAAGAGGAAATTGAGAGTCGAAATAACGAAACAGACATCTTTAACGGTATAGACGGCATACTCAATACGCTTGAAGAGACCATGAGTCTGGCTCATGCCCGACTCGACAGTGTATTTGTCACTCAAAAAAATGTAACCAACCTGGTTTTGATCGTAGACGAACAGCTCGCCCGAATTGAAAGAGGTCAAAAGGTCAAACAGCGTGATTACTTCGCCATCGACAGTCCGCCTATATGGGATTTGGACAAATCCATAGGTGTGGTTTTAGAAAGTTTGCCCGAGAAAGAGTTGAGCACCTATGAACTTATTTGGATTGGCCTCAAAGAAAATAAGCTTCAGCTCTCGGAGTTCATTAAACTCAATGCTAGAACATTTGGCATCCAGCTGGGCTTTCTGCTCCTTTTGTGTATTTTTTTATTTGTTGCCAAATCCCAATGGAAGACAGACGTTAGAGATCTTTCCAGCCCTGCAGAAATTCGGGCACGAGTGACACTTGATAATCCGATCCTCGTTACCATTTCAACCGGACTTCTTCTATCGGTCTTCTTCTATGACGAAATGGTCCCTGCCTTCACGGAGATAAATATTTTCCTGATTCTCCTGGGAACCGCACTATTGTTGCCCAAACTCACAACCCCGCGTTTGAGGCCTTTCCTCTTGCTCATTTTTGTCGACTATATTCTGTTCACTTTTGAAGCCTTTCTGGGACCCAAAGCTGAACTCGTAAGATGGTTGTTGATACTGGATTCCCTGATCCTGTTCTATGCCTTATGGCTCGGACGAAGAGTCATTCTCTCGGAGCCTGAGACCTTTGGTAAGGTCACAAAATTATTTAACCCTGTTTCTTCCGTTTACATGTTCATTCTCATTCTCGGAGTATTTGGAAATGCTATCGGTATGGTTGGGCTCTCGGCCTTTTTGAACCGTGCCGTGTTGGTGTCGACATCTCTTGGAATGGTGGTTTTTCTCTCCGTTGTGATCGTGGCAAGCTTGCTCATTCTCGTTTTCAATCTCAGAAAAAACTGGAATATGCACACCCTGGATGCCATGGTGAAGGCAACAAACCAAAGAATCAAACCTTTGCTGCAATGGATTGGTCTGATCAGCTGGATCTTTTTTACCACAGAAGGCTTCGGACTCCTGGGGACCCTCTCCAGTTGGTGGGATGAAATCCTGATGATCAAATGGATTGTTGGCGAAATGACAATCTCGTTGGGCGGCATACTCGCCTTTGTAGGTATCATTATTGTCACGTTCGTCATCGCCAAAGTGGCAGGTGCAATCTTCCAGGATGAATGGATGGTCAATGTGCTCCCCCGAGGAATGGGCCCTGCAATTTCATTGGTGCTGAGAATTGTCGTGGTCACACTCGGTCTATATGCCGGGCTTTCAGCTGCGGGCGTGGACCTGAGCAAGCTTGGATTCATTGTGGGAGCCCTGGGTGTGGGTATTGGTTTCGGGCTTCAAAATGTCGTTCTGAACTTTGTTTCGGGTCTCATCCTTGCCTTTGAGCGACCCATAAACCTGGGAGATACTATCGAGGTGGACATGGAAAAAGGGGTAGTGACCAATATCGGGGTGCGCTCGAGCAACATTCGAACCTATTCCGGGTCAGAAGTGATCATCCCAAATGGCGATCTGATTTCCAAAAAGGTCGTGAACTGGACCCTCAGCAACCGCGAGCGCAGAAGCCGAATACAGATGAAAACGGCTCCTGATGCCGATCCGGAAAAAGTAATTGAACTTTTCAATTCAATTGCCAGCGAGCATCCAGCGACGAGACGCAATCCTCCCCCAAAATCCTATTTCTACGGTTATGGGCCCGATGGTAACCTGAATTTTGCGTTGATGTACTGGACGACCTTCTCCGACACACTGAGAACCGACAGCGAAATATCCCTAAAGATATTCAACGCCCTCAAAAGAGAGAAAATTCAGGCTCCTGCTCCAGTCAGACGGATTATCAACAGCTCGGATAAAGAATAATCCTTGCCTGATTGAGTCCTCCTTCTATTCTTCCAGTAGTATAGCGGGAAGATTCAATTGTTTGAATTTTTCATTATATCCGGCCATTTCATTTTCAATGATCGCATCCCGCTCATTCAAATAAACCTGCCAGTCGTCCTGCAAGTCTTTGAATCTTTCCCTGGAACCCTGGGTCAGCTCCGGATCGGCGTTGTCGACAAAGCCTCTGAGGTACATGATCTCGGCGTTGAGTTGATTGTTGAAATTGATCACATCTTGAAAAGTCTTTTGATCCGGCTGAATGAGATTCCTTTCCCAGGAGTCAATTCTCCCGATTAACGAGTCGCCTAATTGCAAAAGCTCCTCTGCGGTCTCATTGTCTTCGAGCAGCGATTTGTACCCTTTCAATTGTTTCTTCGCAGAACGCATCTGATTGACGGAATTGTGAATTTCCTCCATCATACCCGAGAGATCTTCCAGCATTTTCTGCTGCTCCGC
>JAHEHE010000133.1 GCA_024644725.1 Flavobacteriaceae bacterium | reverse complement strand
GTGAGTTGATTGGAACGCACTATTTGCACAACCTCGTTTTCTTCCTGGTTCACAAAAACACCTATCTTATCAATTCCTTTACGGATTTCAGGAAGCTCCGCCTCGACATGTCTTTTGGAACCGGAAAAAAACAGGAAGCCCATATAGTCTGGGTGCAGTGCCTCCAGCTCATGAATATTCTCGTTGTATTTCATGCCACAGACCTTGATTTTCATGCTCCGGTCGATTTTATAAATTCTTCAGCTGCGGCTCCGGGATTCTCTGTTTTCATAAAATTCTCACCGATCAGGAAGCCTTTGAACCCGTAGTCCCGGAGTTCCTTGATCGCTCCAGGATCGCTGATCCCGCTCTCCGAAACGGCCGGTGTTTCCCAGGGTATGATCCCGGATAATTTCTTACTCATCTCAAGGCTTACCTCAAAGGTCTTGAGGTTCCTGTTGTTCACACCGACCAGGTCAATGTGGGTCAAATCATTTCTTTTCAATTCTTCCTCCCCATGAACTTCCAAGAGAACCTCCAGGCCCAGATCATGGGCGACCTGTGAGAGCATTTTCAACTGTTCCGGTTTCAATACTGCGGCGATGAGCAGGATCACATCAGCTCCAAAGGCTTTCGCTTCGAAAAGCTGATACGGGTCAATCATGAAATCCTTCCTAAGCACCGGAATTTCGACCGCCGCACGAGCCTGCAAAAGATCATCGAGGGACCCGCCAAAATATTTAGTATCGGTCAACACCGAGATTCCTGAGGCTCCGGCCGCTTGATATCCCGACACTACTTCTGCAACACCGCTCTTCTGGTTTATGACTTGTTTCGAGGGGGATCGACGCTTGAATTCCGCAATGATTCCGCTGCGTTCCAGCAAGGATTCCCTCAAGGAAAAGACCTCTCTCTCGATCATAGGCGAATTCCTGAGATAGTCCAGGGGAAGTACCGACTTTTTCAAATCAACCTCCACCCGCTTATCCGCAACTATTCTTTCTAAAATATTCATCTTCAAATGCCTTTTTTATGGCTCTTCATTTTCTATACTAATGGTTTCGTTCCAATCGTTCTAGTTATTCAGTTCGAGTAGCTTTTTAAAACTATCGAAGCCCCGTCCACTGAACAGTGATTCGCGAGCTCTTTCAAAGCCCTCCTCATGCGTGATGCTCTCTGTGACGGCTATGGCCATCCCGGCATTGGCACAAACCACATTGCTTTGCGCTTCCGTACCCTCTCCCTGCAATACCTTCAAAAACACATCGGCACTTTCCTTTACGGATGCCCCTCCGTGAATTTGTTCCGGTTGCAGGGCTTCCAGTCCGAGGTCTGCAGAGGAAATAATCCTTTCTTCACGGTTTGTTATTACCTTGGCCCGGTCGGTAAGTGAGATTTCATCATATCCCGCCAGGTCATGCAGAATGGCAAAATTCTTATCTGTTGTCTGGTAGAGATAGCCGTACATTCGGGCCAGTTCCAAGCTGAATACCCCCACCATCTGGTTCTTGGGAAATGACGGGTTCACCATCGGACCCAGCATGTTGAAAAAAGTTTTCACGCCCAGCTCCCTTCGTATGGGAGCTACGGTCTTCATGGCAGGATGGAAAAGCGGTGCGTGCAAGATGCATATACCCGCCCTGTCAATCGATCTTCTCAGGACCTCCTCGTCGTTTGTAAAACGAACACCCAGATGCTCCAGCACATTTGATGATCCGCAGGTGGAAGAAACTCCATAATTTCCGTGCTTGGCCACTTTCACACCCGCACCAGCGGTTACAAATGAAGCGAGGGTGGATATGTTAAACGTGTCCTTTCCGTCACCCCCGGTACCACAGAGGTCAATGGCATTGAAGTTCGACAGATCTATCGGCAAGCACATTTCAAGAAGAGCCTCGCGAAATCCGTCCAATTCCTCAACGGAAATGCTCCGCATCATGTACACCGTTAGGAAGGATGCAATCTGACTGGGATTGTAATTGTCTTTGGAGATATTCTTCAAAACCTCATTGGCCTCGTTTTTCGAAATGGTCTCCTGATTGATCAGTCTGTTAAGAATCTCTTTCATTCTTTACTAATTATCGATTGCTGTTAAATATGCCAATCGTTGTTTTGTTGTATTCAAGTTCATTTTCGTTCTGTATGTCCGATCCAGTTTTTGAGCATCGCCGTTCCATCCGGGGTCAGGATCGACTCGGGGTGATACTGAACTGACCTCACATCAAACTCGCGATGTCTCAGGGACATGATCTCCCCGTTTTGATCCAGGGAAGTGACTTCCAGGCTCGTGGGCAATTTCTTGGAAACAACCCAAGAGTGATAGCGTCCAACTTCCATTTCTTTAGAAAGATTGTCATAGAGAACTTCGTCGTCAACGACTCGTTTGATGGTGGTAGCCACCCCGTGATAAACCTGATCGAGGTTTACAAGTGAGCCTCCAAAGACCTCGGCAATCGCCTGTTGTCCGAGGCAAATCCCGAGGATGCTCTTGGTTGAGGCATATTTTGCAATGATCTCTTTCAACATCCCTGCCTCATCGGGAATTCCCGGGCCGGGTGAGAGCAAAATTTTATCAAATTCCTCCACTTCTGACAATTTGAGCTTGTCATTTCTTTTCACCGCAACTTCACATCCGATTTCTTTCAGGCAGTGAACCAGGTTGTAGGTGAACGAATCGTAATTATCTATGACCAGTATCTTGTTCATCATCAGATATTTTCTGCGAGCTCCAATGCCTTTTTCAGGGCTCCCAACTTGTTATAAACTTCCTGCAGCTCATTCTGAGGCTCTGATTTCGCAACAATTCCGGCTCCTGCCTGATAATAAAGCCTGTGGTTCTTGCTTAAAAAGGAACGTATGATAATCGCGTGATTGAAATTGCCTTCAAAATCCATGAATCCAATCGCTCCTCCGTAAAAGGTCCTGTTGCTCTTCTCATATTGATCGATGAGCTGCATCGCCTTGTGTTTGGGAGCTCCCGACAGCGTACCAGCCGGAAAGGTGTCTGCCACGACCTGGTAGGTCGGCACCTCCGGATACTTCTCCCCGACAACCTTGGAAACCAGGTGAATCACATGCGAAAAAAACTGGATCTCCTTGTATCTCTCAACGTTCACATGCTCCCCGTTTCGACTCAGGTCATTTCGCGCCAGATCGACCAGCATGACGTGCTCGGCATTCTCCTTTTCGTCTTCCGCCAGGGACTTGGCCGCTTCAAGGTCCTTTTCATCATCTCCTGTTCTTTTGAAGGTTCCCGCAATCGGATGAATTTCTGCTTTCCCCTGATCGATAACCAACTGGGCCTCAGGAGACGAACCGAAGATCTTAAAGTTCCCGTAGTCAAAGTAAAACAGGTAGGGTGATGGATTCACAGAGCGCAAGGCCCTGTAAACATTGAACTCATCCCCTTTGAAACCCTGGGAAAAGCGCCTGGAGAGTACCAATTGAAAAACATCTCCCCGGTAGCAATGCTTTTTTGCGAGTTCGACATGCTCGAGAAATTCTTCATCCGTCAGGTTAGACCACTCATCGTGTTCATTGCTGTACGAATAGGAGGCGAAATTTCGGGTCGAGATGATCTGATGAATCTCTTCTGTATTGTCAGAACCATCGTACACATGAGAGAAAATATAGGCCTCATTCTTGAAGTGATTGATCGCGATTATATTCTGATACACCGCATAATAGATGTCGGGGATGTCGAGGTCCTCCTTCTTCGTGATCTCAATATCCTCGAAATACCTGACCGCATCGTAGGAAACGTAACCAAACAAGCCATTGTTTATGAACTTGAATGGCAGTTTCTCAGTTTCAAATTGCTCCCCAAACGCCTGGATGATATCTGAAACTTTATTCTCTTTATTGAAATGCTCGCTTCTCGAGCTGCCATCCGGGAACAATTCGCGCACGCTCCCGTCTTTAATCTCGATGCTTGCCATCGGATTGCAGCAGATATAGGAAAAACTATTTTCATTTCCGTGGTAGTCTGAACTCTCCAACAGAATACTGTTCGGATACTTGTCCCTTATTTTCAGGTAAACACTCACCGGGGTCAGGGTATCCGCCAGGATCTTTTTAAAATCGGTTTTGAGTTTGAATTTTCTCATTTGAATCAAAAAAAAAGGCTTGTCGTGAAGACAAGCCAGGATCATTTTATAATATACCAGTAACGCCTCACAAAATCTTGCTTTGCAAAGACCACCACCAGTTATGTACTTTATTCATATTCATGACGAAATCGTTATTCTTCGACATCTTAACTTTTCGCGAAAGCAAATATAAAACAATTTTTATCGGCACGGAAAAAAAATT
>JAHEHE010000132.1 GCA_024644725.1 Flavobacteriaceae bacterium | reverse complement strand
ATAAAAGTCCTGCAGACCTTTTTCGAGTGAATAGGCAACAATCAGCACCTGGGGGAGAGTCTCCGCACCGGTGAAGAGATAGAGCCCGGTATCTTCAGGTCCAACGGCTTGGTTACCGTTCCAGGCCTTGATTCCGCCAGCCATGTTGATGACCTTCTTGAATCCCATGCCGGTGAGCATCTGCGCAGCTACACGGCTGCGTCCTCCGATGGCTCAGTAGACGAGGGTGGGAAGATTGGGATCAAGTTCGGTGCTCCGTTTTTCCAGGTCGCCCAGCGGTATCAACTGAGCCCCAGGAAGATGGCCGGCCTTGTACTCCTTGGGCTGCCTGACGTCGATCAGATTGAATTCGGCGCCATCGAATCCGTCCATAAGCTTGCGCGCCGCCTGGGCATCCATTGAATTAACCCGTCTGAAAAACTGTAGCCAGCGCATGTTCACTCCTCCATTAATGAATCAGGTTTGTATGAAAAATAGCACGGAAAGAGAAAAAAACCTATTCGACTTATCTGTTTTGTTGGATAAGGTGAGACAAAAGTATAGTACATTGGTGCTGTGCTTTCAGTTCGCCTCTCGGTGAATTTAATCATTAGGATTGTCAATAGAGGCGATATACAAATCTGACTGGGATTCAGTCATGAATATAAAGAATATAATACTTATAACATTAGCCATTTCCGGCGTTGCTTTGTTTCTGGTTCTGCAGAAACACTCGAAAGATTATCGCTCCTCTGCCAATCAATCCCAACCACCCGTAATCGCCCAACCTGCGGCCCGCTACAGCGCTCCCGATTTCACTTTAACGGATCTCGAAAAGAACGAGTTTCGGCTCTCGGACTCACGGGGCAGCGTCGTCGCGATGCTGTTCTGGACAACCTGGTGACCCTCCTGCCGGGAGGAGTTGCCTTCCCTGGAAAAGTTTAAACGGGAATATGAGGAAAAAGGTGTGCAGGTATTGTTAATCAACATGAGCGAAAAGTCGCCGGTTGTGGCCTCCTTCATGAAGGAGAACAACTATTCGGCAAGGGTGCTGCTCGATTTGGATGGGAAGGTTGCCAAGAAATACGATGTGTTCGGCATTCCGGTTTCTTACCTGATCGACAAGGACGGGAGAATTGTTTACCGACTCAGTGGTATCGTTGACTGGAGTTCCAGAGAAATTAGATCGCTGGTCAACAATCTGATTAGTGAAGGAAGCGATTGATTTCGTTTAACTATTTTAATATTTAGGGGAAGTCTACCCTCCCCTGCACCAGCCTGCTGGTCCAAGCTGCCGTCTTGTGGGATCTCGGACTGTTTTTTGAGGTTCACGAAATTCTTGAACCTGCCTGGATGGAGGTGACTGGAGATCAGAAAAAACTTCTGCAGGCCCTGATTCGTGCCGCCGGGGTTTATATCAACCTGGAACTCGGCTATCGGCAAAGAGCCCGGAAAATTGCTGCAAAGACCTTACCGGTACTCAAGGAACTGAAAAAGGAGCTTACCGGTTCAATCAACGCCGATACCCTAATAACAGCGCTGGAAACCCTTGCGGAAAAACCACCCCGACTAAGCCCTCGCTGAAGGATCGGGAGGCTGAGCCCACCATTGTGGATCAGCCCTCCGGTTCTCTTTGTTATTGAAGAGCAGCAACGGCCTTCTTGATCGCAGCCGGATCACAGCCCTGATGATCGACCTGTTCGCCAAGACCGCCCCGACCTTCCTTGAAGGTGCCGAGATGGGCGTACCTGGGGGTGAAGCCGTTCTCCAGCAGCCAGGTACCGTAACGACTGCCTAATCCGGTCTTGGTCGACTGGCTCTCGACAACCAGTACGAAGGGACTGGCTCCGGCAATCGAGAGCATGTCCTTGTCGACCACGTTGAGGGTCGGCTTGTTGATCAGGCCGACATCGATTCCCCCTTTCTTCAGGGATTCGACAGCGTCAAGACAACGATAGAGCATTTCTCCATATGAAACTATATAGCCCGCTGATCCTTTGCGAATCAGTTCGTCCTTGCCGGGCTCAAAACGATAGCCATCACCATAGAGCTTATTTCCGTCCTGGTTTTCGATAAATGGCGTCGCCGAGCGGGTTGAGAAGATGAAACGAAGACCGGGATCGTCAAAGATCACCGGCAGCATTGCCCGCAGTTGAAGGGCATCGGCAGGAAAGTAGAGCCTGGTCGTATCTCCTTCTTCGAGCCCGTTGTCGGCGAAAAAGTTATTGATCCCGAAATGACAGGTATTGTCCGCCATATCGTCGACGCCGGCGTGGGAGAAATGAGCCAGCACATTGGCACGGTTGAGACGGGCCATGGTGATCTCCGAGACCACCATTTCGAGAAACGCCGAGAAGGTGCCGAAGATCCCCTGGCGGCCCCCTTCCGAACCGAAGCCCGCCGCCACCGAGTAGTTGTTGCGCTCCATGATGCCGCCCGAGACATAGACCTCGGGGTGATTCTTACGGATATGATGCAGTCCGCAAGACCCCTCCAGATCTGAATCGACGACAATGACTTTCTTGGCCGGCTCTTCCATGGTGTCGAGAATCTCGCAGATGATCTTGCCGAAATCATCGCGGCACTTGCCGGTTTCAGCAGAGGATCCCAGATAGGTCGTTTTCTCCTTTGAGGCGGCAGGATTCTTCAGTTGCCGAACCGCTTCACCACAGCCTCGGGCCTCGAGATAGTCGATGGCAAAATCGACGGGAATCACATCGTGGCCCTTGGGCAGACCCTCTATGCCGGGAACCCCGGGAGCCATCTTTCTCTTGTTGATCAGCGCCACAGGGCCAGCAGACGAGAAGGCTGAGCCAATCCTGGCAAACAATTCGTCAAGGTCTTCACCGTCTCCGACACTCACCTCAAGACCATGGCCAGCCAGCGTTTTGGCAGTGTCAAAACCTTTGAGGTAGCTGCTCGGATGACCGGCGATGGTCACGTCATTGTCGTCTATCAGGAGTTTGACATTTAGCCCCCGGGCCACTGCATACCTCGCAGCCTCAGCGTCGTCGCCCTCCTGCTGGGAACCGTCGCTGCCAAACATCACCAACGTTTTATCCCGGTCTGCTTCAGCCACCCCGTTGACGTAGCTCCACATATGTCCGAGCCGTCCCGAACTGAAAAAGACGCCGGCGGCTTCATCCCGCTCCGGATGGCCGTAGAGGCCATGGCCGAATTCACGGTAATGGAGCAGGTCGGCAAAGCTTTTCTGACCGTTCAGCGCGGCCATCATATACTGGATGGCGACCCGGTGACCGGCTTCGTCGAAATAGACCGGATGTACCTGTGAACTGCCTTTCATGAAGCCGTCGACGATCAGCACCTCAGGGACGATATCGTAAGCTCCGCCGGTATGACCGCCAAGCCCCTTGACGTTGGCCAGGGCGGTGAAGAAGACAAGGCTGTCACGGACGAGCCCGATATTGGTGGCGAGCTGCTGCTTCTGATCGTCAGTGATCTTTTTCTGCGAAGGGTCAAAACTCAGGACTTTGTAGCCGCTGAAATCTATTGGAAATGACATGGAAACCTCCAAACTATTTTTTCTGATCAGGAAATCGGGCCACTAAGGCAAGACCTCATTACTCCGTAATATGATATCACATATACCATAATAACGCTTCTTTTTTCACTTTTTCCCGAAGAATAATCTTTAAATGGTTTTGGGGCTTAGGATGTATTATAAAAAGAACAAATCACCTGGGAATCGTTCTATGCCCTTCGCCAATCTGTCAGATGTGCTGATGTTCTTTTACAGGAAGCCATATGGATATCCCATATTCACCACTCAATATGTTCTGTTAGAGCCCCATGCATAGAAAGCCTCTTCAATCGGTCCTGGTTAAGCCCGCAGGTCCGGATTGTAATTTACGGTGCCACTATTGTTTTTATCTCCGCAAGCAGGAACTTTATGGGAAATCAAAGCAACACAGAATGTCCCCGAAGACTCTTGAAGAGGTAGTAAAGCAGGTGATGACCCAGGGGACAAAAGAGGTATCTTTTGGCTGGCAGGGGGGAGAACCGACGCTGATGGGGCTTGATTTTTTCAGACAGGTGGTGGGTCTCCAGCAGCACTACGGAAAGAACCAGAGTGTTGGAAACGGGTTACAAACCAACGGACTCCTGATAGATCGTGACTGGGCACGCTTTCTGAGAGAGTACAATTTTCTGGTGGGCCTTTCGATTGATGGACCAGAAGAAATTCACGACCGCTACCGACTCACCAAGGGGGAGAAAGGCTCCTGGAATTCGGTTGAAAATTGCGCCACCTTGCTGCTCGAAAGCGATGTTGCTGTAAATTCATTAACCGTGGTTA
>JAHEHE010000017.1 GCA_024644725.1 Flavobacteriaceae bacterium | reverse complement strand
CCCCTCGATCCAATTTCATGGCAAGCGCCGAACAGTCTTTCTTAGATGAGCTGGCCGAAGAATTGGGAAAGGATCCAATTGATTTTCGATTGGAGCTGCTTGACAAAGCCAAAAAGAATCCGGTTGGTGAGAATAACGACTACGATGCCGACCGCTATGCCGGAGTGTTGCAGCTTGTCCGGGACAAATCCAATTGGGACGACGGAGATTCGAAAAAGAGCAAAGGTGTCTCCGCCTATTTCTGCCACAACTCCTATGCCGCTCAAGTTTTGGAAATGGAAATCAAAGATGGAAGACCGAGCATCCAAAAAGTGATATGCGCCATTGACTGTGGTATTGTAGTCAACCCAGACGCGGCGACCAATCTCTGTGAAGGAGGAATTGTAGATGGAATAGGAAACGCCCTTTTTGGAGAGTTGACGTTTAGAGATGGAGTGCCTCAGAAAAGCAATTTTGACAAATATCGACTGATTCGGATGCCCGAATCCCCTAAAGAAATTGAGGTCCATTTTGTTAAAAACGAGATTGATCCAACGGGCTTGGGTGAACCGACCTTCCCTCCAGTTTTCGGTGCTTTGGCCAATGCTTTATACAAAGCTTCGGGAAAGAGACACTATCGTCAGCCATTTATAGTATAAACGCTCTCTTAGGATGTAACTATTTTGTTGTGATTTCCCCAAAACGCAAAAGCGACCTAATTAAACCCCAGCGATTAATTCTGACAAAATTTCAATTCTGACGGCACCTAAAGAAATCTTTACTGGAAGTTTTTGAATAATAGAACGAATGACCTAAATGAGTTCAGATTTTTTGGATGAAAAGGGCAAATCATGCGTACTCTGCAGAAATTCGCCAAGTATAAAACCACTATTTACACACGCGTAGGAGTAATCTCAAGGGAAGGGTCATTTTAGTTTTGTTTTGTAAAGGAAGAATAAAAAAACCCCAACTACTTGAAAATCAAATAATCGAGGTTTTATTCTGTACTCGGAGCGGGAATTGCCTGGCGGCGAGTCCCGTCCGCAAATGCGGGAATTAGCTTCGCTGAGTCCCGGCCGAACGAGCTGAGAAAAAAGACTGGTCCGCTTCGCGTCCCGTGTTTTTTGTTTTTATCCAAGCCCTTAAGAGCGAGCTCTACGGACTTTCCTAAAAACAAAAAACCAGGTCTTTCGACCTGGTCTTTTTTCATTCGTACTCGGAGCGGGACTTGAACCCGCACGGACATTGCTGTCCATTGGATTTTAAGTCCAACGTGTCTACCAATTCCACCATCCGAGCCACTCCTAAATGGTGTGTCACTAGAGCGAAAGACGGGATTTGAACCCGCGACCCTCACCTTGGCAAGGTGATGCTCTACCCCTGAGCTACTTTCGCAAGTTTTAGTCAATGAACATGCCTTCCGTTCAAACATTGTCCGTTAGGCAGGCGCAAATTTAATACATTTTAAGAAATCGCAAAGTATTTTAGGTAGATTTTTTTGGCTTTTAAGTGGGTGCGAATCTCAATTAATGGATATATTTGCAGCGATTTAAGAAAGAGGGCGATAGTATCTTGAAAACCGCAGTTTTACAGTACAACATTTTGGATGATCTCAAACAGCTGACCAAGTTCGGTCTGTCTGTCAGCGTGGTTTTTTCCTCCATCGCGGGCTATCTGTTGGCAGCCGATCAGATCGATTGGAAAATACTTGTTTTGCTGGCTGTCGGCGGTTATTGCATGGTTGGGGCTTCGAATGCCTTCAACCAAATCATCGAACGCGGTCCCGATGCTTTGATGAAAAGAACGATGAACCGACCCATTCCAGCCGGCCGGATTTCAGTCAACGTCGCGATGGTCATCGCAGTTGCGCTGACTCTGTTGGGCGTGATCATCCTTTACGGGATCAACGAACGCACCGCGCTGTTCGGATCGGTTTCGATATTTCTGTATACCTCGGCTTACACGCCTTTGAAGCCGATCACGCCGCTTTCGGTTTTTGTGGGTGCCATTCCTGGTGCCATTCCTTTTATGCTGGGCTGGGTAGCAGCGACGGGTCAGTTCGGCATCGAGCCGGGCATGCTCTTCATGATCCAGTTCTTTTGGCAGTTCCCACACTTTTGGGCCATTGGCTGGCTGCAATTCGACGAATACAAAAAGGCGGGCTTCAATTTGATGCCTACCGGCGAAAAGAATAAAAAAGCGACGCGCCTCATTATCATGTACACGATTTTCATGCTGGTGGTCTCCGTGATCCCGGTATTCAGGATCACAGGGAGCCTCTACCTGCTGCCTCTTTCTGCAGTGCTCATTTTTGGACTGGGTCTGGTGATGCTTTGGTATGGGGTTAAACTCCACCGTGAACAGACCAACGTGATGGCGCGAAAATTAATGCTGGCCAGTGTTTTATATATAACCGCGATCCAAATTATTTTTGTGATCGACAAATTCTTTCACTGATGCAAATGGAACAAAAAGTTAAGGAAAGGACTTTCAAACAGATGCTCTGGATCGCCATGATCAGCATGACTATGATGTTCGCCGGCCTGACCAGTGCCTACGTGGTAAGCCGCGTCCGGGAAGACTGGGTGAGCTTTGAGCTGCCCTCTGCTTTTTATCTCAGCACGATTCTGATTCTTTTGAGCAGCGTGTCTTTTGTCCTGGCCAGGCGATCCCTGCTTTCTGGAGATCACTCAAGATCGAACTTGTTTCTGGGTCTGACCCTGGTTTTGGGCCTGGCCTTTGTCTTCTATCAATTCAACGGATTCAACCAGCTCATCGAGGCAGGATTGTACACGACGGGTCCGGAGAGCAATGTGGCTTCTTCGTTTTTGTACGTGATCACAGGAGCGCACTTGTTGCACATCTTTGCGGGGATAATCGTCTTGATCCGTGTCATTTACAAAAACATGAAGCATCGTTATACGGTTGAGGACCACCTGGGCCTTAGCCTGGCTGCAATTTTCTGGCACTTTGTCGACGCGCTCTGGATCTATCTTTTTCTCTTTTTCTTTTTTATCCGTTAAGGAGAACATTTTTTCAGGTTTGACAAGACATATGAATAATTTTTATATTTTTGCTGCTTAAGAAAAAACATGATTTATATCAGTTTTTTTGTAGTCAAGAAGATCATTTAAACTAAACTTTTTACAGTAAATGGAGGCAGTAGTTGCTGATACACCGAAAGGTGGAGTTTGGAGCGGAGGCGGAAACCGACCTTTTGACGCCAGTTATGGAAAAATGATGATGTGGTTCTTCATCATGTCGGATGCCCTCACTTTTTCGGGTTTTTTGGGTGCCTATGGATTGATTCGATTCAAGTACCTCGACTCCTGGCCGATTGCGGATGAGGTTTTTACCCACATCCCATTTATCCACGGAAATTACCCGATGTACTATGTGGCCTTCATGACCTTTATCCTGATCTTCTCCTCGGTGACGATGGTATTGGCGGTTGACGCCGGTAAAATGATGCAGAAGAACAAAGTCATCGTCTATATGGGGTTGACAATCATCGGAGGTTTGATCTTCGTTGGTTCTCAGGCCTGGGAATGGAAGACCTTTATCAACGGAAGCTATGGCGCCTTGCAGCTTGAAGACGGTAAGATCGTCCAGTTTGTCGATGCTTCGGGTCACCAGGTGACGCTTCAAAGCTTTGCATCGAATGCTCCTTCTGAGCGGGTGCAGCACGAGAAACACAACGGATTGTGGTTTGTGGAAGAGTCCACTTTGCCCTCTGTTACCTTGCAGCAGGTCAAGGAAGGGTTTGCCAAGAATCCGGATATCGCCATGCGAACTGAGCTGATCAATCTCGAAACCAAAGAAAAGACAATAGTTTCAAGAGACGAAGCGAATAAATTCCTCGACAGCGCTGTACGTGTTGTTGAAGGAGCCAATCTGACTGAAAATGAATATGGAAAGACGCTGTTTGCCGATTTCTTCTTCTTCATTACTGGGTTTCACGGTTTCCACGTATTCTCAGGAATTGTCATCAATGTGATCATCTTTTTCAATGTGATCATCGGAACTTATGAGCGAAGAGGCCATTATGAAATGGTTGAGAAGGTCGGTCTTTACTGGCACTTTGTCGACCTGGTCTGGGTATTTGTATTCACATTCTTCTACTTGATTTAATCCTTTATAAGAATAGCATATGTCGAACGAACATTCACATTCACACGCTGTATTGATTTGGAAAGTCTTCGGATTCCTATCGGTAGTGACTATCGTTGAAGTTGTCCTCGGAATCTACAAGCCTGCTCCTCTTCACTTGTCCAACGTTCTTGGAACGAGCTGGCTGAACTGGATATTCCTGATCCTGACCCTGGTCAAAGCTTACGGTATCGCCTGGTATTTCATGCACCTCAAGGACGAAGTCACCTGGTTGAGAAGAGCTATTGTCTGGACTGTGGTGTTTTTGATCGGATACCTGTCGTTTTTCCTGCTCTACGAGGGAGGCGCCCTGGGAGATATCGATCGAGTGTGGACACGTTGGTCTTACAATTGATGCATCGAGAAAAGTTTAACAAGTGTTTTGAGTGTTCAAAACACTTTTTTTATCTTCAGTAATGGCAAAACCGGGACGAAATACGGTAATCTTGTCCATCCTTTTCTTCGGACCCCTGTTGTTCTATATTTTCCTGCTGACAGGAACCAATAACTTTGCGAAGTTGCCGGTACTTACTACCGGAGTTGACGACGTTAAGGAGTTTCGCTCTGATACAGGTTCAGATTCGGTCAGTCTTGATGGCAACATCAATATTATGTGTTTCCTGGGGCGGGAACCCTTGAAGCACAAAACCAATGCGCTCAACCTGAACGAAAAGATTTACAAACATTTCTATGGTTTCAAAGGGTTTCAGTTTGTTGTGGTCTTGCCGGAAGGTTCTGAGGCCGATGCCGAGCAGCTGAAAAAGGAGTTGGGAGCAACCTACGACGTCAGCGAATGGCACTTTCTATTCGGTTCGGAAAGTCAGGTGAGAAACCTGTTCGAAAGTCTTCAAACCAATATTTCCCTGGATGAAAAGCTGTACACCCAGAATGCCTTCATCATTGATCGTGACATGAATCTGCGAGGCAGATCCGAAGATGATGAGATGCCAGATGGGATGCGCTACGGGTACAATGCCGAGTCGATTTCCACCGTCCACCAGGAAATGGTCGATGATGTGAAAGTTGTCGTGGCGGAAGACCGGCTTGCACTGAAGAAGAACAAAAGACAGATTTAAAGTTGAAAAAGAATTCCTACATCGCGGTAGCCTTTATCATCCTGATCTTCGGGATCTGGGCCGTGCCGAAAATTATTGACCGGTTCGAAGGCACAGAATTGATGACCTTTGAAAAGGTTCCCCCGTTTGAGTTTATCAGCCAGGATTCGGTGACAGTCAGCCGGAAGAATTTTGAGGGCAAGGTTTACGTGGTCGAATTTTTCTTCACTTCTTGCCCGACGATCTGTCCGAAGATGCACGAGAGCATGTTAAAGCTGCAGAAGGAGTTTTACGGCAATCCCGAGTTCGGGATCGCCTCGATCAGCATCGATCCGAAAAGAGACACGCCGTCGGTTTTAAAGGAATACGCCAGCAAGAAAGGGGCAACGCTAAAGAACTGGTACTTTTTGACGGGAGAGAAGGATTCCATTTACAACTTTTCGAACAACGGCTTCAAACTCTATGCGGGAGAGAATAAGGATGTAGAGGGAGGCTTCGAGCACTCCGGCCTTTTTGCGCTCATAGACAAACAAGGATACATTCGCTCCAGAACGGTGAAGAATGGAGATATGGTGAACCCCATCAAGTTTTACAACGGGTTGGATCCCAAGGAGGTGGAATGGCTCAAGGAGGATATTGCCGCCTTACTGAAAGAATAAAGAAGTTATGGAAGACGCCAAGAAATACAACAAGCTGATCACGATTCTGTCGATTGCCATACCCCTGGTGGTGGCAGCGCTTTTTGGAGTGAAAATAGACCTCGATCTGCCTGTTTTTCTACCTCCAATCTATGCGGGTATCAATGCCGTGACGTCGATTTTGCTTCTGCTTGCCTTTTGGGCGATCAAGAACAAGAAGATTGACCTTCACGAGAACCTGGTCAAGGCCTGTATGGTGCTTTCCGCGGTTTTCCTGATCCTTTACGTTTTGTATCACATGACGTCGGACTCCACTTCATTTGGAGGTGAAGGGGTAATTCGATGGGTTTACTTTTTTGTGCTGATTTCTCATATCCTGCTCTCAATTGTAGTAATTCCCTTCGTTCTGATCACCTTTGTGCGCGGCATAACGCGTGATGTTGAGCGCCACAAGAAAATAGCCAGGATCACTTTTCCGATCTGGTTGTATGTCACCATTACCGGTGTGATTGTTTATTATATGATTTCACCCTACTACTAGATTTCAAGTCAAGTGAATCTTTGGTCATGCCCAAAACATGGGTTATTTTTGCAAATGTATTTTCAATCAGGTCAAAATGCGCTCTAAAATCCAAATTCTCAGGCTAAAGAAAAGAGGTTGGACGCTCCTTGCCGGGATGTTGGTTCTTCAGTCCGAACCCTTGAGGGCTCAATGTGCCATGTGCCGGGCCGTGGTGGAGCAGGGCGGTGAAGAAATCGCTGAGGGTATCAATTCGGGCATTGTTTACCTGATGGCCTTTCCTTATGTCGTTGTGGCCGTGGCATCCTATCTCCTTTATAGAAACTGGAGGCGAACTTCATCCGCTGCCTGATACATTTCCTGAATGATCGGCTCAGATAATTGAGAATTACTGTAACATTTTTTTTAACCCCTCGTCATATACAACGAATTCCAATATTGAAATTACTTTTTATGAAAGCACCGCTAACCCTGATCTTGCTTTTCAGCATCATACTTTCGATTCAAGCTCAGACCGAAGATCTTTCCAACAAGAAATGGACTCTGGAAGAGTGCGTGAACTACGCGATTGAAAACAACATCCAAGTAAAACAGAGTGAGAATGACATAGCCCTTGCAGAAGTCGACAAGAGGCAGGCCATCGGAAATTTCATTCCGAGCCTGAATTTCAGCAGCGTTGGAGCCTGGAACTCAGGTCTGACCCAGGATCCGGCTACAGGAGTCCTCATCAACCAGACCTCTCAAACAACCACGGGAGGAATCCAATCTGGGGTTCCAATCTACAGGGGTTTCCGCAATCAGAACCAGTTGAAACGGGCGGAGCTCAGAATAATGTCCAGCCAGTATCAGCTCGACCGAATCAAAGACGACGTCACCTTGCAGGTCATCAATGCCTATCTGCAGGTCCTGTTCAACAAGGAAGCCGTGAACGTGGCGATTCCTCAGGTAGAGATTACCAAGGAGCAGCTCGAACGGACACAGCGCCTGGTCAATGCCGGTACATTGCCCCAGGGCGACCTTCTGGATGTGCAGGCTACCCTGGCGAATGACGAGCAGAACCTGATCATCACCGAGAACAATGTGAACCTGGCACTGATCAACCTGGCTCAATTGCTGCAGCTCGAGGATTACGAGAACTTTGACATCGCCAATGAGGAGATCGAGACTTTGCCGCTGTTGAACCTGGCGGATTACTCGGTAGACCAAATTTACGACACAGCCCTCGAAAACAGGAATGAGATCAAGGTGGCCCGCGCCAATATAGAGATCGCTGAGGCGGATATCAAACTGGCCAAAGGAGCTTTGCAGCCAACCTTGTCTGGTTTCTATCAGTGGAATTCCAGGTACTCCGACCGGGACATCATCACAGGTTCGGAAATAGACCCCAACAACCCGACGGTGGTTATCGGTCAGGTGGAAACTACCGGAGACAATGTGATCTCTCCGAATTTCACACCTATCATTGGCCCCGCGAACCCATTCTTTGATCAGATCGATCAGAACAAGGGTAGCGCCTTCGGATTAAGTTTGAACATCCCCATATTAAATGGGTTCACAGCTTCGAACGATGTGCGTAGAGCCAAGATCAACTTCGATCAGTCTAAATACCAGCTCGAACAAGAAGAGCTCACCTTGGAGCGAACCATCCACCAGGTATATGCCGATGCCATCGGAGCCCTGAAATTGTATGACGCTACCAAGAGGTCACTTGACGCTCGTGAGATATCTTTCGACTACGCCCAGGAGCGTTTTGATGTTGGGGTTTTGAATTCGTTTGATTTCAGCCAGATCAAGAACCAGCTGGTACGGGCCAACTCCGACTTTTTGACGGCCAAATACGACTTTATTTTCCGGGTGAAGCTGCTCGAGTTCTACTACGGTGTTCCGGTTGAGAACCTAAAATGATTTGAAGACCTTTCCATGGCCCTTATCCTGAGTATTGAATCGGCTACAAAGAATTGTTCTGTCGCGCTGGCAGCGGATGGAGAAGTCATTTCTTTGAAAGAGCTGCACGAGGAGAAATTCTCCCACGCTGAGAAGCTGCACTCTTTTATCCTGGAAGTGATGGCTTCCTCAGACAGAAAACTTGCCGATTTGGATGCGGTGGCCGTTAGCAAGGGCCCGGGGTCCTATACGGGTCTGCGCATTGGGGTCTCAGCGGCCAAAGGCCTCTGTTATGCCCTCGGCAAGCCACTGATCTCGGTGCCGACCCTGGAGAGTCTTGCCCGACAGATAGAAATGACCGAGAAAGGCCTTATCGTACCCCTTTTGGACGCAAGAAGAATGGAAGTCTACTCAGCCGTGTACAATGATCATTTTGAAGAAATTCGGGAGACCCGGGCAGAAATTATTGAAGCCGGCTCCTTCTCAGATTACCTCAATGACAACAAAGTCTTCTTTTTGGGCGATGGAGCATCCAAGACCCGCGAGGCGATTAATCATCCGAATGCCGTATTTGTTAAAGACAGGTTCCCTTCAGCTCGTGAGATGGCTCGTATTGCCGAAAAAAAAGCCGCTGCAGAGCAATTCGAAGACCTTGCATACTTCGAGCCCTTCTACCTGAAAGATTTTGTGGCCGGCAAGCCAAAGCGTTATTTTTAGCCTAGAAGGCAATTTCAATTTGTTCGAGGGCCTTTTCTGAAGCCGTTACGGGCAATTTGCACGCCCCGTCGATACAAACATAGATCGTGGTCTCGTTTTCACTGTATTTGTATTCCAGCAGGGGCAAAGAGCTTTCTTTCTCGCTACCGACAATCAGTTTGTTTGGGATGTACTGACGATTGATCTCTGAGATGCGTTGTTTTGCTTGAGGGCCTACGACCGCAATTTCATAGTAGTCACCCAGGTAATTCGCATAGAGCCCCAGCCATTTTGCGGCACCGGCTCCGTATTCGACCACATTCATTTTCATGTTGTTCAGCATGGTCGAGGCACTTTGCAGATAATGTTTGTTTCCAAAGTAATGCCCGAGTTTGAACAGGCTCTGAGCGAGCGTAGCATTCGAAGAAGGTATAACATTGTCATCTGTCTCGACTTTGCGGGAGATCAGGTTCTTTTCACGATCAGAGGTGAAAAAGAACATTTTGCTTTTGTCGTCAAAGTAGTGATCGTAGCAGTAGTCAGCCAATTGTTTGGCCGATTGCAACCAACTCATATCCAGCGTTACTTCGTAAAGCGAAATATAGGCTTCAATAACAGCGGCATAGTCTTCCAGGTAGGCATCCAGGTTGCTCTTTCCTTCTTTGTGATTTCTGAAGAGCCCTCCGTCCTCCTGCATCATATTGCGTTGGATGAAATGGGCATTCTTAAGGGCCATTTTCAGGTAATGCTCCTCTCCGAATACGGCGTAAGCCTGTGCATACCCTCTCAGCATGAGCGCATTCCAGGAGGTCAGGATCTTGTCGTCGAGACGCGGTCTGCTTCTTTTTTCCCTTTCGGTGAGCAATTTCTCTTTCCAGGACCCTGCTTTTTGCTTGAGCTCCTGGAGCTCAAGGCCATTCTCCCGGGCGAAGGTTTCGTCCGAAACCGATCGAATGAGGTGATACAGGTCTTTTTCCCATTTGCCATAGCCGTTTACATTGTAGTATTTGGCAAAGAGCTCAAAATCCTCTCCGAGATGCGCCTGGAGCTCCTCCTTGGTCCAGACATAAAATGCGCCTTCTTCGAGTTCTCCTGCTTCGTCCTCACTATCCGCGTCAAGCGAAGAGTAAAAACCGCCCTGATCATCATAGAGCTCGCGCTCAACAAAGCCTGTGGTTTCTTCAACAATTTCTTTGTAGAGCGGATTTCCTGTTGCCTGAAATGCCAGGGAATACAACGAGACCAATTGGGCATTGTCGTAAAGCATCTTCTCAAAATGGGGAATATGCCAGTGATCGTCTACCGAATAACGTGCAAAGCCACCTCCAACCTGGTCGAAGATGCCCCCGTAGGCCATCTGGGTCAAGGTGGTATTGACGTAATCGAGAATTTCCTTATCCTGGCTCTGAGCCCCGTAGCGGAGCAGGAACTCGATGTTGACCGGCATCGGAAACTTGGGAGCTCCCGGGCGTCCTCCATTCTTGATATCCATGTTTGATTTCCAGTTCTCGATCGACAATTCAAGTTCTTCCATGGAGAAGTCTGCAGGTTTTTCGTTGAGGGCAATCAAGCCCGATTGTTGCACACCCTGGGTTAGCTTTTCGGCATAGTCCAGTGCTTTTTCCCGGTCGTTCGCGTACAGATCGGATAGCTGATTCAGGGCATTCATCCAATTCTCTTTTGGGAAGTAGGTTCCTCCCCAAATGGGTCGTCCGTCAGGAAGGGCCACACAATTCAGGGGCCATCCACCGCGGCCGGTGAGCAGCTGAACAGCGTTCATATAGATTTGATCCACATCGGGTCGTTCTTCGCGATCCACTTTCACGTTGATGAAATGCTCGTTCATGACTGCAGCGACCGCGGAATCTTCAAAACTCTCGTGTTCCATGACATGGCACCAGTGACAGGCGGCATACCCAATTGAGATCAGCAGGAGCTTGTCTTCTTTTTTTGCCAGCTCGAGGGTCTCTTCGTTCCAGGGATGCCAATCTACCGGGTTGTGCGCGTGTTGCAACAGATAGGGGCTGGTTTCGTGGATCAGGTCGTTGGTGTACTTGTGTTCTTGGTCCATGGCGTCTTTTTTAGGATTTCCGCAGGAAACAAACAGGACAAAGGCTGTGATTAGCGCTACGAGTATCTTGTGCATGCAGGAAGTTTTCGCAAATATACTATCATTTGACGGATAAAGAGATCGTTCTGCCTTCCCAAATGCGGTCTCCGGGGCCTTGAATTTACTCAAATGCTCCGGTGAAATGGTAACATTAACTTAACATGGGTATTTATGGAAGGTGATAGATTTGCAGTACCAAACGAACTCTCAAAAGTGGAAAATATTTACATCTTGATGATCATTGCGCTGGTAGCCTTGGCTGCAATCGATCTTGTCGTTGGAGTTAGCAATGACGCGGTTAACTTCTTGAATTCAGCTATCGGATCAAAGGTCGTTTCCATGCGAACCATCATGATTGTAGCGAGTCTCGGAATTGCAATTGGAGCTATTTTTTCGAGTGGAATGATGGAGGTGGCACGGAAGGGAATCTTTAATCCCGGGGAATTCTATTTTAATGAGATCATGATCATCTTTATGGCGGTCATGGTGACCGATGTGTTGCTCCTGGATTTTTTCAACACCCTGGGAATGCCCACCTCGACAACGGTTTCGATTGTTTTTGAGCTCCTTGGAGCCGCTGTGGCAATGGCCATAATAAAAATCATGACCGCTGAGGATGAAACATTGGCAAATCTTTCTCAGTACATCAATACCGAAAAAGCAGTGCTCATCATATCGGGTATTTTTCTTTCTGTTGTGGTAGCTTTCTCGATAGGGGCCCTGGTGCAATACGTTTCGCGGCTGTTCCTGAGTTTCAATTTTGAGCAGAAACCCAGAATTTATGGAGCCCTTTTCAGCGGGATTGCATTGACAGCAATCACCTATTTCATTTTTATGAAGGGTCTTAAAGGGACCAGTTACTACGATGACATCAAGGGAAGCCTCGAGGGAAACGAGTCCATGATTATTGCCATTGCCTTTGTCATCTGGACATCCCTGTCCTATTTTTTGAACGTGATACTCAAAGTGAACCTTTATAAGATCATTATTACAGTGGGTACTTTTGCATTGGCCCTGGCCTTTGCAGGAAATGATCTCGTCAATTTCATCGGAGTCCCCATGGCTGCCTGGAACTCGTATGAAGCCTGGAGTGTTTCGGGCGTTGCAGCCCAGGATTTTAGCATGGAGGTGCTTGCGGGTAAGGTACCGACGCCGTCAGTTTTTCTTTTTATAGCCGGTATGATCATGGTGGTGACATTGTGGTTTTCATCAAAAGCTCGAAAAGTAGCGGCAACAGAAGTGAATTTGGCCAGGCAGACGGAGGGTTACGAACGTTTTGAACCCAATGCCATGTCGAGACTTTTGGTGAGATCCTCTCTGGGTTTGATGAATACGTTCAGCGCTATAATCCCGAATGGACTAAAACATAGCATTGGAAAGAGGTTTGAAAAGCCTGTGGTTAACCTGCCCAAGAGCAAGTCCTATGAGCTGCCTGCTTTTGACGCGGTCAGAGCCTCAACGAATCTTATGGTGGCCGGAATCCTGATTTCAATTGCAACCTCGTACAAATTGCCTCTTTCAACTACTTATGTCACTTTCATGGTTGCTATGGGTACGTCTTTAGCTGACCGTGCCTGGGACAGGGAGAGTGCGGTTTATCGCGTTGCAGGTGTTCTCAATGTGATTGGCGGGTGGTTTTTCACGGCTTTTATTGCTTTCCTGACTGCAGGCATATTCACCTATCTCATTCATTTGGGTGGCATTACTGCCATTGGGCTGATATTGTTGCTTGTACTGGTTCTGTTGGCGAGGAACTATATTGGTCACAGGAAAGAAGAGAAAGAAAAGGCTCAGGAGCGGGTCATCAAGCGGGCAGAGCTGATAACGGCTAAAGAGGTCATCGATGAAACGTCCGACCACATTGCCGAAGTGGTGTCCCGAGTTCAGAAATTATACAGCAATGTTGTCAAGGATTTGTCTTCACACGATTTGAACAAGCTTAAGAAAACAGACAAACACGTCAAGAAACTCAATAAGGAGGTTGATACCCTGAAAGATGAAGCCTTTTATTTTATCAAATCCATGGATGAGTCCTCAGTGGAAGCCAGCCGCTTCTATTTGTTGGTTCTGGGTTACTTGCAAGACATATCGCAGTCCATAAGCTATATTTCAACGGCGAGTTTTAAACACGTGAACAACAATCACAAGAACCTCAAAAAATCCCAGACGGACGATTTGAGAATCATCGATGATCAGTTGTCCAATATGCTGAAAGACATCGCAGTTACATTTGAGAATCAGGATTTTGACAATATTGTCAAGATTGTAGCAGAAAAACAGGAACTGCTGGATCACGTTTCCGATTCCATTCAAAAGCAAATTCAGCGCATAAGAACGGAAGAGAGCAGTGCAAAGAATACGACCCTGTATTTCGGAAACCTGCTGGAGACCAAAGATCTCATATCGGCCATTATGAGCCTGCTCGAGCTTTACCAGGATTTCCATATCAGCATGAAAAGGGCACATATTCCGGTTTAAAGTGCCACAGGAACCCTTAGTTTAGAATACACTGTAACTTTGGTGACCGACAGAATGTCAATTAATGCGTCACTTTGTACCTGATTTCAAAGCGGTATGGCATTTGCTATACTTCTGAAAAACAAGAGTTAAATTAAAATTGAATACGATGACCGAGTTATTGACAAAAGAGACTTTCCTTCAGAAGGTCTTCAACTACGAACAAAATAAAGAGTGGAAATTCGAGGGTGACAAACCCTGTATCATAGACTTTTATGCCGATTGGTGTGGCCCTTGCAAGATGGTTGCCCCAATCCTAGAGGAGTTGTCCGAGGAGTATGCCGGAAAGGTCGACATCTACAAGGTCGACACTGAAGTGGAGCAGGAGCTCTCAGCTGCCTTTGGCATCCGGAGCATTCCATCGATGTTGTTCTGTCCTTCAGACGAGCAGCCACAGATGGCCCAAGGTGCCCTTCCAAAGCACAACCTGGAACAAGTGATCAAAGATGTGCTGAAAGTCGAGAAATAAGAGATAAATTGGAAAAGGCTGCCGAATGGCAGCCTTTTTTTTGTGGTCTTGATTCAGAAGTCTTTTAAGCAGATACGAGGCGGTGCTTCGCCAGGTACTCTGCGATTTGAACCGTATTGGTAGCCGCACCTTTTCTCAGGTTGTCACTCACCACCCACATGTTCAGGGTTTGGGGCTGGGACTCATCACGTCGCAGCCTTCCTACAAAAACCTCATCCTTTCCTTCTGCGAATCGCGGCATGGGGTAGGAGTTGGTCTCCAGGTCGTCCTGCACGACGACTCCGTCGGTCTCACGTAGGACCTGTCTGACTTCCTCCAAGTCGAATTCCTTCTCAAACTCGACATTGATGCTCTCCGAATGACCTCCAACCACAGGGATTCGAACTGCAGTGGCTGTTACGGCTATGGTTTTGTCATTGAGAATTTTTTGGGTCTCCCTGACCAGCTTCATTTCCTCCTTGGTGTATCCGTTGGCCTCGAACACATCACAGTGCGGCAAGGCATTCCTGTGAATCGGGTAGGGATAGGCCATTTCCCCTTGAACACCTTCATATTCATTTTCCAACTGTTGCACGGCTTTCACCCCGGTTCCCGTAATGGACTGGTAGGTAGAAATCACCAGGCGTTTGATTTTGTACTTTCTGTGCAGAGGGGCCAGTGCGACCACCATCTGTATGGTGGAGCAATTCGGATTGGCGATGATCTTGTCATTCTCGGTCAACTCGGAAGCATTGATCTCGGGCACGACGAGTTTTTTGTCGGGATCCATCCGCCAGGCCGAGGAATTGTCAACCACAGTAGTTCCGACTTCCGCAAATTTAGGTGCCCATTCCAGTGACGTCCCGCCACCCGCAGAGAACAGGGCTATGTCCGGACGGGCTTTCACGGCATCTTCCAACCCGATGACAATATGGTCTTTTCCCTTGAACTGCATTGTCTTTCCGACTGATCTTTCAGAGGCGACAAGCAAAAGTTCGGTGATCGGGAAATTTCTTTCCTCGAGCACCTTTAACATGACGTGACCGACCATTCCGGTGGCTCCTACAACTGCAATTTTCATTTTCAAATATTTATTTGTTTGCTTTTGAAGGAGCAAATATCACAATTTATATGAGATGTCAGGTAAAGGTTTCATCGAATCTTGGCACATTGTTTAATTTATTTCAGCTTTGCCCAGGAGTCGGTTTTTTTTAACAAAGCGGCATTTTAAGAATATATCGTATTTTTGCAGCTCAGAAAAAATGGCACTATGGTAGTGAACAGCGAGAACAAGATTGAGCTCATGGCTCCTGCGGGTAATTTCGAGTCCCTGCAGGCGGCACTCGACAATGGAGCAGATTCGGTTTACTTTGGAGTGGAGCAATTGAATATGCGGGCGCGTGCCTCGATCAATTTCACCCTGGATGACCTGCAAGAGATATCCGACCGCTGCCGTGCAAAAAACGTTCGTACCTACCTGACCCTGAATACCATCATTTACGATCACGATCTGAGTATCGTGAAAACCCTTATTCGACAGGCAAAGGAAGCGAAGATCACAGCGGTAATTGCCATGGATCAGGCCGTCATTGCCATAGCGCGACAGGAAGGGATGGAGGTTCACATCTCAACCCAGATCAATGTCACCAACATCGAGACCCTGAAGTTCTATGCCCTATTTGCGGATACCGTAGTTTTGAGCAGGGAGCTCAGTCTGCGACAGGTAAAAAAGATTACGGAGCAGATCGAGAAGGAGCAGATCAAAGGTCCTTCGGGACGGCTTGTCGAGATCGAGATCTTTGGTCACGGGGCCCTTTGCATGGCCGTATCGGGCAAGTGCTATTTGAGCCTGCACTCGCACAATTCCTCTGCAAACCGGGGAGCGTGCAAGCAGAATTGCAGAAAGAAATACACGGTAATCGACCAGGAATCAGGCTTCGAAATGGAGATCGACAATGAATACATCATGTCACCCAAGGACCTATGCACCATTGACATTCTCGATCAGGTTTCGGATGCCGGGATCAAGGTCCTGAAGATAGAAGGTCGCGGCAGGGCGCCGGAGTACGTGGCCAAGGTGATTCGTTGCTATCGCGACGCGATTGATTCTATTACAGCAGGAACCTATGACAAGGACAAGGTGATCGAATGGATGAAGGATCTTGAGAAGGTGTACAATCGCGGATTCTGGAACGGGTATTACCTGGGCCAAAAGCTGGGAGAGTGGAGCAAAGGATCAGGATCTCATGCCACACAGAAAAAGGTGTACATCGGGAAAGGGGTGCACTACTTCCCGAAAGCCTCCATCGGAGAATTCAAGCTTGAAGCGTTTGATCTCAAGGTCGGGGATACGATTCTCATTACCGGCCCCACAACAGGAGCCCAGGAGCTTCAGGTGAAAGAAATGTTTGTAAACGATGAGAAAGGAGATGTCGCATCTCGCGGAGACTCCATTACCCTTCCTCTCGAATTCAGGATCAGGCCCAGTGACAAGCTCTACAAGATTGTGGCCGAGGAAAAGCCGGTCGAAAGCATTTAAAAGGAGTACGATCTTAATGCAGCCAGAAAGTAATGGCGGCGAACAGGGCAATGACCAAAAATATTCCCAGGGCCACCAGCCAAACTTTGCTGTAATAGGTCCTGTGAAGAGGAATATCCTTCCGGTAGCTCCATATCATGATCCCCACGAAAGCGAGGGCAAATAGCACGGCAAAAATCGTTTGTCCCTTGGAGAACATTTTGGTTATATTTACGACAGCAAAGGTAAGAGTTTATGACCAGAAATGCGATTGTTTTCGGGGCAACCTCAGGTATAGGAAGGGCGCTTTCTCAGCTGTTGGTCCAGGACGGTTACAAGGTATTGATCACCGGTCGAAGACTGGAGCGACTGGAGTCACTTCAAGCGACCGCTCCGAAATCCTACGTGATCCGGCAGCATGACATAACCGATGTCGAGGACACGGGAAGGCTCTTCGAAGAACTGCCTTCCACATTGGGCCAGGTGGATCTGATCATCCACAATTCGGGAATTGGAGAGAACAATTTTGATCTCGAATGGGACAAGGACGTTCCGACTCTAAACACCAATGTGATCGGAGCTACCCGCGTTTATCAGCTGGCCTACAACTACTTCAAAATTCAGGGGCACGGGCATCTGGTTGGCATTACCTCGATAGCTTCCCTCGTCGGAAACAGACACGTACCGGCTTATCACGCCTCGAAGTCCTTTCAGTCGAACTATCTCGAATCCTTGTGGATGAAGGCGAAACGAACAAAAAAGGCAAAAATTCAGGTAACCGATATCTTACCGGGATATGTCGATACGGATATAATCACCGGCGACACCTTTTGGATGGCTACCCTTGACAAAGGGTCCCGACAGATTTACGCAGGAATTAAGAAAAAGAAGAGGAAGGTCTATGTCACCCGTCGTTGGGGCTTGGTCGCCCTGATGATACGGATATTGCCTCCTGGAATTTTAGTTAAATTTTTTTAAAGAATGAACAAGAAAATAAAAGCGGTTCAGGACTTCCACGAGGCCTTTGGGCTGGGCATCTGTCACGAGCCCATAGCGTCCCTTCCTGAAGAAAAGCTTCAGCTGAGGTTCAACCTAATGGCCGAGGAAAATGAAGAATACCTGGAAGCCGCGCGAAACGGGGATCTGATCGAAGTTGCGGATGCGCTCGGTGACATGCTCTACATCCTGTGCGGGACCATACTCGAGCACGGCATGCAGCACAAGATCGAAGAAGTTTTCGAAGAGATTCAGCGCAGCAACATGAGCAAATTGGGCCAGGACGGCAAACCGATTTACCGGGAAGACGGCAAGGTAATGAAGGGCCCGAATTACTTCAAACCTGACATTGAAACGATTCTGAAGAAGGCTATTTGACCTCGTAGCGCCAACCGAACTTGTCTTCGTCCCGATTGTACTGGATGTCGGTTATTTTCTTTTTAAGGGCGTCAGCGTAATTTTTATCCAATTCAGGAAGCTCGTAATCCTTGTTTTGATAACCGAAGCCCGAGATGGGAGAGACAACGGCTGCTGTTCCGGCGCCAAACATCTCTTTGAGCTGTCCTTTTTCATGGGCCTCGATCAGTTCATGAACACTGATTTTTCTGACTTCCACTTCGATTCCCATGTCTTGTGCCACGTCGATGATGCTCTTTCGCGTCACCCCGTCAAGAATCCTGTCGCTTGTGGGTGCCGTGAGCAATTTGTCCCCGATGCGAACAAAAATATTCATGGCGCCAGCTTCCTCAATGAATTCGTGTTTGATGTCATCGGTCCAGATCACCTGCTGATAGCCCTTTTCGATGGCCAGGTTGGTCGGGTAGAACTGTCCGGCATAATTTCCTCCGGCTTTGGCAAATCCGACACCCCCGTTCGCAGCTCGTGCGTACTTTTCCTCGATCAGCACCTTGATCTTTCCTCCAAAGTAAGGACCTGAAGGAGAGCAGGCGATGACAAAGGTATACGCGTCTGACGGAGAGGCGTGGAAACCCGTTCCTGAGGCGAACATGAATGGCCGCACATAAAGTGAGCTGTTCGCCGTGGTGGGGATCCAGTCCTTGTCCAACTTCAACAATGTGCTGAGACCTTCCATGAAATACCCCTCGGGGAGCTCCGGCATTGCCAGTCTTTTCGCAGAGATGTTCAGCCTCTTCTGATTCTCTAATGGCCTGAAAAGCCATATTCTGCCTTCTTCATCCTTATAGGCCTTCATCCCCTCAAAAATCGATTGTCCGTAATGGAAGATCTTGGCTGAAGGGTCCAGGCTGATGTCCTGGTAGGGAACAACGCGGGGCTGGCTCCACTTTCCATCCGAATATTCACATATGAGCATGTGATCGGTTCGAATCTTTCCAAATGGCAAATTCTCAAAATCGACCTCATTGATCTTTGATTGCTGAATTCTCTCAATTAGAATCGTATTGCTGACTTCGAAGCTCATGCTATTGTATTTTACTACAAAAGTAGTCAATATGGCTCAATTAGGGCTTTGGCACCAAGGAATTTATTTGGTTACCTTTGCTTCAAATCCCTTGAGATGGAGCGAAAAATCATCCAAACTTCCGATGGTTCCAAAAGCCTTTACCTTCCGGAACACGACGAGACCTATCACTCCCGTCATGGGGCCTTGCAGGAAGCCTACCACGTCTTTATTCGAAGCGGCCTGGACTTGTTTGGAGATGGCACTGAGGTCAGAATTTTAGAAATGGGTTTTGGCACGGGTTTGAACTGCTTCATCACCTGGCTCGAGGCCCAAAGTCGAAATCTGAGGATACACTATTGCGGCCTTGAGGCGTACCCGGTTTCGATCGAAATGGCTGTGGAACTCGATTACCCGGTTGCGCTTCGACATGAGGAGTCGCAATCCCTTTTTGAGAGCTTGCACAAAAGTCCCTGGGACCGAAACGTCGTGATAGACGAAAACTTCGAATTGAGAAAGGTAAAAGGTCTATTGACTGATTTCAACGAGACGGCAACTTATGATCTGGTCTACTTTGACGCCTTTGGTCCGCGGGTGCAGCCGGAGCTCTGGACGGAAACCGTTTTTGAAAAAATGTATCGGGCCCTTGACCAAAAGGGTGTTTTGGTGACCTACTCGGCCAAGGGAAGTGTCAGAAGGGCTCTGCAGGCTGTTGGTTTCGAGGTGGAACGACTTCCCGGTCCTCCGGGGAAACGAGAAATGTTGAGGGGGACAAAAGGGCCAGAAATGCTTTGAATTTGATCCCGTTTTGGCTAACTTGGAGTTGGATTAAGTTATGGCGCTATGACGGAAACCAAATTTGTAAAAAGAAAGAAGCCCAATTACAAAAGGGCGATTATCCTGTTGATCCTGCTGATCATAGTCCTCTTTTTGTTTTTCAATGTCGACAGCTTGCTGTCGGGACTTTTTGAAGTGAGAGAATAGAGGTCAGTTGAGCATGGCCCAGAGCATGTCCTTAAGCTCTACAAGGCCTTTTTGAGAAAGCGAGGAGATGAAAATGTGAGGAATGTCTTCAGGGAGCTCCTGTTTCAATTCCGCTTCGAGCTCCTCGTCAAGAAGATCCGATTTGCTGATGGCGAGAAGCCTTTCTTTATCGAGCAACTCAGGATTGTGTTTTTTCAATTCATTGAGGAGGATTTTGTACTCCTCACGGATGTCCTTGCTGTCTGCCGGTATTAGAAAAAGTAGGGTGGAATTTCTCTCAATATGTCTGAGAAACCTGTGTCCCAGCCCTTTGCCTTCTGCCGCCCCTTCTATGATCCCTGGAATGTCGGCGATCACAAAGCTCTTGAAACCCCTGTATTCTACGATCCCCAGGTTGGGTTTGAGCGTAGTAAACTCGTAGTCCGCAATTTTGGGTTTGGCTGATGTCAGGACCGAAAGCAGAGTCGATTTTCCGGCATTCGGGAATCCGACCAGTCCGACGTCTGCAAGCAGTTTCAGCTCAAGCTGGTACCATCCCTCCTGTCCTTCCAGACCGGGTTGGGCATATCTCGGGGTCTGATTCGTGGCTGATTTGAAGTGCCAGTTCCCTTTGCCGCCCTTGCCTCCTTCACACAGGATCAACTCCTCGCCGTCCGTCGTGATCTCGAAGAGCATCTCCTGGGTTTCCCCGTCTTTTATAACGGTTCCCAACGGGACATCGACATACACATCCTCTCCGTCCTTCCCGGTGCTCCTGTTCTTGCTTCCAGCAGCCCCGTGTTCGGCTTTGAAGTGTTTTTTGAATTTGAGATGGTACAGGGTCCACATGTTCTTGTTTCCCCTGAGGATGACATGACCACCGCGTCCACCGTCACCACCATCCGGACCACCCTTGGTCACGAACTTTTCTCGATGCAGATGAACAGACCCCTTTCCGCCGTGGCCGGATGCGGCCCAGATTTTTATATAGTCAACAAAGTTTCCTTCTGTCATGTAATGACCCTAAAGATTGTCAAATACCTTCTCCAGGCGCGAGGTGATCTCCTCGATGCTCCCTACGCCGTCAATTCCGAAGTACTTGTTTTGATTCTGGTAATATTCCTTCAGGATCGAGGTTTTTGTCTCGTATTCCTGGAACCGGTTCTTGATCTTTTCAACGTCCTGATCGTCGGCTCTGCCACTTGTTTTTCCGCGGTTCAAAATTCGTTCAACCAGCAAATCTTCGGGCACTTCAAGGGCTACCATTCCATTTATGGATTCGTTCTTTTCATTCAAAAAGGCGTCCAGGGAGATCGCCTGGGACTCGGTCCTTGGAAATCCGTCAAATATGAATCCCTCGGCATCCGGGTTGCTGTTGACCTCTGCCTTGAGCATATCGATGGTCACCTCATCAGGAACGAGATCTCCATTATCTATGTAGGACTTGGCCAGTTTGCCCAATTCGGTTTCATTTTTGATGTTGAATCTGAAAACGTCACCCGTTGAGATATGGACCAGATTGTATTTGTCTTTCAAAAGAACGGCCTGAGTACCTTTGCCTGCTCCCGGAGGTCCGAAAAGAACTATATTCTTCATGCTTTTTGTATTTGGTTCGCTTTTATTTCTTTGGTCATTCCTCGAGCTGATACAAATCCGGCAGATTCCTGCCCAGCCCGTCGTAATCAAGTCCATAGCCAATGACGAATTTGTCTTCAATGGACTTGCCAATATAATCGATGGGCAGTTCCTTTTTAAAGACGTCGGGTTTAAAGAACAGGGTGGCAATTTTCAATTGCTTCACGTTCTTGTCCCTGAAAATCTCATAGATCTCAGCCAGCGTGTTCCCGGTATCTATGATGTCTTCTAAAATCACAACTGTCTTGCCGTTCAAGTCTTCATTGACCCCCACCAGGTGTTTGACCTTGCCGGATGAATTCAATCCATCATAGGAGGCCATTTTCACAAAAGTGATATGACAATCCCCTGGGTATTCCCGGATAAAATCTGCGGCAAACATGAAAGAACCATTGAGAATGCCAACAAAGATAGGAACCTCATCGGGTTCCATTTCCTCCGCAACCCGATTGGCTAAAAACTTCACGTATTTCGCAATTCTCTCCCGGCCTATAAAGGGGACAAAGGTTCGATCTTTGATTTTAATGCTACTCGTAGAGCTCATGGTCGACTACTGATTCTGAGAGATTGCAAAATTAGTAAAAAGTAAAAACCTTTTGAGCCATATTGCCCAAAAGGTTTTTACTTGAATGGTTTGAATTCAAGACCGGTAATAACCGATCACTGAATCTTATTTCTTGGATTTCTTTCCGAGCTTTTCAGTCGTATCGTACATGATTGGCGAGGCGATGAAAAGAGAGGAATAAGTACCCACGATCACACCAATGATCAGGGCAAACATGAATCCTTTGATTGAATCACCTCCAAAGATGAATATCGCGAGCAATACGATCAAGGTGGTAAGCGAGGTATTCACCGTTCTTCCCAAGGTGCTGCTCAGAGCGGTGTTCACCGTCCTTCTGTAAACCCAGCCCGGATGCTTCATGTGGAACTCACGGATACGGTCAAAGATAACCACCGTATCGTTCAGGGAGTAACCCACAACCGTCAGTATCGCCGCAATGAAAGACTGTCCGATCTCCATGTCAAACGGCAATATCTTGTAAAACAAGGAGAAGATCGAAAGCACGATCAGCACGTCATGGAAAACCGCCGCAACCGCCCCAAGGCTGAATTGCCATTTTCTAAAGCGAAGCAATATGTAAAGGAATACGACAATGAGAGATCCCAAAATAGCCCAGAAAGCAGCTTGTTTGATATCGTCGGCAATCGTTGGGCCGACTTTGATCGACTGCATGATTCCGACATTCATTTCGTTGTCGGCTCCTTTGAACTGGTCGTAGCTGATTCCCTCGGGAAGGAAACCCTGAACTCCCGCGTAAAGAAGGTTCTGAATCTCCTCATCAACACCGACGCTGTTGTCATCGATCTTGAATTTGGTTGTGATCTTGAGCTGGTTGGCCGAACCGAAGGTTTTAACCTCAGGAGAGCTTCCAAATGCGTCCTTCAGGCTATTGGCTACTTCAGGCGCACTTACGTTCTCTGCAAATCTTACCGTATACGTTCTACCTCCTTTGAAGTCAACACCGTAGTTCAAACCGTTGGTCAGGAGTGAACCAATACCGACGATGAGTATTGTTCCTGAAATGATATAGGCCATTTTTCTTTTTCTCAGGAAATCGACATCGACGTTCTTGAACCAGTTCTTGGTGATATTGGTATTGAAGGTCAGGGTCTTGTTTCCTCTCACGTACCACTCGATCAACAGTCGGGTGATGAAGATGGCTGAGAAAAGAGAAGTGACGATACCGATCATGAGCGTCGTTGCGAAACCTTTTACTGGTCCGGTTCCGAATACATACAGGATGATACCGGTAAGAAGGGTGGTGACATTGGCATCCAAAATAGATGACAGGGCACCGCTGAAACCATCATTGATGGATTCTTTCATGCCTTTGCCTTTATTGAGCTCTTCCTTGATTCTCTCATAGATGAGAACATTCGCATCCACGGACATACCGATGGTCAATACGATACCTGCGATTCCGGGCAGTGTCAACACCGCTCCAAACGAGGCGAGAACACCAAAGATGAATAGTATATTGAGTGCCAGTGCAATGTCGGAGAAAATTCCTGCCTTTCCATAGTAGAAGATCATCCACAGTAAAACGATGATCAGGGCAATGATAAAGGAATAGGTACCGCTGTCGATGGCTTCCTGACCCAAAGAGGGCCCAACCACGTCAGACTGGATGATGCGAGCTGCAGCTGGTAGCTTTCCGGATTTCAAAGCGTTGGCCAAATCCTGGGCCTCATCAATTGTAAACTGTCCCGATATCGATGTCCTGCCCGTGGTGATTGCGTCGTTCACGCGTGGAGCAGAGTAGACATAGTCATCGAGAACAACCGCCACAAATTTTCCGACGTTAGCCGTAGTCATTTTTGCCCACTGCTTGGTTCCTTTGCTGTTCATGGTCATGCTGACCTCAGGATTGGCGCCCAACTGGTCGAAAACCTGTTGCGCATCCGAAATGACATCTCCCTGGATGGGTGCCACGTCATCGCGATTTGACTTGAGGGCATAAAGGGTCAACAAGTCATTGTTCGCCTTGACATCCCAGGCGAATTTGGTGTATTTCATGTCAGCTGGCAACAAGGCTCTCACCTCTTTCATCGCCAGGTAACTGTTGATGGCTGCTGTGTCGTTTACACTGGCAGATGCAAGCATCGAGCTGATGTCTCCCTGGGTTTGGGGAAAACGCACGAAAAGCTTGGCAAACAAAGGGTTTTGAGTTCCGAAGTCTACAGAGTCCTTGACTTCTCCCAAAAGGTCGTCAATTTCTTCTTCTGTGGTAGTTGCGCTGTCTTTTTCAACCTCTTCTTCGGGTTTGAGAATTTGAGCCAATGTCGTGTTGGCAGACAGAAAGAACTGCGCCATTTCCTGGTTAGTGTATACTTCCCAGAACTGGAGTTCTGCAGTGCTCTGGAGGAGTTTTCTCACCCGGTCGATGTCTTTGGCACCGGGCAGTTCAATAAGGATTCTTCCGGATTCTCCCACCCTTTGGATATTGGGTTGTGTCACCCCGAAACGGTCAATACGACTTCTCAAAACTTCGAAAGCCGTGTTTATGGAACCCTTGACCTCATCCTGTAAAATAGGCTTGACCTCCTCATCGGTCATTTTGAAATTGATCTTGTCCTTGAGCGACTTGTTTCCGAATATGCTGGGATCACCCAACTTGACACTTCCCTGGCTAGCCGCCTCAAAGGCCTCGAAGAACAAGGTTAAATAGTCTTTGTCACTGTTTTTCTGTGCCTGGGTTGCATCGTCGAGGGCCTGGTTGAACACCGTGTTTTTCGATTGGTTCGACAGCCCGACGAGAATGTCACGTACGGATACTTCCAAAATGGCATTGATACCCCCTTTTAGGTCGAGTCCCAGGTTGATCTCCTTTTCCTTTACTTCATCATAGGTGAACTCAGTGAAACCCAGATTCACCACCGGTGTGTTTGCGACAGAGTCCAGGTATTTTTTCTCGAGACGTCCAATATCTTCTGAATCAGAGGATGTAGCAGTTGTTTCTGCATAAATCGCTGCTTCTTTCTCCACATTCTTTGCGAACCACGTAAAGGATAGTTGATAGAGACAAACTACACTCAAAATGATCGCAAATAATCTAACAAGTCCCTTGTTCTGCATGCTTTTTACTATTTAGTAATCCTATTTTTGATTTAATCGGGCAAATATACTCAAAAGATTTAGGTTTGAAAGAAATAAAACCTATAATTTTGGCGGCCTTAATTTGAAGGCTAACTATTTAATTTTTATTAAATTGAGCAAATAAATCAAGCACTTTATGAAACCTTTATCCGACATAGAAATTGCTCAAAAAACACAGTTGCAGCCCGTTGTTGAAATTGCCCGAAAACTGGGTGTCAAGGAAGATGACCTGGAGCTTTACGGAAAGTACAAAGCAAAGCTTCCCCTGGACCTAATCGATGAGGAGAAAATAAAAAAGAACAACCTGGTGCTGGTAACTGCGCTTACACCAACTCCTGCAGGGGAAGGCAAAACGACGGTTTCGATCGGACTCACCGAAGGTTTGAACAAAATAGGAAAGCAAGCGACCGTTGTTTTGCGTGAACCTTCGCTGGGCCCCGTTTTCGGAATCAAGGGCGGTGCTGCCGGAGGAGGATATTCCCAGGTGGTTCCGATGGAGGACATCAACCTGCATTTCACGGGTGATTTCAATGCGGTTGAGAAGGCCAACAATTTGCTTGCTGCTCTAATTGACAACAATCTTCAGAAAGTAGAGAATTTGAACCTGGATCCACGGGCGATTTTCTGGAAACGGGTCATTGACATGAACGACCGGGCCCTGCGTCAAATCACCATAGGTCTTGGAGGAACGGCAAACGGAATTCCACGTGAAGACGGATTCAACATCACACCCGCCTCTGAAATCATGGCCATCCTCTGCATGGCAACCGGTTTTGAGGATCTCAAAGAGCGATTGGGCAATATTTTCGTCGGCTTTACCTTTGACAAGAAGCCTGTTTTTGCCCGCGATCTGAAGGCCGAGAACGCCATGGCCATTCTTCTCAAGGATGCGATCAAACCGAATCTGGTGCAGACCCTGGAGAAAAACCCCGCGATTATCCACGGTGGACCCTTTGCCAACATCGCCCAGGGAACCAATACGATACTGGCCACCAAGATGGGGCTCTCCCTTTCGGAATACGTCGTCACGGAAGCCGGATTTGGAGCCGACCTGGGGGCGGAGAAGTTTCTGAACATCAAATGTGCCGCTGCGAACCTGAGCCCAAGTGCCGTGGTTCTTGTGGCTACCATTCGGGCCCTGAGACATCATGGAGGTGCGTTGCCGGATGAACTCAATACACCAAGTCTTGAAAAGGTGCAAAAGGGAATTGTAAACCTGGACAAGCACATAGAAAACATCAGGAAATTTCAAATTGAGCCCGTTGTAGCGATCAACGGGTTTACGAATGATTCTGACGAGGAGGTGAAATTCATCATCGATCATTGTGCGTCTCAGGGGGTAAGGGCAGTTTTATCCGAAGGCTGGGCAAAAGGAGGAGATGGAACCATGGATCTGGCCGCTGCCGTCGCGGAAGTGGTGGAGAGCGAGGCGTCTCGTTTCAAACCCCTTTATTCCTGGGATTCACCTGTCGTGGATAAAATCGACACGATCGCAAAAGAGATTTACGGCGCTTCCCATGTGAGCTACACGAAAAAGGCCAAGTTGAACCTGAGAAGGATCAAGCGTCTCGGATTTGAAAATTTTGCCATCTGCATAGCCAAGACCCAGAAGAGTTTTTCCGATGACGAGAAATTGATCGGAAGACCGGAGAACTTTGAGATCCACGTAAGAGAAATAGAGATTGCGGCCGGGGCAGGTTTTGTGATTCCCATTGTGGGGAAGATGATGCGAATGCCGGGATTACCCTCCAAACCTGCTTCTGAGGGCATGTCGATCGACAATGAGGGAACCATTTCGGGCCTTTCGTGATACGGCCTTTTTGCCGGTGTTGATGAAGTCGATGGGGAACGAGAATTGATTTTTTAACAAATCTTTAGGTATGCGAAAAGTAACAATCGTTCATCTTTGAACTCTCATTTGGGAAATCAATTCAAATTTATTCATGATAAAACAATTACTCGCATTTGCTATGACGAGCGCGCTGCTGATAAGCTGCGGAAGCTCGAAATCTTCATCCAATGACCTGGCAACCGAAACGGTCATTCAATCAAAAATAGACCTGACACGGGTTGAGCAGGATAAGGTTCCTGTAGAGATGGATCCCGGCAGATTCCTCTCTGATACTGTTGTTTACAGGTTGCCCCGTGTGATCCAGGGAACTTATGCCGTAGGAGATTACGGGAGCTTTGTGGATTCGCTGAGAGCTCTCGATTACGACGGGAAGGAATTAAAAACCGAACGCCTGGACACGAATTCCTGGGCCGTCTATGGCTCCAGGGAACTGGATCGAATCACGTATTGGGTCAATGACACTTTTGACCAGGAGGGCAGTGGCAAACCCACTCCGTTCTCGCCGGCAGGAACTAATATCGAATCCTCGAATTTCGTTTTGAACCTGCATGGGTTTATCGGGTATTTTGACTCCCTGAAGGACAATTCCTATGTGCTTGAGGTTGTATCTCCCTCGTCTTTTGACAGGACGGCTGCATTGCCGGTTATCGAAGAAAAAACAAGCGAGGAAGGCTCGGTGACAACGACACGTTACGCAGCCGATCGATATTTTGAAATCACCGACAATCCGATGATGTTTGGTGACCTGGACGTAGAGGAATTCCAAGTGGGCGACATAAAGATTGTGCTCAGTGTCTTCTCCCCGAATGGGAAGCACAATGCCAAGCACCTTAAAGAGACCATGTTTAAAATGATGGAGGCTCAAAAGGCTTACCTGGGATCGGTCAATTCGACAAAGCGCTATGACATCTATCTCTACCTCGCCGACAACTCCAATGAGGCTCCCGGAGGATTTGGTGCCCTGGAGCATCATACCTCGACCGTCGTGGTGATGGCCGAATCCATGTCAGAGGCGAGTCTCGATGCCAGCATGATAGATGTTGTGAGTCATGAATTCTTCCATATTTTGACGCCCCTGTCGGTCCACTCTGAGGATGTGCATTACTTTGACTACCACGACCCGAGCTTTTCCAAGCACCTATGGATGTACGAGGGTCTAACAGAGTACTTTGCCACTCATTTCCAGGTTAACCAGAGTCTTGTTGATGAGGATGAATTCTACGGGGACCTAATGCAAAAAATACAAACGGCGGCGACCTTGAACGACACCATGAGCTTTACGGAGATGAGTGAGAACATCCTGGAGCAGCCCTATGCGTCAAACTATTACAACGTGTATCAAAAAGGTGCCCTGATAGGTATGTGCCTGGATATCATCATCCGCGAACAAAGCGAAGGGGAGCGAGGTATACTCTCGGTGATGCAGGAGCTTTCTGAAAAATACGGGGTCGATAAGCCCTTTGAAGATGAATCGATCATTGAAGAGATTACCGCAATGACTTATCCTGAAGTAGGAGCCTTTTTTGAGAATCATGTCATTGGGGGTACGCCAATTGACTACAACATCTATTTCGCAAAAGTTGGTTTGGGGATGGTCGAAGGTCGTATTCAGACGAATTATATCATGAACAATGGGACTCTGATATTGATGGGAAGTGAGAAAGAAGGAACGATTTTCTTCAGTGAAGCCGTCGCTCAGAATAGCTTTTGGCATGAGAATGGAGTGTTGCCCGGTGACGTTGTCAAGGAGATTGATGGAACCGTTGTCACCCTGGAGAATGCAAACGCTGTGGTCGGAGCAGCCTATGGATGGACACCCGGTCAGAAGGTAGAGGTGAAACTCGATCGTGACGGGGAAGAGATCATCATTGCCAAAGAGCTCACACCATCCTATACGATCGGTAAGAAGCTGGGAAGGAAGGAAGACGCTACGGAGAAGGAGCTTGAGCTCTTGGAAGCCTGGCTCAAAGGATAAAAATAAAAAAACCACCTTGATATTCAAGGTGGTTTTTTTTGTTTAAGCGTAGAAAAACTAATGGCACTAGCTCAAAACCTCTTCTAACAATCCATTAGTCTTGCGCACAGCCTCTGCGCTGTTTTGCAACTTGTCGCTTTCAGCTTCGCTGAGGTCGATCGATACAATTTCTTCGATTCCGTTTTTGCCGATGATGCAAGGAACTCCAATACAGATGTCATTGAGGTTGTATTCCCCTTCCAGCATGGCTGAGCATGGAAACATTTTCTTTTGGTTGCATACGATGGATTGAACGAGTGAAGACACGGCAGCACCGGGTGCATACCAGGCACTCGTTCCGAGCATTTTGGTCAGTGTGGCTCCTCCTACTTTGGTGGCTTCCGCTACTTCCTGAAGTCTTTCTTCAGATAAGAACTTGGTTACCGGCACGCTGTTTCTCACGGCTAGTCGTGTCAGGGGTATCATTCCAGTGTCGCTGTGACCACCGATTACCATGCCATCCACATCTGAGGCCGGGCAATCCAGGGCTTCTGCCAATCTGTACTTGAATCTTGCACTGTCAAGGGCACCACCCATACCTATGATACGGTTTTTAGGTAATCCTAAGGCTTTGTGCGTCAAATAGGTCATGGTGTCCATCGGATTGCTCACCACGATGAAAATGACATTTGGAGAGTGTTCCAGGATGCTTTTCGCAACCGTCTGTACAATTCCTGCGTTGATTCCGATCAACTCTTCACGGGTCATTCCCGGTTTTCTTGGAATACCGCTTGTGATGACCGCAACGTCACTGTTCGCTGTTTTTGAATAATCATTCGTAGATCCTGTGATCTTGGTATCGAACCCATTCAAGGTGGCGGTCTGCATCAGATCCATGGCCTTTCCTTCAGCGAAGTTCTCTTTGATATCCACGATCACGACTTCAGATGCGAAATCTTTAATGGCGATGTACTCGGCACAACTGGCTCCTACGGCTCCTGCACCTACGATAGTTACTTTCATTATTATCTAGTTTAAAATTAAATGTCAATGTTCGCGTAAACGGCGTGTTTTTCTATAAATTCTCTTCGAGGCGGAACGTCATCACCCATCAGCATGGAGAATACACGGTCGGCTTCGGTAGCATTTTCAATGGACACCTGCTTCATGGTGCGGTATTCCGGGTTCATGGTCGTGTCCCACAATTGCTCTGCGTTCATTTCTCCGAGACCTTTGTAGCGCTGAATGCTGCCTCCGCCAAATTTCTCAATGATTTGGTCACGTTCCGAATCTGACCAGGCGTATTCTTTTTTGGCTCCTTTCTTAATCAGGTAGAGGGGTGGCGCCGCAATATAGATATTACCGTTTTCCACAAGCTCTCTCATGTATCGGAAGAAGAAAGTAAGGATCAAAGTGGCGATATGGCTTCCGTCCACATCGGCGTCACACATGATCACGATTTTATGATATCTAAGTTTGCTCAGGTTGAGTGCCCTCGGATCCTCTTCCGTTCCGATGGTCACCCCGAGAGCCGTATACATGTTTTTGATCTCTTCGTTCTCAAAAACCTTGTGCTGCATGGCTTTTTCAACATTGAGAATCTTACCGCGCAACGGTAAGATGGCCTGGAAGTTTCTATCCCTGCCTTGCTTCGCAGTTCCTCCTGCCGAATCTCCCTCGACGAGAAAGATCTCACATTTTTCAGGATCGCTCCAGGCGCAGTCAGAGAGCTTGCCGGGGAGTCCGCCTCCGGACATTACTGTTTTGCGCTGGACCATTTCACGGGCTTTGGCTGCAGCATGGCGAGCCTGAGCGGCCAGGATCACTTTCTGTACGATGATCTTGGCGTCATCTGGATTTTCTTCAAGATAATCAGTGAGCATCTCAGAAACAGCCTGGCTCACAGCGGAAGAAACATCCCTGTTTCCAAGCTTGGTTTTCGTTTGACCCTCAAATTGAGGCTCGGCTACCTTGACGGAGATGATCGCTGTCAGTCCTTCCCGGAAATCATCACCGGCGATGTCAAATTTGAGTTTGCTGAGCATCCCTGAGTTCTCGGCATACTTCTTCAAAGTGTTGGTCAACCCCCTTCTGAATCCGGACAGGTGTGTCCCGCCCTCGTGGGTATTGATATTGTTCACATAGGAGTGAAGATTCTCTGTGTAGGAGGTGTTATAGACCATGGCGACCTCAACGGGGATTCCATTTTTCTCTCCCTCGATGCTGATCACATTTGCGATCAATTGTTCGCGGGTTGCATCGAGATACATGACAAATTCCCTCAGTCCATCCTCACTGTAAAACTCCTCATGGACGAAATTGCCCTCGTCATCTTTTTCCCGGCGATCGGTGATCGTCATGGTAACACCCTGATTCAGGTAGGCTAATTCGCGAAGTCTTGCCGCGAGAGTCTCATAGCTGTAGACAATGTCGGTCTGAAAGATCGTGTCATCCGCCAAAAAGGTAACCTCTGTTCCGTTCTTGTCCGATTCACCCACGGTTTTGACGGGGTAAAGGGTTTTGCCTTTTTCGTATTCCTGCTCCCAGATCTTGCCTTCCCGTTGCACGGTGGCCTTCAAATGGTTCGAAAGCGCATTCACAACAGACACACCAACTCCGTGTAATCCTCCCGAGACCTTGTAGGAATCCTTGTCGAACTTTCCACCGGCTCCAATCTTCGTCATGACGACTTCCAGCGCAGACACACCTTCTTTCTTGTGCATACCAACAGGAATACCCCTACCGTTGTCTCTGACTGTAATCGAATTGTTCTCATTGATGATGACATCGATCCTGTCACAGTGTCCGGCCATGGCCTCGTCGATGGAGTTGTCAACTACCTCGTAAACCAGGTGATGAAGTCCTCTTGAACTCACGTCTCCAATATACATGGACGGACGCATGCGCACGTGCTCCATCCCTTCCAGGGCCTGAATGCTATCCGCAGAATATTGATTTTTTTTCGTTTCGTCGCTCATATTTTTCTACTGTGTTTTTGTCCTTCGGTTTAAACCGTACAAATATAAGAAAACCCTTGTTTTATATGGGTTTATTTTGTGTCTATAAGGCTCTAAGTTATCAACATTCGGCCTGTATTTTCTATGGCCTTGGAATTGGATGGATTAGGGTTCCGAATTGAATTATTTCAGGGTTGGAAGCAAAAAAAACCTGTCCAAAGTGTTGAACAGGTTTTTTTTATTTTGCAAATTAAAATAGCTTAATATTTGTTGTATTTGCAACGCTGGTCGAGCTAAAATATCATTCCCCTCAGTCCAATATTTTACTCTTACAGCAAAAACTACTAAAGTTTTACTTTTATTTGAAAGTCATCAAGCAACAATAGAGCGTTACTATCAAAACTGTTGTAAAAATAGGTATGAATTCTGAAGAAAATCTGAAGTTTTGTTCAGAATTGAAATTTTTTTAAATAAAAGCCTGTAATTGAATCAATTACAGGCTTATTATTGCAAATCAAAACAGCTTAATGTTTCAATTTATACCTGATTCTGTACGAAAACTTCATATTCCCCTCAAAATATTCTGTTCTCGTTGAGAATCAATTGATGTTTAGCTTATTTCAGTATTCATAGCATGAATTTTGAACGTTCTGAAATAGTTACTGAATGAGTAACAACATCCAATTACAAGGCAAACATAGGGAGTCATTCTAAAGAAATTCTGAAGACTGCGAGATGTTTCCTGAAATTTTAGGAATCTCCTAGAAGTAAATGGAAATATTGTGTTGGTCTTCAGCAAAAGAGTGGGTGATCTTCCAGTTGTAGTTGTCGCAAACTTTTTTGACGATTGCCAATCCGAGCCCGAAGGAGTTCGACGATTGGCTCTCTTTTTTGAATCGTTCAAACAAGGATGAGGAGTCCAATTTGGTCGGGGCCCCCGAATTGGATACACTGACGAATAGTTTGGTAGTGGATATCGTAATGTTCCCGCCTTTGACATTGTGTTTGATCGCATTGCTGATCAGGTTTGATATCACCATGTCAAATAGCAATGGATTTGCTTCAATTGTGACATCCATCGCTGTATTCATAACCAGTTCAAGTTCTTTGTTTTCGATAAAGTCTTCAAAGATCTCCAACTGTCTCTCAATGCTCTTGTTGACGTCGATAGTTTCTTTCTCGGTGAACTGGTTGTTCTCAATTTTTGATAGAAGCAGCAACGTCTTGTTCAATTTGGAGAGGCGCTGCACAGAAGTGTAGATGGCTCGGATGTGATCAATATGTTCAGGATCGAGATTCTCAGATTGCAGCAGCATCTCGGATTTTGACTGCATGATGGCCAAAGGCGTCTGCATCTCGTGGGAAGCATTCTCAGTGAACTCTTTCAGGTTGTTGAAATCCGAAACGATCTTGTCTGTAAGCCGCGTGAGGGAGTCATTGAGCTCCTCGAACTCATCGATCCCGGATTTTTCCAATGTGATTGGTTTATTGTCTTCTACGCTAAAGTTCTTGACAATCTGTAAATTCTTATTGAAAGGCAGCCAGGCCTTCCTCATAACATGTGTATTGACAAAATAAACGGTGATCATCAAGAGGAGTACCACAATCCCAACAGAGACGGTAATGATCAGAATGTAATCCTGGTTTCGAACAAGTGAAGTTCTTGTGACTATCCGATAGGTTCTGTTCTGCAGGTTTTCGACCGAAGTAAGTTGACGGTACAATTCGTATTTCTCGACCCCGCTGACTACCTGGTAGATCAATGTATCCTTGAAATAAAGAGTGTCCTTGACCGGTGTTTTCGATTTGTAGTCATCTACTTCAAAAATCGGCAGGGGATAATCGTATTTTATCTTTTGAGCTATGAGCTCCTTGTCCCATTTGAGGTTTGCATCCTGCTTGGCGGTGGTGATTCTCTTCAAGGTGAAATAGATTACTACGCTGGAAATGATAAAGATCAGAATGGCGTATGGGATGTATCTCCTTCTTGTTTTCTCTATTAACTTCACCTGGAACTCTTTTCTTCAGGATTATTCTCCAAATTTATAGCCGAGACCGTAAATCGTCTGCAGATAGTCGTTGGCTCCGCTTTTTTTGAGTTTCTTTCTCAAATTTCTCATGTGGGTGTAGATAAAGTCAAAATTGTCGACCATATCTATATTGTCTCCCCATAGGTGCTCAGCGATCGCCTCCTTGGTAAGTACTCTGTTTTTATTTGTGATAAAGTACAATAGAAGAAAGTACTCCTTCTTGGTGAGATCCAGGGGCTTGGCATTCACCAAGGCGATCTTTGCCACCGGATCGATCTCGATTTCCTCAAAAATTATATTGTTGTTCCCTTCGAACTTTCTTCTTCTCAAAAGAGAATTGACCCTGGAATTCAATTCAGCCAGGTGAAAAGGCTTGGTGATGTAGTCATCCGCTCCCAGGTCGAGGCCCTTGAGTTTGTCATCGAGTGAATCCTTGGCCGATACGATAAGAACCCCCGTTTCCGGGCTTTTCTCCTTGACATATTTGAGCAGATTCAGACCATTTCCATCCGGAAGGTTGATGTCGAGTATCACTACGTCGTAATTGTAGGAAAGCAATTTGTCCTCCGCTTCAAAAAAATTCGAAGCCGGTTCGCAGACAAAATCCTCTTTCTGCAGGTATACACAAGTGGAATTCAGCAATTCAAGCTCATCCTCTACAATCAATAGCTTCATTTCTAGACATTCTAATATTCGCTAAGTACAAAAATAGTATTTTAATGCCATGCACCCGCCTTTTAACCCTATTTAACATCCATCTTTCTGATTTTTTGGTTCGAAATGATAAAATATTTCAGGGTATTCTTCGTTATAAACCTTCGAATGATTATCGAATAATTATTTGTTGCTATGAAAAATATTGCTATTACCTGTGCCATCCTGTGTGCGCTCTTATTCCAATCTAATGCATTTTCCCAACGGTTTGATCAATTGGATAAGGCCCCAGTGGATATTGCCTATTTAAGACCGAACCATCAATCGGAACCTCTCGTCAAAGTGGTCTACAGCAGGCCCTCTGTTGAAGAAGGAAAGGTTTTTGGAAAACTCGTTCCCTATGGAGAGATATGGAGAACCGGAGCCAACGAGGCCACCGAAATTACTTTCTACAAGGACATGTTGTTTGGAAACAAGTTGGTAAAGCAGGGAACTTATGTAATGCACACCATTCCGGGCAAGAAAGAATGGACCATAATCCTAAATTCCAATACGAATACCTGGGGCGCCTTTTTCTACAACCCGGAGAAAGATGTGGCCCGTTTCAAGATAAAAGTGAAGAAGGACGTGAATGAACCTCTTGACGTTTTCTCCATTGCCTTCAAGAAAGATTTCAAAGATGCCTTTATGGTTCTGGCGTGGGAGGAAACCCGTGTGGATATTCCGTTGGATGACACTAGCCCAATGCTGGCCAAAATCTAACCTTGAAACCCAAGGTGAAACGAGAATTTGAAAAGATGATTGCGATGAAAAAGACCCTCTTATTTTCCTGTTTGTTCACTTTTGTGACGATACTATCCATTGGGAGCGCTAAAGCTCAAGATTTCAAGGATCTGGATGAAAGCCCCCATGACATTGTCTATTTCAGGACCAATAAAATTGCTCCTCCTAGCATAAAAGTACTTTATGGCAGACCCATGAAGAAGGGCAGGGACCTTTTTGAAGAAGTGATTCCCTACGGTCAGATCTGGAGAGTGGGTGCCAATGAGGCGACCGAAGTCGTGTTTTACAAGGACGTGCTCTTTGGAGGAACTGAAGTAAAGGCAGGGACTTATGTTCTTTACGCCATTCCCAACGAAAAAGAATGGACCCTGATCCTCAGCTCAAAGACGGATGTTTGGGGTACCTACGAATACGATGATAAATACGATGTGGCGAGGGTTCAGGCCAAAGTGAGTCGTGCCGAATTTATCGAGGCGTTCTCAATAGCCTTCAAAGAAAAGGGCAAACACATCAATATGGTCCTGGGATGGGACACGGCCCGGGTGACCGCACCGATTCGTTTCGATATCTAGTATACTTTTTCGCCATTCACATAGGTTCCAAGGACTTTGGTCTTAGGCACCTCATCGATATCGATCTCCATGATATTCTTGTCAAGAATTACAAAGTCAGCGAATTTGCCCGGCTCAATCGACCCTTTCTCCTCCTCTTCGAAATTACCATAAGCGGCCCAGATCGTCATTCCCTTTAGGGTTTCTTCCCGGCTCAAGCCGTTTTGCATCTGAAATCCTCCCTCCGGTAAGCCACTGAGGTCCTGGCGGGCCACAGATGCGTAAAAAGTGAGCATGGGATCAACTTTTTCAACAGGGAAATCAGTCCCGAGAATAACCCTTCCGTTGATGTCGAGTAATTCCTTGAAAGCGTAAGCTCCTTTGATTCGTTCGGAACCCAGTCGGTCCTCGGCCCAATACATGTCACTTGTGGCATGCGTGGGTTGGATGGATGGAAGTATTTCCGTAAAATAAAGGAAGTCATCCGGGGATACCACCTGGGCGTGCTCGATCCTCCAGCGACGATTGGTCTGGCTTTTCAGGTTTTTGGCATAGGTCTTCAGCACAAAAGCATTTGCGGAGTCGCCGATGGCATGTGTATTCATTTGAAATTTCGATTGAGACAGTCGGCGGGCGATCAGACTCATTGTGTCCAAAGGCGTTACCATCGCTCCAAAATGATTCTCCCGGTCAGAATAAGGTTCTTTCAGAACCGCTCCGCGCGAGCCCAGTGCCCCGTCGGCGTATACCTTGAACGAAGAGACATTGAGTCTGTCGGTCTTATAGGTTCCGGCCTCAAGGTAGTGATCCAGGTTTTCTTTGGAAACAGAGATCATGGCATATACCCGTATTTTCAAGGACTCAGCTTTTTGGAGGCTGTCGATGAGCTCAATGATCTCGCGGCTCAGTCCGGCATCGCTCACAGAGGTCAGCCCCAGTAAAAAACATTTCTCTTGTGCGTCGAGCAGGCTCTTGATCTTGGTGTCCCGGTCGGGAGCTGGAATAACAGCCTCCACCAGGTTCATGGCATTGTCGACAAGAACCCCGGTCGCTTTTCCATTTTCAACAATGATTTCGCCTCCTTCAACCTGGGTATTCGAATCAATTCCTGCCAGGTCAAGAGCTGCTTTGTTGGCCAGCATGGCGTGTCCGTCAATCCGGGTAAGGGCCACAGGAGTCTTCGGATAGAGACGATCCAGATCTTTGCGGGTTGGATACTCTTTGCTGTCCCAATCGTTTTGATCCCAGCCCCGACCAATAATAAAGTCTGACTTCTGTTCTTTTTGGAACATAACGACACGATCCAGGACTTCCTGGTAGCTCTCCGTTCCAGCCAAGTCCACCTTTTGCATGAAAATGCCCAAGTTGTAAAAATGGCAATGACCATCAATCAGGCCTGGTACAATGGTTTTTCCGTCGGCATCTATCTTGTTCTGAGATCGAAACTGAGACATGATTTCCTTTTTTGAACCTACGGCGAGGAACTTGCCATCCGCTACAGCAAAGGCATCCGCAGATGAAAAAGAATCATCGACGGTTATGATTTTGGCGTTTGTTACAATGAGGTCGGCTACTGTTTCTTCCTGGCATCCGGCCAGAAGAAAAATCACCGCGACGTATATGAGGGGTTTATACATGCGTGTTTATGTTAGTGAGAATAGGAAGGTAAATATAGGAAAATTAAGATACAATTGGATTCTTTGCACATTCGACCTTTAAGCGTAACTTTGCGCTCCTCAAACCCTGTATGAATCAAGGAGAAACCAACGGACAAGATGAAATATCACTTCAATGAAATAGAGGCCAAATGGCAAAAATACTGGCTGGAGAACGAAACCTTTAAGGCGCAGAACGAGAGTTCCAAACCCAAGTTCTATGTTTTGGACATGTTTCCTTATCCAAGTGGAGCCGGACTCCACGTGGGGCATCCCCTGGGATACATTGCATCAGATATCTATGCGCGCTACAAGAGACACAAAGGATTCAACGTGCTTCATCCTCAGGGTTACGACTCGTTCGGGCTTCCCGCGGAACAGTATGCGATTCAGACAGGCCAGCATCCGGCGAAGACAACTGAGAAAAATATCAAAACGTACAGGCGGCAACTCGACCAGATCGGATTCTCCTATGATTGGAGTCGAGAAGTTCGAACCTCTGATCCGGATTACTATCGCTGGACCCAATGGATATTCATACAGCTTTTTGAATCCTACTACTGTAAAGATGCAGACAAGGCGCGACCCATTTCAGAGTTGGTGGATGTTTTCAAGAAGGAAGGGAATCAAAGAATCAATGCGGCATGCGACGACGACGTCCCAGATTTCAGCGCTTCAAAATGGAACAGTTGGACGGCATTCGAGCAGGAAACGGTTTTGGCCAAATACCGGCTTACGTATCTGTCGGAAACGGAGGTTAATTGGTGCCCTGAACTGGGGACAGTTCTGGCCAACGATGAGATTGTCAATGGGGTTTCTGAAAGAGGGGGTTTCCCGGTGGTCAGAAAGAAAATGAAACAGTGGTCCATGCGAATCACGGCTTATGCACAGCGCCTGCTGGACGGGTTGGAAAAGATTGACTGGCCCCAGTCACTCAAGGATTCCCAGAAAAATTGGATCGGAAGGTCGGAAGGAGCCATGGTTCGTTTTAAAATCAAGGACTCAGAGGAAGAATTTCAGGTTTTTACCACCCGGCCCGACACGATCTTTGGGGTCTCTTTTATGACCCTTGCACCTGAACACGAGTTGGTTGAAAAGATTACGACCTCTGATCAGCGGGATGAAGTTGAGGCTTATGTGATGGCCACTTCCAAGAGAAGTGAGCGTGATCGCATGTCGGACGTGAAAACCATCAGTGGAGTTTTTACCGGGGCCTATGCGGTTCATCCGTTGACCGGGGAAGACGTTCCGATTTGGATCGGTGACTACGTTCTGGCCAGTTATGGTACCGGTGCGGTCATGGCCGTCCCTTGTGGTGATCAGCGCGATTACGATTTTGCGAAGCACTTTGGCCTTGAAATCCCGAATATTTTCAAGGACCAGGACATTTCAGAATCCGCCTGCGATGACAAAAGTGCGATCATCGCCAATTCTGATTTTATTTCCGGCATGGATGCGACCACAGCCATTCGGAAGATTATCGATGAGATGGAGAAAAGAGGTATTGGGCAGGGAAAAATCAATTACCGACTCAGAGATGCTGTCTTTTCGAGACAACGTTATTGGGGAGAGCCATTCCCGGTTTATTATGACAATGGAGTACCTCGCATCATTGATGAGAAGCACTTGCCATTGAGACTGCCGGAGGTCGAAAAATACCTCCCGACCTCAGACGGAAAGCCCCCTCTCGGAAATGCAAAGGACTGGGCCTGGTGCACGAAGACCGAGCAAGTTGTGAGCAACGACCTGATCGATCAGGATAGTGTGTTTCCGATCGAGCTCAACACGATGCCGGGATGGGCCGGCAGCAGTTGGTACTTTAATCGCTACATGGATGCCCGCAACCCAGCTTCCTTTGCAGGTGAAAAAGCGCTGGAGTACTGGCGCGACGTGGACCTATATATTGGAGGGAGCGAACACGCGACAGGGCATTTGTTGTATTCACGCTTTTGGCAGAAGTTTTTGTTTGACCGCGGGTTGGTCCCGGTCGATGAGTACGCGAAAAAACTCATCAACCAGGGGATGATATTGGGTACCAGTGCCTTTGTGTATCGACTGGAAGGGCAAAACACTTATGTGTCTCAAACGCTTATCGGAGATCAAAAAGTTCAACCCATTCACGTGGATGTAAGCCTGGTCAATGCCTCAAACGAATTGGATGTGGAGGCCTTCAGGAAGAGCACTCGGAACAAGGAGGCGCAGGAGGCCAAATTCATCCTGGATGAAGGAAAATACCTCGTGGGCCGCGAAGTTGAAAAAATGTCCAAGTCGAAATACAACGTGGTCAATCCGGACGATATCTGTCATGATTACGGTGCCGATACCCTTCGACTTTACGAAATGTTCCTGGGTCCCCTTGAGCAAGCCAAGCCCTGGAACACGGCAGGAATTTCGGGAGTGCACAGTTTTTTGAAGAAACTCTGGAAGCTATACCACAACGGTGCGGATGGCATTTTCTCGGTATCGGATGACGAGCCCACCGCGGAAGAACTCAAAACCCTGCACAAGACCATCAAGAAGGTCGATGAGGATATTGCCAACTTTTCTTTCAACACCTCGGTAAGTTCCTTCATGATCGCCGTGAATGAGCTAACCACCATGAAATGTGACAAGAGGGCCATTCTTGAGCCCCTGATTGTGTTGATCTCCCCGTACGCTCCTCATATCGCCGAGGAAATTTGGGAGAAACTCGGTCATTCGCAATCCATTGCTTCGGTTGATTTCCCCATTTTTGACCAGACCTATTTGATAGAAAGCACGAAAGAATATCCGATTTCTTTCAATGGTAAAATGCGCTTTACGCTTGAACTTGCCCTTGATCTTTCGAAAGAGGAGGTTGAGAAAATTGTCCTGGCAGACGAACGGACACTTCAGCAGCTTGGGGGACGAAC
>JAHEHE010000131.1 GCA_024644725.1 Flavobacteriaceae bacterium | reverse complement strand
TCAGATCCATCGGAATATTTTTGTTAAAATCTTCTGTAAAGACTGCTCCGTCAAAACGAAGTATGCGATGATTTGGTTCAATACCCCCGGTCCCGTTGTAGGCAATGGCATTGTAATTATAAGTAGTGTTGCTGCCTCCAATCCAGAATAGCTTTCCCTTTCTCTCAAAGGACCCCATCCTGTATCCCACAAAGCGGGGATCAAGAGAGCGAGAGGTCCATTCGATCTCCGACGGGTCAAGGGGGTTGATGACACCTTTTCGCAGAGCCGACTGTATCGGAAAATTCGGCCCCATGGACGCCCCTCCCAAATAGTAAATGGTGTCACCCACAATGGAACCGGATGCTCCAAAGCTCTTGAAAGTATTAGAGTCGGGCACAGGAGTGCCTTCAAGCCATTGGTTCTGCCGAGCGTCATAGACTTGAACAGATGGCACGTTTTCCTCGTCACTCCAGCCCGTGATCAAGTAGATATAGCGATTCTTGTAGACCACTTGAACCTGATCGTCAATCGGAACCGGAACCTTTGCACCATCCTCTACAAATCGGTTTTGGGAAATGTCAAACCGATGGACACGATCCGAGGACTTTTCCGTTCCGTCCTGGAACACGTGATAACCGCCAATCACATAGATGGTGTCATTGATCCTTGAGGCTGCATTTGCGATCTTTCCCAAGGTATCCGGGAGGTCCTCGATTCTTTCAGTTTCCCCTGTTTTGGTGTTGATGCGATAGGACCTGAGATGAATCCCCGAATAGAGCTTGGTCGAATCAATGCCACCGAAACTGTACAGGTAAGGGACCCCATTGACGAAACCTTCACTCACGGCTTGATTGGACACGGCCTCCGGAAGGCTCCCAGAACTTTTGATTGTCCATTTCCCACTACCAGCAGAGTCCGTTTTACATCCGGCGAAAAGAATCAAAAGAAAAAGTGCTAAAAAGAAATTGTACATGGTCAGAAATCAAATATAGGGAACTTTATTATTCCAAGATTTAACATTAAGTTTGTCATTCAACCTTAATAGTGAATCATGCTTCAACTGAAGGACGCCTCCATTTTTCAAAGAGAAAACCTGATCCTTTCAAACATAGATCTGGAAATTGAAAAAGGGGAATTCAACTATCTAATCGGGAAGACGGGAAGCGGCAAGAGTAGCCTGATGAAAACACTTTACGGGGATCTTCCCTTACAGGTAGGAGAGGGCAGCATCGTTGGATTTGATCTCCGCAAGTTGAAGGAAAAAGACATACCGTTTCTTCGACGGAAGATTGGGATTGTTTTTCAGGACTTTCAACTTCTCAACGACAGGAATGTTCATGAAAACCTCCTTTTTGTGCTGAAAGCCACGGGATGGAAGGGCATGAACCAAATGGATGAAAAGATCAACGAGGTTCTTGAAAAGGTCGACATGAAGACCAAAGGATTCAAGATGCCCTACCAATTGTCTGGAGGAGAGCAGCAACGGGTGGCTATCGCGAGGGCTCTTCTGAACAAACCTGAGATGATCCTGGCGGATGAACCTACCGGAAACCTGGACCCAAAAACCTCGGTTGAGATTATGAATGTCATGGAAGAGATCAACAAATCGGGCATTACGATTTTGATGGCTACGCATGATTATGCCCTAATACTTAAGTTTCCGCACAAAACAATCAAGTGTGAGGGCAACAAGGTTTTTGAAGTCGTTTGATCGTATGGGCGCGCTGATCAGAAATTGAGAATTTCAAGAAGTCTTTTTGTATTCTTTACCTTGTCATAAGGTTCCATTTTCTCCTTTCTGTGGAAGTATTGCTCATCGGAGAATTCGACGTCCATCAGCTGAATCGCCTTGTAAACTAGAGCCTTTTCGTCATCCACTACTTCACACAGATCCTCAAGACCGGATCCCTCAACCACAGGTTTGTTGACAAGGCAAAAGCGCCCGTTGAACAGTGCATTGAGCAGTTTGATCTTGATTCCGGAGGAATTGGATGACCAGAATATATTCATATGGGCGCGCTGCATGAGATCATCAAGTTGCTCCTGGTTCTGCAGCGAAATAAATTTCAGGTTTTTTGCCGCTTCAATCTTTTCCAGTAATTTTTTGTCGTCCGTTCTGCCTGCAATGATCAAGGGGATGTCGAGTCTGCTGAAGATACCCGCGAGAAAATGAGCCGCTTTTCGATTGTCCCAAACAGAAAGATCTCCGTGAAATAAGGCGAAATATCCCTTTTTCTTGAGATGCCTGACGTTTTCATTGGGGTGGAAGGCCGGAACAAAAATAGATTGGGTTGTCAAATTTTTTTCAAAATACAACTGATCCGCAGGAGAAATGCTTAGGACCGCATCTGCCGCGTTTAAAGTCTTTTGATAGAGTTTAAGTCTTTTGGCTTCGACCCAATAGAACAGTTTTTTAACAATGTTGGGTTCGGTTCGAAACAAGCCCCTGTAGTAGTCATGTTCCAGATTGTGCATGCGCACGAAGGTTCTTTCTGATTTGAAGGATTTGCTCTTCAGCGGTGCGGTCGTGTGAATGCCTTCGAAAAGGACAGGAGCCTGGGAGGCATTTAGATTTTTGATCAGTTCCTTGTTCTTTCTGCTCGAAACGATATAGGGTGTGAGCCGGATTCCTTTGAAAAAGGAGCGATCGCGTTTGTAGTAGAAAACTTTTTCACAATATTTTTCGAGTTCAGAGGCTCTGCCTCTTCCGTATTCGAAGGTGTGCAAATAGATTTGGATCCCTGCTTCCGACAGCGATTTCAGTTTGTAAAAGACGTCTATGGCTCCGCCAAAATCCGCTGGATATGGTACATTGAAGGAAACGATGTTCAGCTTTTTACTCAAGATTCTCTATGCGGTCTATGAATTTTTGAAATACTTTTTTTTCCTCGTTCCAATTGAATTTCCCCGCTGCAGTGTGAAGGTTCTTCTTGTAGGACCTTTGCTTCAACAAGACTTCCCTGACCAGGTCCGCCAATGCTCTGGGGCTTCTCTCTTTCAGAATCTCGCCAATTCCGGTTTCTAAGACCAGTTTGCTCATGATCGGCAGATCGGAAACGATGACTGGAATTCCAGCATGAATATAATCAAATATCTTGTTTGGAAGGGCATACCTGTAATTAAGCCCGAGATCCTCTTCGAGGCTTAATCCAATCGAGGCAGTCGGGGTTAGTTTTTTGAGTTCTTTCGGGTTCAAACGACCGGGAAAATGGATGCTGTCACTTAGGTTTCTGTTTTTAACCCGCATTTTCAAATCTCCAGAGATGTCTCCCTGTCCGGCGATCAATAATTCGACATCGGGTAAGAACTCCATGCAATCGATCATGAGCTCGATCCCCCGGCCTATGTTCAGAGCACCTTGATAAATTAGAATTTCCCTTGATTCTACATCGCTTCTTTCAACATTTGAATCGACAGCATCCGAGCGGCCCTCCTGATTCAGTTCAGGCACATTTCTAATGGCTGTAACCGGTACATCGTACTTTTCCGAATAGACCTCAGCAAGTTTTTCATTTACTGTGATGACGTTTTTCAATCGTGGAAATAAGGTCGCCTCCAAATTTTCCCAGACGGTTTTGACAAAAGGACGATTTTGGAGTTCGGGCACCTCGGTAAAATACTCGTGACTGTCATAAACGAGAGGTGTGTTTGAGAGCCTTGATACCAGAAAATTGGGCAGTAAGGTGTCGAGGTCGTTTGCGTATATCAGGGATTTTCTTTCAAAAAGCAGCATCCAAAACAAGCGTGTGTTGAATTCAGCGTAAAAGAAGAAGCCTTTTTGGAAAAGAAGCGGAAACTGCCTTGTTTCGTAAGGTCTGTTCAGCTCAAACAGATCCTCAGATCTCCGCCCGACAAGCAAAATCTCAAAGCCCTTTTCCCTCAATGCATTGCATATTCTATCGACTCTTTGATCGGTTCGCAAGTCGTTGGTTACAGATATGATTGCTCTTTTAGTCAAAGAAGATAAATAGTCAGGAATTCAAGGATTGTACGTGGATTGGACCTATGTAAAGATATTAATATTTATATTTGCGGGTCTTACAATTCCCGAATTTGAATTGAAAAAGATCAACATACAAACCATGAGTGAAAAATCCCCTGAAAAAGAGAAAAACTGGTACGCAATCTTCACGAAGCCCAGGTCAGAAAAAAAAGTGTTCCAACGAATGCAGGACAATGAAATTGAGTCCTTTCTGCCATTGGTGAAAACTATCCGGCAATGGAGTGACCGAAAAAAAACACTTGAGGTGCCGCTTATCCCAAGTTATATTTTTGTCTGCCTTCCTGAAAAGGAATTGTATCGTACCCTGCCGATTCAGGG
>JAHEHE010000016.1 GCA_024644725.1 Flavobacteriaceae bacterium | reverse complement strand
GGGCAACTCAGGGTATTACCTGAAAAATGCCTCGCCGGTTAACGTAGAAATAACAAACTAATTCCACTAGTATTATGAAATTGAAAAGTTTAATCATAGCAGTTATAGGTTTATTGTCTGTAGGGTCGATCCAGGCTCAGGCAAACCTGCTGAACGCGAAGATTCCTGAACAGATCGGGATGAAAACGCCGGAGCAGCTAGCCGCTGACAACGATCAACCACTGCCGTACGGATATATCGATGACCGCGACATACTTTGGTCAAAGGTGGTTTGGGAATACGTTGACCTGAATGAGAAGATCAACATGCCGTTCTACTATCCGGTAGACACGAGCAACATCAGCTCAAACAGAAGGTCTCTTTACGACACCTTGTTGAGAGGAATCAGAAGCGGTGAGGTCATCGACGTGTACGATGACTCCTATTTCGAGGACAAGCTCACTCTAAAGGACATTCAGGGAAGACTCTCCAGAATAGATACTTCAGATGCCGGTATTGAGCGCCTGAATGCGGGAGAGATCCTAACGGATGAGTATGTGGACAGAAGAGATATTACGGCTGCCGATATTGAAGGTTTCCGTATCAAAGGTGTGTGGTACTTCGACAAGCGCCAGGGAGAGCTCAAGTACAGATTGCTTGGTGTTGCCCCAGTCGCACCCGACGTGAACTTCATTGATTCTGAGGGATCGCAGGACGAGCTCATCGAATTGTTCTGGGTTTGGTATCCGGGAGCGCGTTACTCAACGCATGACATGAAAGTGTTCAATCAGAAGAATTCAGCATACCCATTGTCATATGATCACCTGCTGAATGCCAGAAGGTTCAATGCAATCATCTACAGAGAAGAGAACATTTACGGTAACCGAGACGTTGCCGAGTACATAAAAGGCAATTCCCTCTTTCAAGTGTTGGAATCCGACAAGTTGAAAGAAGATATTCGAGATAGGGAGCTCGACATGTGGAATTACTAATTATTGAGTTAATAAGGAAGAGCCCCTGCTGCGAAGCAGGGGTTTTTTTATGTCTTATATTTGGGGTCAGAAAAGGCAACCGCCTTGCAAATATCGTGTTGTGAAGATAGACTATATCATAGTTGGACTGGGCCTGGCCGGTATCGCGCTGGTCGAGGAGCTGACCCGCAGAAATCGGAGCTTTCTGGTGTTCGAGGATGAATCTCAAACCTCATCCCTTGTGGCAGGTGGGATGTACAATCCTGTGGTGCTAAAACGTTTTAATCCGGTTTGGAAAGGAGCTGAGCAACTCCAGGAAGCACTTCCTCACTACAAGAGGCTGGAAGAGAAGTTCAATGCTACTTACGACAGGAAAATGGATATTCTGCGCATCTTCAAGAGCATTGAAGAACAGAACAACTGGTTTTCAGCATGCGACAAACCGCGTTTGAAGTCTTTTCTCCAACCAACCATCGAAGACAACCCATATGCCGAAGTCAAAGCCGAGTTCCGAATGGGTAGGGTCAAAGGCACGGGGAGGGTTGATGTAAGGGAGCTGGTAAGTGACTATCGTGACTATCTCGAAGGTCAGGGACTCCTGATTCGAGAGAGCTTTTCTCATGATGACCTGGAGTTGAACGATGAAGAACCCCAGGTAGAACTCAAGTATAAAGGTCATCAGGCGCAGCGCATTGTTTTCTGTGAAGGCAATGGGGTTTCTGAAAACCCCTATTTCAATTGGCTTCCCCTGGAAGGGACAAAAGGAGAGCTCATAACCATCTACGCCCCGGAACTCTCATTGAACGAGGTAATAAAATCAGCCGTTTTTGTAATGCCCCTGGGAAACGACCTCTATAAGATCGGTGCTACCTTCAACTGGAGTGACAAGACCAACCGCCCAACGGATCAGGGTCGTGAAGAGCTCCTGGAAAAATTAAAGACAGTCATCTCCTGTGATTTTGAAATAAGGGATCATGAAGCTGGTGTTAGACCCACTACACCTGATCGCCGGCCACTGTTGGGAAAGCATCCCGACCATCCGCAGCTGGCCGTCTTCAATGGATTGGGTACCCGGGGAGTGATGTCGTCACCCCTGCTTGCGATACAACTTGTGGAACATCTTGAAAACGAGACAGAGCTGGTTGAGGAAGTGAATATTTCCCGTTTCAGGCGCCTTCTTCCGGCTTGAAACGTATGAACATATTGATGTAGAGTAGTCTGGAAACACGCATTACAAAAGGATTTGCCAGAATAAGGGCCACCAGAATGCTGATCAATGAGGCAACAAGACTCAGGTCGAACAGCTGGCAAATGACAAAAACAGCGACAGCCATGGCAACGGTAATGGCATAGCTCACATACATGGCTCCATAGAAAAAAGAAGGCTCGATCATATATTTCAGACCGCAATTCGAGCAGTTCTCATGTGTTTTTAAATTGTCCTTGAACCGGAAGCCAGCCGGCTTGACAAAGAAGTCTCCTTCCTGGCAACGGGGGCATTTATTGTGCCAAACACTATAGAGTTTGCTTCCTTTTTTCCACATGGCTGAATCGTATATTTCAGTTACTTTTGCAAAGATACAAGATAAACGTCTACGATGCTGAACGCACATGACATACAGGTTACATTCTCAGGAGAGGACCTTTTCTCGGGCATCACCTTCAAACTCAATGCGGGAGACCGGGCGGGACTCGTGGGGAAGAACGGGGCTGGTAAATCAACACTGTTGAAAGTAATAGCCGGGGAGCAGCCCCTGGATGGAGGAGCCCTGGCCTTTGAGAAGAATATAAGCATCGGCTACCTGAGGCAGGACATTGATTTTGAACATGGACGGACCGTTCTGGAAGAGGCTTACCAGGCCTTTACTGAAATCAAGAAAATCGAAAAGAAACTTGAGGAAGTCAACACGGAGCTGGCGACGCGAACCGATTATGAGAGTGAGTACTATCACAACCTGATGCATGACCTTGACGACCTCAGCCATCGCTACGAGTTGATAGGAGGCTACAATTACCAGGGTGACACCGAGAAAATTCTGGCGGGCCTGGGGTTTCGTCCGGAGGATTTTAACATGCCGACCGAAACCTTTTCAGGGGGTTGGCGGATGCGGATCGAGCTGGCCAAATTGTTGCTTCAGAATCATGACATCCTCTTGCTGGATGAGCCCACGAATCACCTCGACATCGAATCGATTATTTGGTTCGAGGACTTTCTCAAGTCCTTCAAAGGAGCCATCATGATGGTCTCCCATGACAGGATGTTCCTGGACAACGTGACCAACAGAACCATAGAGATCTCGCTCGGACAGATTTATGACTACAAAAAGCCCTATTCGGAATTCCTGTTGCTCAGAAGTGAGATTCGGGAAAAGCAGATGCAGGCGAAGAAGAACCAGGAGAGGGAGATCAAACATACGGAGCAGCTCATTGAGAAGTTCAGGGCCAAGGCCAACAAGGCTTCAATGGCCCAGTCTCTGATCAAAAAGCTGGACAAAGTAGAGCGGATCGAAGTCGACCAGGAAGATCATGCTGTGATGAAAGTTCGGTTCCCAATGTCGGTGACCCCGGGCAAGGTGGTGATCGAGGCCCATAATGTGTCAAAAAGCTACGGTGACAATCGGGTCATTGAAGGGGTTGACCTGCTTATTGAGAGGGGAAGCAAGATTGCCTTCGTGGGCCAGAACGGACAGGGCAAATCGACTTTGGCCAAGATCATTGTCGGGGAGATTGATCATGGAGGATCCCTCAAATTGGGTCACAATGTGCAGATCGGTTATTTTGCTCAGAATCAATCCGAATATCTCGACGGTGAAAAAACTGTTCTGGAGACCATGGAACTGGCAGCTTCGGATGCCAACAGGTTCAAGGTGAGAGACATGCTTGGCGCGTTTTTGTTCGGCGGAGACGAGGTGGACAAAAAAGTCAAGGTGCTCTCGGGAGGGGAGCGCAATCGCCTTGCACTGTGCAAAATGCTCCTGACCCCTTTCAATGTTTTGATCATGGATGAGCCCACGAATCATTTGGACATGGCATCCAAAAGGGTTCTGAAACAGGCCCTCGAGCAATTTGAAGGCACACTGATTCTCGTCTCACATGACCGGGATTTTCTGCAGGACCTGGCTCATACAGTCTATTCGTTTCGTGATTCAGAGGTCAAGGCCTACCTGGGCGACATCAATTTCTTCCTCGAACAGCATCAAATGGAAAGCATGCGGGAGGTCGAGATGCGGAGCGCAACTTCAAAGAAAGCCGGTGAACCGGTCAATAAGGGAGGGAAACAATCCCACCAGAACCTCAAGCAAAAGAAGAAGCTTCAAAACAAATTGAGCAAAGTCGAAAGTGAAATATCCAAGCTGGAGCACCAATTGATAAATGACGATGCCGAAATCAGCGAAAACTTTGAAAAGGTACAGCAGGATGAGAAGTTTTTTGACTTGTATCAACAGAAGAAGGACAGATTGGCCGATTTGATGACATCCTGGGAGGGGTTGCACGAACAGATCGAAGCTCTTGACGGATGAAGAGGGGTGACCAAGAGTCTTTTATCAACTTGATCTTGAACGAGTTTTAGTTTTTTGCTTCTTCGAGTTGAGGTGGATAGGCCATCATGATCCTGGTAACAAAATCGTTGATCTTAGCCTCCTTTTTTTCAACACTTTTGCTGTAAGAAAGAATGCCGGTGCCGATTCCCTGCCAGGCCAGCTCCTTTTTTCGGGCATCGATAAGGTCGATAAAGAGGGTGCCTTCTGTAGAGGAGGAAACGTTTGTGTATCCCCAACCCATGCCGGGACCATACCAACCGTAGCCATACCCGTAGTACCAGGGATACCATCCGTAGTAATTGTTCGTGTACACATCGATTCGCTCACGCGACTTGGTAAAGATGTTGACCAGGACATCTGGGTCATCTGAAGGGACCATTCCTTTGCTTTGCAGTTCTTTTTCAATGACTCTGAGGATTCTCCTTTTGTCCAAATCGGAGATCTCCACGCGATCGATGCCTTTCTTGTAAAACGCATAGGTCCTGAATTGAGAAAAGTCAGTAGTCTTATCGTAGTCCGAATACACGCTTATCGAAGAGCATGAAACAAAAATCAAAAGGAAAAGGGTTGCAATTGCTGTGTAGATTTTCACCATGGTCAATGACTTGATAATTTTGGATGTTCCAAATAAATGTATCAAGAATCGTACCATATCTATCAGTTGCCGCGCTCCTTGTCAAAGCCGTAGGGGCAGTGCCGGCAACCGCTTTTGCAGCAATATCCTCGTTTGAGGTGATACAGCTCGGTAAAGACCTTATATCCTTCCTCGCTGTAGTAAAAATCCTCGGGTTTCAATTTATTATTGTTAAATTGCATCGGCGGTTCTGCTTTAACATCAGTCAGTTATATGGTTCTGATCATCCCCTATATCTTTCCTTCCACATTCAATGCCCTGGCCGTCTGGCCCTTCATCATACTGAGAGAACCGGCGCTTCGTTCGGATTATGTTCTGATCCATCACGAGCGGATTCACCTGAGGCAGCAGCTGGAATTACTCTGGGTTTTCTTCTTCATCATCTATCTGACGGAATTCCTTGCAAAAATAATCATTTACAGGCAACCGAAACTGGCTTACCGCAACATCAGCTTTGAGCGAGAGGCCTATGAAAACGAATACGACCTGGACTACGCCCGAAACAAACCGCTTTGGAGCTTTGTCGGATATATCTTTAAGCGACCCTTGAAATACTGAAACGAGATGGAGACAAGCCGAAACCAGCAGGTGAAACTAGAAGAAATCGAATCGGCGGGAGTTTCCCTTTGGATGAAGAGAGAGGACGAGTTGCATCCTCATGTTTCAGGTAACAAGTTCAGAAAACTCAAGTACAACCTCGAAGAAGCGACAGATCGGGGATATCATACACTTCTCACATTTGGAGGGGCCTATTCCAATCATATTTCGGCCCTGGCCTATGCGGGAAAAATGAAGGGTTTGAAGACCATTGGAATCATCCGGGGTGACGAGTTGGCCTCCCGACCGAATCTGGTGGCTGAGAATCCTACCCTCTCATTTGCCCTAAAAATGGATATGCAGCTGGAATTTGTATCTCGAGAACTTTACAAGTCGAGGCACGAGGAGGAGTTTATTGCTTTGTTAAGGGAGCGTTTTGGCGAGTTTTATCTTGTTCCGGAAGGAGGAACCAATGCCCTGGCGATCAGGGGTTGCGAGGAGATTCTCCAGGCCGGTGACCAGGTTTTTGATTATATCTGTGTTGCCGTTGGCACCGGAGGCACCATGACAGGCATTATAAACTCGGCGGGAGAAGGCCAGAGGGTCTTGGGATTTCCGAGTCTCAAAGGAGAATTTTTGGGCAAAGAAATTGCCAATCGCGCAAGACGGACCGATAATTGGAGTTTAGTAAATGACTATCATTTTGGAGGATATGCTAAAATCAACGAAAAATTGATTAGTTTTATCAACCAGTATTACCTATCAACCACCATTCCTTTAGATCCGGTCTACACGGGCAAGATGATGTATGCCCTTGTGGACATGATACGAAACAATCGATTTGAGAAGAACAGCCGAATCCTGGCCATCCATACAGGAGGCCTTCAGGGCATCGAGGGGATGAACAATAAATTGAAAAAAAAGAAATTACCGCTTATATGTATGGGAGACGAATAAGTGTTTTTTTATTGTCAGCATTTGCGCTAATGCTGATGGAGTCATGTGGATCCAATAAGGCGGGGAGCGCCAAGAACAGCTCTGACGGCATGACGGTTCGTGAGAAATATCTGCACGACGAAAGTGATCAGATTTATTATGACTTCAGAAAAAGAAACCAGGGAAAGGTCAACAGTTTCACAGTAGATTACATTGGGACCTACAAGGACGTCGCCATCCGAAAGATGGAGGAGTACAAAATCCCTGCGAGCATAACCCTGGCCCAGGGAATTCTGGAATCCGGTAATGGATTGTCGGAGTTGACCCGAAAGGCCAACAACCATTTCGGTATCAAATGTCACTCTTCGTGGAGAGGACCGAAAGTGTATCACGATGATGACCGCAGAGGAGAGTGTTTCAGGAAATATCCCTCGGCCGAGGGCTCTTTCAACGATCACTCCAAGTTTCTCACCGGAAGGGGTCGTTATGAATTTCTTTTTGACCTTAGCCCCGACGATTACAAGGCCTGGGCGAAGGGACTTAAAAAGGCGGGATATGCGACTGACCGAAAATATCCGAAGAAGCTGATATCATTTATTGAGAATTTTGAGTTGTACAAATACGACGATTTGGTTCTTGACGACCGAGCCTATAAAAAGTATGCGAAGGCCAATACCCTGGAGATTCCACAAGAAAGCGAGGTAGCTGTAGTCGAGAGACAGGAACAGAGAGGCGGAAGGGTGGCGTACCGCACTACGAGCATAGCGACCTATACCGTGGACAAAGGCGATACCTTGTATTCCATAGCACGCGATCACGACTTGACCGTTGAGGAATTAAAAGAGCTCAACAAATTGAGATCCAATCACCTGGATGTCGGACAGGAGTTGATCGTATCCGAATAAAAAAACCGGAAACAATGCCCCGGTTTTACAATCAACTCAAAATTAATCCAATCTACTCTAACCAATCAACTTTCTCTTTTCTCACCGTGATGTGATTTTCCGCGTCTTTTGCAGCGGGCATGTCCTTTGCTTCTTATTTCCTGATGCTCTTTCCAGGTGGAGTACTGATCCTTGTTTAGGATCTTCTCCACCTCTTTCTGATAAGCCATTCGATTATCGAGCATTTGCACTTGGTGCTTGTATCGGGTATCTGCGTCCGGGCGCTGGTCGCCTTCAAACTGAGCCTTGAACTCTTCTCTTTCTTTGGCCCTTTTCTCTGCCCATTTCTTGTTAATCTCAATCAGTTTTTTTTGTTGATCCTCATTGAGGTCCAGGTGAAGAGCCATTTTCTTGGTTTTCAAAACCGCCTGCTGCTCAGGAGTATACTCGTTTCTTTCATGTTGTTTTTCTTTTCCACGCTGGGCATGCAGCGCAAAGCTGAGTCCTAAAAGGACTATGAATGCAATTTTTTTCATGTTGTTTATATTTTTCATCTTTTTAAATACATTTATTTGCTCTTTTGACTGTTATTCTGTAATTGGGTTTAATGGCGAAGTTGTAAAAAAGTGTTAAAATTTCCGGATTCCGGAGTTAGTAACAAGCGATTGAAACAGTACCTTTAAAGTTGAATAAAACAATACCAATTTTCGATTATGAACTTTTTACTGAGAGCGTCAGCACTTCTCGTACTTGGACTTCTGCTTTCCTGTTCCAAGCAGGGCGTTTCCAAAGATGAGATCCAACAGGAGATTCAAAAACCCAATATCCTATTCATCATGTCGGATGACCATGCCTATCAAGCCATAAGCGCATATGGGAGCGAATTGCTGCAAACCCCCAATATTGACCGACTTGCTGAGGAGGGACTTCTCTTTACCAATGCCTGCGTCTCCAATTCCATTTGCGCCCCTTCACGTGCCACGATTCTGACGGGAAAACACACGCACATCAACGGAAAAATTGACAACCTGATGCCCTTTGACTCGACCCAAGTCACTTTTCCCCAGCTATTTCAGGAGGCAGGTTATCAGACCGCGATGTTCGGAAAGCTCCATTTCGGAAACAACCCCAAGGGCGTCGATGATTTCCTTATCCTTCCTGGCCAGGGGAATTACATCAACCCCAAGTTTATTGGGCCTAAAGGGGATACAATCATCACAGGTTACGTCACAGATATCATAACAGACCTTACCTTGAACTGGCTCGATGAAAAGCGAGACAAGAACAAGCCTTTTATGATGATGTACCTGCACAAGGCTCCGCACAGACCCTGGTGGCCCAGCCCGGAAAAATTTGCCGAGTTCACCCAAAAAACCTTCCCAGAGCCTGCGACTCTTTTCGATGATTACGACAATCGAGGAACAGCGGCAAAAACCGCAGAAATGAACTTGCTGAATCACATGATGTACAGTCATGACAGTAAAATCCGACCGGAAACCCTGGAAGCTATGGGGAAAGTCTCTCCTGCCGTGGAAGAATATCCCAACGGCTTCTATGGCCCTTATAACAGGGCCAATGAGGCACAAAAAGCCCTCTATGATCCGATCCTGGATTCGATCAACGAAGACTTTCGAGCCCGGTGGCCTGAAATGAATGACACCGAAAAGATGCGTTGGAAGTACCAGCGATACATGCAGGATTATCTCGCGACCATATCTTCAGTCGATGACAATGTAGGCAGGGTTCTCGATTATCTGGACCAGAATGGCCTTACTGAAAACACCATTGTGGTATACACATCAGACCAGGGTTTCTATTTAGGGGAGCACGGTTGGTTTGACAAGCGATTCATCTACGACGAGTCCTTCAAGACGCCTCTGCTCATTCGCTGGCCCAACAAGATTGATCCCGGAACCACCAATGAGGAAATGGTGCAGAACCTGGATTTTGCCCAAACTTTCCTGGAAGCGGCTGGTATTAAGGCTCCTGCGGATATGCAGGGTGAGAGCCTGATGCCCCTTTTGACGGGCCAGGATTCCCTGTGGACCCGTGAAGCCGTGTATTATCACTACTATGAATACCCTTCGGTGCATATGGTCAAACGTCATTACGGAATCGTCACCAAGGAGTTTAAACTCGCTCATTTCTATTACGACGTCAATGAGTGGGAGCTCTACGACCGCATTGACGACCCGCAGGAAATGAATAACGTGTATAATGATCCAGAATACGCCGATGTCGTTGAGAAATTGAAGAATCAGCTCGACGGACTTCGGGTCAAATACCAGGATTCGGTGGAATTGGATCAGCGCTACATTCAAATCTATAAAGACTTGGGCAAGTTGGACTAGGCAGGAATAAGGTTTTGGTCGTATGACTAATTTTTTAGATATTTAAATAAAACCAAAAATCTTCATTATGCTAGTCGCGACAATAACAGCCCTTATCATATTGTTTTCTGGAGGGTATGAGATTTTCTTCGCCGAGAATCTCGAAAAAGGAATCAAGGAATACGTCCTGGAGAAGGACCGGAGGAATGAACTGCTCGACATGACCAAGGAGATCAAAAACGGAGCTAAGGCCTACAATAAAGAAAGAAAAGCCAACTACAAAGATTTTGAGGATTTATATACAAATTACAATTCCGATGAGGCTGAGTTGGAAGCGTTTTTTGACGACCTGACAGAAATCCAATTGAAGTATCAAGATAATTTTGTGGACAAGAGAATTCAGATCACAGAAAAAATAACGGATGAGGAATGGGGTAACATCGTGACGATTTCCGAAGAGGCCTATCAGAAGAAACTGGATAAACAGGCAAAGAAAAAATCAAAAACGAAAGACCCTTTCGAAAAAACTAGAAAGAAGATTTCAGAAGTTCCCGATTCTCAAAGTCAGGTGCAACTTTTGGAACAGCTGGATTCTTTTTCAGAGAAGATTACAGAATTCGAAAAGTCCATGAAAGAGATTAATGTGTTTGAAAATGAACTTTTGGTACAAAAAACCAACTCGAAGCAAGAGTTATTAACCCTGTATGACGACATGAACGAGATTCGCCAGAAAGCTTTCGGCCATCTCATTGGTTTTCACCAATCCGTGCGCTCGAATGTGAACGAGGAGCAGGGTGAGACAATCCTGTCAACATTTTACAAAGACCTGGAACTGGCGCCCATGTAAGAATGCGATTTCAACTACTTCTAATCACCAGCCTTTTTATACACTATCCTCAAATAACCTCCGGTCAGGGCTGTGAGGAGTATATCCCACCTGAGGATTCCTATGTTTCCAAAAGCCATGAAGCCCAAGTTGATGTTGGTTGGTTTGAGGAATGGACGAGCCGATATGGAGAAGAAATGCCGGAGCCTCTTGCGCTCCTCGATAAGTGGAAATATCCTTTTACGAAACAAAACTATGCGAGCTCTATGCATGAAGATTCCTATGCATCCGATGTCTCGAACCGTCCTGGTCCAGGAATGGAGGGAACTCGGGTACAGTATTTTCATTCCCTTCAGAAAGGGAAGGGGTTTTCAGGCATGTGCCCTTCTTTTGCCTTTGTCAATGACACAACTGTTGTGACCCTTTCGTTTGGCCGGGCAAGCACTACGCTGCTTTTGCTCGATGTAGGGAATGATTTCAAGATTTTGGATACACTTCCCATACCGGGGCGTGGAAGTAGCGCGATCGAATTGGCAAAGAAATCAAACCGAATGGCCATTTTTAGAAATACTTCCGGAGGAGCGTATTTTTATTTGTCTGAAAACGATCGTATCTACATCCCAGGAGCAAATAATAACATTTTGAGAATTCCTGTCGTAGATAGCCGTTTTGACCGTTCCGAGATCAAAAGCATTAATATACAGGAACAAATTCTTGCTGGCAGTCTGGTTGATCCTTCACTGGCCAATAAAGATCAGCTGAACGTCTTGACGGCCATCATGCCCGATGCCAACGGAAACATATGGTTTACATCACAGTATGGGATTATCGGAATGATTCATAGAAAGGATCGATATAATGACACGAATTGTCCCAAAGTTTATGCTTCGTTTATTGGCTTCTACGGAGCAAAGAAGAAAGTGGAGCGATTTTTTGGCCGCACTGATTTTGAGCTGGACAGTTTGGATTTTTATCAGAGTGGCAAGAGTCTTACGCCTGAGCTTAGAAAAGAATTCGTGGAAAAAATTTCCCAGGACCCTGATTTGAGAGAAGAAATTCAAAATTCTTTCTCTGTAGGACCGGATGGGGTTTACATCATTTCAAATGTGGCTTTGTACAAGTTCTCTTTTAACGAAGACACCAAGAGAATCGAAATGGACCCCAAGTGGGAGGAGACATTTTCAAAGGGGGACTTGATCTACCCCAACGATTTCAGTATGAAACCGGGTCATTTAAATAACGGAGGGGGCACGACTCCTACCTTGATGGATAGTCGTTTTGTAGCAATAGGTGACAATGACAAGGATCAGATTAACATAAATATTTACAATCAGGAAACTGGTGAGCTGGAATTCAGACACAAACTATTTGAAAAGGGAGCCAGCGCCTGTGAGAATTCCATAGTCGCCTACAAGAACAGCTTTATCATCGCCAATACATACGGATATGTGGATCCATTCAAAACAAATCCCACGGCAGGTGGAATAAGTCGATTCGACTATGTTGAGAGTAAAGGCGCTTTTCAGAAAAATGAATCCTGGCCTGCAACAGGTCATTTTGACCCAAAAACGGCAACTCCGAAATTGTCTACTGCGAATGGTCTGATTTATGTCTACAATCGATCAGATACTGAAGTTGGTGGACATAATGATTGGCAACTTACGGCCGTTGACTTCAAAACCGGGTACCGAGTTTTCTATATCCGCCCCTATTTTGAGAAGAAACAGTTCAAGGACAATATTGGCTTCTTTTCAAAAGCTTTTTCACTGGGATTGAATCAGTATGATCGAAAAGTATTCAATAACATTTGGGCTACTTTCGCCTTCGGTCCGAACAATTCCATTTACATTGGAGCTTATCGCGGATTTCTTAAATTTTCTTCAGCTAATTAGACTTTTGAGCTGAAGTTTAAAGCCTTGTATTAAAAAATTGTTAAATCCATCTCGCCGGGTGATTTCTGCTGTAACCCGAAGAGGTCTGTTTCGTCTACTATATAAAGACCGGCATGTTGGACCGGTCGAAGTCAAATGTCATAAGCCCCCCTTTAAATGACAGGCCGGAGATCAATAATAACTCATTCTAAAAGCTATTACAAGCTGGTTAGCCTGCTGTTTGCATTGTTGGTGCTGAATTTTAGCTCTACTTACGCTCAAAGAATTGCCGAAGACCTTTTATGGATTGAGAACAGTGTACAAGTCAATAGCAGCATTGACCAGGCATGGAGCGTTTTGGCAGACTTTGCGGGTGTCGGTGAATTTCATGCACTCTACGATGAGACAATTCTTCTGACTGGGAATCCAAGTTCAGTGGAGTTGGGAGCAGAGCGAGAAAGCCTTATACCTGACGGAATGTTCAATTTGATTCAGAAGGAGCGGGTTGTGGACCTGGTAGATGGAGCCTATTTCACTTATGAAGTGTATGATAGTGACAAATCATCGATGGAATCCATGCTTGTTACCTATGGCGTGTTAATGGATGAAGCAGGAAATGTTCGAATATACAATCATATAACTCTTGAGGACGGATCAAGGGTATGGAAGAATTTTTCCAAAAGGAAGAAAAACCGGGAAAGTGAAATAAGTCTCATGTCATACAAGCACCGAATCGAGACGGGAGAATCAGAAAAAGACATCAAAATTCTTAAGAAATGGTACGCGCTCAATGAGAAGAAAGGACCGGATCGGGAGTTGCTCGCCACAACGGATCTCAAGGTAAACTAACAGGAAAGAAAAGCTAACGAATATCATAGAAATACATCCCAATGGGATGTATTTTTGTTTTGCATTGATTTGAGATCGGTGCGATCTGTTTTTAAGATTTTCAAAATGATACGACCTGGAAACATCACTTGGATATGGACTGTTATTTTCTGCGGGATTTTCGCGATTGCAGCGGCTCAGGAAAAATCACAGGCAGAAGAAATCATTTGGCATATCAAAGCCATTCATCCCAAAGGAAATACGATGGACGTAAAGGCCTTCAATGAAAATGGGGACAGATTTGACGTTAAGGCAATAGAAGATGCAGAGCAAAGCTATATCATGGAAGTGAGAACCATTGTCAATGGCAGGTGGTTGCCCGTCAAAGTTCTGGTGAGTGAAGAAGAAAACAAACCACTGGCAGGTATAGACGATAACGGGAACACGTATGCGTTGAAAGCGATAATGGCTGATGGAAAGTACCTTCCCGTAAAAGGAGTCAGAAAATCAGGCTATATAATTCACGTGAAGGCCGTCAATGAAGACGGCTCATTCTACGGAGTGAAGGCCTTATCCACGGCAGGCAAGTTGAGAGACGTGAAAGGTGTCAAAATGTATGACAAGCAATTGGAAGAGACCTTAAATGGTGTTCCGGTTCACGCGCATGTCGTAGCGTTGCCTCAAATTCAATAATAGTGTTGGAATGAGTGAACAAGGGGAAATTCGAAGACAGTACTGGGACGAAATCTATTCGTCGAGACCGGCCGAAGAAATGGGTTGGCACCAGGATGTTCCCGAAATATCGCTTTCCTTGATACGATCAACAGGCTTATCTAGAGATGCCTCCATCATTGATATAGGAGCAGGTGAAAGTTCACTGGCCCGACATTTAATGGATTCCGGCGTCTCTCAGCTCACGATCCTCGACGTATCCGAAAAAGCAATTCAAAAGAGTCGAGAGCTATTCAAAGAAGGCGCTTCTAAAATCAGATGGATCACAACCGACATTCTCGAGTTTGAGCCCGATCAGGAATACGAACTTTGGCACGACCGGGCCTGCTTCCATTTTTTGACCTCAGAGGGAGAGACTTCAAAGTATGTTGAGATCACTCGGAGGGCATTGGTCCCTGGTGCCTATTTGATCATAGGCACCTTTTCTCTTGAAGGCCCAATGAAATGCAGTGGCTTGCCCGTAAAACGATATGATCACGAGTCATTGCAGAAGATCTTTTTTGGCTTCAAGCTTGAATCTTATGTGTATTTAGATCACAAAACCCCCTCGGGTAATAGTCAGAATTATATTTTTTGTCTATTCAAGGCAGAACCTTGATCTTTATGGAAACAAATAGCAACCAAATAGAACCAACTTAATTTAACAGGCATGAAAAACATCCTAATTGCATTCAGTTTATTGACCCTCATTTCTTGCGGAAAGAAGGACAAGGATTATCGTAGTATAGCGAATCCGAATGAGCCCCGGGAAGTCATCGTTCAGAAGTCAGAACCGGCAGGTAGTTACACCTATCTCTCCGTTCAGGATGGAGACGAATCGTACTGGATAGCGGTAGCGGGAAAAGGATTTGAGAAGGGCGAAACCATTTACTTCAAAAGCTTCGTGGAAATGAATGACTTCAAAAGCAAGGAATTGGACAGGACCTTTGAGTCGATTCTGTTCGTGGATCAGTTCAGCCGTGAACCCGACGGTCTCGACAAGGCTGTTCCATCGGGAGCCGAGACTTCCAATCCTCGTAAGAATCGCATGGATGCTCTGATAGACAGCATCAAGATTGCTCCTGCACCGGGTGGAATCAGCATCGCGGAGCTGTACGGAAACGCCGAGAAATACAAGGACAAGGAAGTTGTTGTCAGGGGGCAGATCATAAAAATCAACCGGGATATCATGGACAGGAATTGGGTCCATATCATGGATGGAACACGCGTCGACCGCTCCGATCTGACGTTTACGACAACCGAGGACTTTCAAATGGGTGACACGATTACCATTCGGGGAAAAGTGGCTCTGGACAAGGATTTTGGAGCCGGGTATGTGTACCCCTTGATCGTTGAAGAAGCCGAACAGATTCAATAAGGAAAAAATATGACACTTCGATCGAGAACCTTTGTACTCATTTGCTTTGTATTGCTAGCACAAATGAATTGGTCACAGGTTAAAACAACAGGTATGTTTGAAAATCATCAGGACATTGGACAGGTAGAGATCCCGGGTTCCATTTCCTACAATGCTGAAGATCAGGAGTACCTGATCGAGAGCTCCGGGGAAAACATGTGGTTTGATCAGGATCAGTTTCACTACCTGTGGCGATCCATACAAGGGGATTTCGTCGTCAGGGCCAAAATTCGATTTATCGGAGAGGGCACCAATCCGCACAGAAAGCTGGGTTGGGTTGTCAGAAACAGCCTCAATCCGGATGCACCACATGTAAATGCCGCCATTCACGGGGACGGATTGACAGCCTTGCAATACAGGCGAGTAAGAGGAGGCATGACCGAGGAAAAAATTTCAGCTTCCAAAGCCCCGGACATTATTCAGCTCGAACGGCGCGGGGACCTGTTTATCATGGGTACGGCCGTGAGTGGTGAGGAGATGAAATTTGTTGAAATGTCAGTTCCCGAAATTCGAAATGAAGCCTTCATTGGCATCTATGTCTGCTCGCATGAAAAGGATGTGGCCGAAAGAGCTCTCTTCAGTGAAGTCAGAATCATAAAACCGTTTTCAGAGGTAAAAACGGCCTACCAGGACTACCTGGGGAGTAACCTTGAAGTGCTGGACCTGGAAAGCGGACGTCGCGAGATTCTGATGCGCTCGGCCCATTCCATTCAGGCACCGAACTGGACGACGGACGGAAAGAAGCTTATTTACAATTCCAATGGATTTCTGTATACCTATGACCTGGCATCCGGTGCAGTTGAAAGGCTGGAAACAGGCTTCGCGAACAGGAACAACAACGACCATGTCCTTTCGTTTGACGGGAAGCAATTGGGAATAAGCCATCACGACAATGATGACAACGAAGATTCCGTGATTTACACTCTTCCAACAGAGGGCAGCTCAAATCCTGTTCGAATTACGAAAAAAGGGGTGGGAAATTCCTACCTGCACGGATGGACCGTTGATGCAAAAAAGCTTCTTTTTACAGGGCAACGAAATGAACAGTACGATATCTATAGTGTTGACATCGGAACCGGTGAGGAGCAACAATTGACCGATACGTCTGGACTTGACGATGGGCCCGAGATGGACCCTGCGGGTGAGTACATCTATTTCAACTCCAACCGCACGGGCACAATGCAGATTTGGCGAATGAAACCCGATGGATCCGACCAGACTCAATTGACCTTTGATCCATGGAATGACTGGTTTCCACACATTTCGCCCGATGGCAAAACCATGATTTTCCTGTCTTTTGGCACGGATGTGGATTCGGGCGATCACCCGTTCTACAAGCATGTTGTCTTGAGAACGATGCCTGTTGAAGGCGGTGAGCCCACCATAGTTGCCTATGTTTACGGAGGTCAGGGAACCATCAACGTGCCCAGCTGGTCACCGGATGGAAAACGCGTTGCCTTTATCAGCAATACGGGAGCCTACTGATCAATCCTTCAGGCTTGTTTTATTTGACAATAGCCTTGGTGGATACTCGTGAATGCACTAATTTTAAGGTAGAATCAACCCTTTATAGGCCATGGGATCGAAATCCAGATACTTTATTGGAAGACTCATTTTCATCTTACTTCTGAGTCTTACTCCCATTTTTGCTCAGTCGGATCTCACCGCCGAGGAAATAGTTAGAAAGGCGGATGAGAAAGTCAGGGGCAAGACCAATCAGTCGGAGATGAAAATGGAAATCATTCGACCGACCTGGCAACGGGACCTGTCTTTCAAGGGCTGGGGCCGCGGCCTGGACTATTCCATGACTTACATCACTTCCCCGGCACGTGACAAGGGGCAGGTATTTATGAAGCGTGAAACGGAAATGTGGAACTGGATGCCCACAATTGGAAGAATGATCAAGATTCCGGCTTCGATGATGTCCCAGGGATGGATGGGTTCGGATTATACCAATGACGACATTCTCAAGGAGAGCTCGATGGTGGTCGATTACGTGCATACCCTCATTACCGAGGAGGTCATCGAAGGATACGACTGCTATAAGATTCAAATGATCCCGAAGGAAGAGGCAGCAGTGATCTGGGGCAAGGTGCATAAATGGATCACCAAGGACGAGTATATCCAGTTGCGATCCGAATACTTTGACGAGGACGGGGAACTGGTCAAAAGTGATTTTGCCTATGATATTAAAATCATGGACGGGCGGCTCATCCCCACACGCATTGAAATAGTTCCGGCTGACGAGGAAGGAAAAAAGACCGTTCTTTTCATAACCGATATCAAGTTCGATATTGACCTGCCCGAGTCCTTTTTCTCTCAGCAGAACATGAAGAGGATACGCTGATGAAAACCCTGTTTAAAATTGCCTGGCGAAACATCTGGCGCAACAAGAGGAGAACCCTCATTACCGTTGCATCGATCATGTTTGCTTTGTTCTTTGCGATTATCATGCGGGGTTTTGGGAAAGGGTCGTATGCCAAAATGAAGCAAAACGCCATCGAGGCCTATTCGGGCTATCTTCAAATTCAGAAAAAAGGCTATTGGGACGATAAGAACATCAACAACTCCTTTACGATCGATTCGGAGCTGCTTGATCAGTTTGAGGCCCGATCCGAAGTAAAGAATCTCATACCCCGTCTTGAGTCTTTTTCCCTGGCGTCTTCCGGGGAGGCGACCAAAGGAGCCGTTATCATGGGTATTGAACCTGAAAGCGAAAACAAAATGTCGGAAATCGCGAACTACCTCTCAGAAGGTGAGTACTTGTCAGAAAACGACAGCTCTGTCCTCCTGGCCCAGGACCTCGCGAGCTTTCTTAGGATCAACGTCGGAGATACCCTGGTCCTTTTTTCTTCAGGCTATCACGGAGCTACCGCTGCCGGACTCTATCCGGTTCGGGGAATCATCAACCTGCCCACACCAGAAATGAATCGAACTTTTATCTATATGACCATCGGAGCGGCGCAGAATCTGTTTTCAGCTCCGGATCGCTTTACGGCGATGGCTTTCAACCTCGAAGGGATGAATGATGTAGAGAACGTGGTAAAAGAGGTCTCCGGGCAGATCGATCCTGAAAGGTATACTGTCATGAGCTGGCAGGCGATGAACAAGGAGCTTTTGCAGATGATAGAGACCGACAATGCCGGGGGTGTGATTATGATCGGCATTCTATACATGGTGATCGCCTTCGGAATCTTTGGAACAGTATTGATGATGACCAACGAGAGGATTCGTGAATTTTCGGTCATGGTTTCGGTGGGCATGCAGAGAAGTCGTCTGGCCATGGTCGTCGTACTGGAGTTGCTCTTGCTCACCACTCTTGGTGTTATGGGAGGAATCGTCATCAGTCTGCCTGTTATGATCTATTTCCTTTACAACCCCATCCAGTTGACCGGAGACTGGGTGGAGGTCATGAAGGACTTCAATTTTGAACCTGTCATGCCGATGAGCATGGAGTTTGACATTTTTGTGATGCAGGCCATCGCGATTACGATACTGAGTGTGATTGCCATGTCCTATCCGACGATTAAGATTATGAAACTCAATGTTGTTGAAGGCCTAAGATCCTGAGTTATGGTGTTGATGAAGATAGCCTGGAGAAGTATATGGAGGAGCAAAGTGAGAAGCTCAGTTGTCATTCTTGCCATTGCTTTTGGTCTGCTGGGAGGATTGTTTTCGAGCGCCTGGATGAACGGGATGGCAGACCAGCGGGTCCAGGACACCTTTGATTTCGAAACCGGTCACATTCAAATTCATCATCCGGATTTTCCCGAAAATGAAGATGTCAAGTACACCATCAATGCGATAAAAGACAAATTGGCTCAACTTCGCTCATATCCTGAAGTGAAGGCAGTCACACAGAGAATCAGAGTGGTTGGTATGGCGGCCACAGCGAACAAGAACATGGGAGTGAGCATCACCGGAATTGATCCGGAGGCCGAGAAATCGGTGTTTGCACTGAATCAAAAGGTTGACACGACAACAGGGGATTTTTTTGCCGAAGACAAGCGAAATCAGATCGTGATATCCAGAGCTTTGGCGGCTGAACTGAAAGCCAAGGTCAAATCCAAAATTGTTTTGACTTTCCAGGACTACAATGGTGAAATAACCGGAGCAGCATTCAAAGTTGTCGGAATATTCAAGACAGACAACACGCCCTGGGACAAGCTGCACGTTTTCGTTCGAAATCGAGATTTAGGAAGGGTTCTTGAAATACCTGAGGACCAGGCTCATGAGATTGTCGTCCGCATAGAGAATTTTGAAGAAGCTCCTCGAATCAGGCAGGAGTTGGCCGGGATTTTCCCGGAGTTGCTCGTGGAGGACTGGGCGGAGCTCTCTCCATACGTTCGACTGATGTCTGGATACATGGATACCATGATGGCACTTTTCATGGTCATCATTCTCGGGGCTTTGGGATTTGGAATCGTCAACACCATGCTCATGGTGGTGCTCGAACGAACCAAGGAGCTGGGGATGCTCATGGCCATTGGCATGACCCGAAGAAGAATTTTCCTGATGATTCTTTTTGAAACTGTTTTTCTTGCCCTCGTAGGAGCTGTCGTAGGCGAGATTTTGAGCGTGTTGGTCATCCATTATTTCGGACAGACCGGAATCGATCTATCCAATTATGCAGAAGGAATGGAATCTGTGGGTTACAGCGCGATGACCTATCCCATGCTGGAACCCTACCGTTACATACAAATCACGATCCTGGTGGTAATTACTGCCATCGTTGCATCGATTTATCCGGCGTTGAAGGCCCTCAAGCTGGAACCGGCTGAAGCCATACGAACCCTTTGATATGAGTTGAATTCACTAAAGAACCGTTTTTGCCATGAGCATCATTGAAGTAAAAAACCTGACTAAGACCTATCACGACACGGAGATTCCTGTGCACGCAGTCAACGGCATTGATCTCAATATTGAGCAAGGAGAATTCACCGCCATCGTAGGACCTTCCGGGTGTGGCAAAACGACCTTGATGAATATGATTGGGGGACTGGAGAAGCCCACCTCCGGCGAAGTGCGTGTGGACGGCAGCGTAATGTCGGAGCTCTCATCCCACGATCTGATCGATTTCCGATTGAAAAACATCGGTTTTGTATTTCAGGCCTATAATTTGATCCCCGTGCTGACGGCAAAAGAAAACGTTGAATTCATCATGCAGTTGCAGAATTGGGACAAAAAGAAAATGGATGAGCGGACAGTCAGTTTGTTGAAATCGGTGGGTTTGGAGGATAAGATCCACAACAAACCCAATCAGCTGTCGGGTGGTCAGCAACAGCGTGTAGCGGTGGCCAGGGCACTTGCCTCGAAGCCAAAGTTCGTTCTTGCAGATGAGCCAACCGCAAATCTTGACTCCTCGGCCACCAATCAGTTGCTGGACATCATGGAGCGACTGAACCGGGAGGAGAGGATCACCTTTATTTTTGCGACGCATGATCAGCGGGTCATGGATAAGGCTCGCCGTGTGATTACCCTTGACGATGGAAAGGTCATTTCGGACACGCAGTAAACATGTACATGCGAAGGTGTTTAATACTGTTGATTTTTGGGGCTTCATTCCTCGCTCACGCACAGGAGCAATGGATGATGAAGGGTTATGTCAAAGGACTCTCAGCCATGCAGACTCTGGGTGACGAGGGTGAGATCGCTCTTGAAAACACGCTTCACAACCGTTTTGATGTGAACTGGTACATGAGCGATAAATTTACTTTCACAGTAGGCATGCGCAACAGGATCATCGTCGGTAACAATGTGACCCTTATACCGGGATATGGAGATTACATTGCCCGGGACAATGGCTATTTTGACCTGTCCTGGCTCTGGGCGGAGACCGATTCCTGGATCGGTGTCACACAGCTGGATCGCCTGATGCTCGATTTCACAACAGGTAACTTGCAGATCACCCTGGGTCGGCAGCGTATAAATTGGGGTCAGACGTTTGTGTGGAACCCCAATGACCTATTCAACACCTACTCCTATTTTGATTTTGATTACGAAGAAAGGCCCGGAAGTGACGCACTGAGGATACAGTACTACCTGGGGATGTCGAGCAAACTCGAGCTATCTACTTCGTTGAACAGCGATAAAAAGTTGACCTCTGTAGGACTTTATCGATTCAATACCGGGGGCTATGACCTGCAATTCCTCGGGGGAATATATACCGAAACGGACTATGTGCTCGGCGGGGGTTGGTCGGGAAGCATAAAGGGGGGTGGTTTCAGTGGGGAAATCACCTACTTTCATCCGATGGACCGGGAAGAAGACCCGGATTCCGAGGTAACGGCAACGATCCATTACGACTACACCTTCAGAAGCTCCCTGAACTTGCAATTTGAGGCTCTCTACAACGGTTTTGGGCAGGAGGACCTGGCCTCGGGAATCGGGGATTTGGTGTTTCAGGACCTGAGCCCGAAGAACCTTTTTCCGACGCAGTTGGCTTTTTTCGGAAGCGGAGCCTATGACGTTACGCCACTTTTCAGGGTCATGCTCGCCGGAATCTACGGTCCTGAGGGAAACTTCTATTACGTAGGACCCACACTGATCTATTCTTTATCCAATACCATGGAGCTGACAGGGGTAGGACAGTTTTACTCCTCTGACGAGGTTTTTGATGAAAATGGGGAACCCTTGATCACTACCGGGGCAGCACTTTTCGTGCGGTTCAAATGGTCCTTTTGATATATCGGGCAGACTGAATCGATCGAGTGCGTCCCGGACATTCTCAAATGTTGGAAATCCTTATGTTTGTAGTCTAATACCATTGTGTCTAACACCTTTGTGGTCTGCCACTTCTGTGGTTTAACCCCTTTGAGGTCAAATATTCATAAAATGTTCAAAAGATTGCTCCTTGGCATAGTTCTGCTGGTACTGGTTCTCGCAGTTTATGTCTTGTTTCGAACCTTCAGCGCCGAATCCAAACAAATAACAGAACAAACCCCGCTGCCGACAGACGTTCGTCCGGGAGCTCTGGAGCGCTTCTCGAGAGCGATTCAAATCAAAACGGTCTCACCAGAGAGCAAGGCAGATTTTGATTCGATACAGTTCGAAAAATTCAACCGGTTTCTGGCAGATTCCTATCCGCTGGTTGATTCCTTGCTCAATCATCAAATGTTCAATGGGTTCTCACATCTCTTTACCTGGAAGGGATCCAACCCGAATTTAAAGCCTGCAGTTCTCATGGGACACTACGACGTTGTGCCCGTCATCGATGAGAACAGGAAGTACTGGAAAGAAAACCCCTTCGGAGGCAAAGTCGTTCGGGATACCATTTGGGGACGCGGGACCATTGACGATAAAATTACTGTCATAGGTCTTATGGAAGCCGTTGAGTGGCTTTTGGAGAAAGGCTTTCAACCCGAACGAACTTATTTCATCGCGCTTGGACACGACGAGGAGATCGGTGGATTGCAGGGAGCCAAGGTCATTGCCAATCACCTCGAGCAGCAAGGAGTGGAAGCAGAGTTCGTATTGGACGAAGGCGGGTCCATTACGAGGAACATGATTCCGGGCCTGAGCGCGGATGCAGCTCTGGTGGGAATAGCCGAAAAGGGATTTGCAACGCTTTACCTCAGCCTTGAGCTGGAGGGGGGTCATTCTTCCATGCCCGAAAAGGAAACGGCAATCGATGTTATGGCAGGGGCGATTTCAAGATTGAAGAATAATCCTTTGCCGGCTGAGATCTCCCCGGGGCTGGAGGCCTTTATCCAGTATCTGGGCCCGGAAATGACCTTTGTGAACCGAATGGCCTTTGCGAACCCATGGTTATTCAAGCCCTTGATAATCAATGCTTATGAAAAATCTTCTTCTGGAAACGCATTGATTCGCACAACAACATCGCCCACGATTTTCAACAGCGGTGTCAAGGACAACATCATCCCAATGTCGTCCAGGGCGACTGTGAATTTTCGGATTTTGTCGGAATCAAGCGTAGACGAGGTTGTGGAGCATGTCAAAAAAGTGATAGCTGACGACCGAATTAAAATAGGACAGGGTGCCTTTAATGTGGACCCTTCAAAGGTATCGGATGTGAACACCTCCAATTTTGCCAGTCTGCACAAGACAATCTCCCAGGCTTTTCCTGAGGCGAAAGTAGCGCCCTACCTTGTGGTGGGCGCGACCGATTCCCGCCATTTCAAAGGAGTCTCCGATCAGATTTTCAGGTTCAGTCCCATTCGAATCAGCCCTTCCAACGTAAAGTCTTTTCACGGGCTGAACGAGCGAATCGCAGTGAGTGACTTTCACACTTCGGTGCAATTCTACATGCAACTGATCCGAAATACGCATCGTTAAACCGAGTTGTCAAAGGGTTGTGGGATTTAGCTGTATCTTTGTCCCATGGAAATGGAGTACAGATTGAGTGATTGGCTTCCCACCACGAAGCGGGAAGTGAAAATAAGGGGTTGGGAACGCTTGGACGTAATCATCTTCAGCGGGGATGCCTACGTGGATCATGCGGCGTTCGGACCGGCTGCCCTCGGGCGAATCCTGGAGAGCTATGGTCTTCGGGTCGCGATCGTGCCGCAACCCAACGTGAACGACAATCTGCAGGATTTTGAAAAACTGGGTACTCCGGAGCTTTTTTTTGCAGTGACAAGCGGAGCCATGGACTCCATGGTAAGCAATTACACGGCCAGCAAGCGCAAGAGAGATCGGGATGCCTACACTCCCAATGGGGATACCGGCTTTCGTCCGGACTACGCAACGACGGTCTATTCAAAGATCCTGAAGGAGAAATTTCCTGATGTCCCGGTTGTGATTGGGGGTATTGAAGCATCCCTGAGAAGAGTGACCCATTACGACTACTGGAGTGACTCGCTAAAACCCAATATTCTGATCGATTCCGGTGCCGACCTTCTGGTTTATGGCATGGGGGAGCAGCCCCTTCGAGAATTGATTCGGCTGCTCAAACGCGGCGTGCCGTTCTCCTCGATACGGACGATCCGCCAAACGGCGTTTCTTTTGGAGTCCGAAGAAGCTCTTCCGAAAAACAAGAATTGGGAAGACATAGAGATCAATTCACACGAAGCCTGTCTCAACGACAAAAAGACCTTTGCCGAGAATTTCAAAGTGATCGAGCAGGAGTCGAACAAGATAAAGGGTCGAAGGATCTTGCAGGAGGTTCAGGGCCAAACCCTGGTCATCAATCCGGTTTTCCCGACCATGACCGAAAAGGAAATTGACGCTTCTTATGATCTCCCATTTACGCGCTTACCTCATCCGAAATATGAAAAGAGGGGACCTATTCCCGCCTATGAGATGATCAAATTCTCGATCAACAGCCATCGGGGTTGTTTCGGAGGCTGCAGCTTCTGCACGATTTCCGCTCACCAGGGCAAATTCATCGCCAGTCGAAGCCAGGAGTCGATTTTGAAAGAAGTCGATGAGGTAACGAAAATGCCGGGATTTAAGGGTTATCTGTCTGACGTAGGAGGTCCTTCGGCGAACATGTACAAGATGAAAGGGAAGATTCAGAGCATTTGTGACTCGTGTGTGGCTCCGTCTTGCATACACCCGGTGATCTGTCACAATCTCGACACGTCGCACAAGCCCATGACCGATTTGTACCGGGCAATAGACAGTCATCCCAAGGTTAAAAAGTCTTTTATCGGCAGCGGTATTCGATATGACATGCTGGTTCCGGAATACAACAAGCAGGCTGATCCTCAAGAGCTGGAAGACTACACCGAAGAGGTGATCACCAATCACGTGTCTGGCCGACTCAAGGTGGCGCCGGAGCACACGTCAGATCCGGTGCTGCGCCTCATGCGGAAACCTTCCTTCTCCTACTTTCACCAGTTCAAGAAGAGTTTTGACAAAATCAATATCAAAAAGAAGCTGAACCTGCAGCTCATTCCCTATTTCATCTCCAATCATCCGGCATGTGAGGTCGAAGACATGGCCAATCTTGCCGCAGAGACCAAAGACATGGGTTTCAAACTGGAGCAGGTACAGGGATTCACCCCGACGCCAATGACGGTGGCGACAGTCATCTATTACAGTGGTTATCATCCCTATACCTTAAAGAAGGTTTTTGTGCCCAAGACCAAAAAAGAAAAAGATGAGCAGCATCGATTCTTTTTCTGGTATAAGAAGGAGAACAAAAGCTGGATACGCAATACCCTGAACAAGGTCAATCGAAATGACCTGGTTCAAAAACTTCTGGGTCAGGAGCATCCGAGAGCTAAAAGCCCGAGAAGCAAAAGTCCACAAGGCTATCAAAGTATTCTGAAGAATAGAAGGCAGTAAGTCTTTTTTTCTAAATTTGTCTTCAAAATCCCCATCATGAAAAAGTTATATTTTCTTTTCATTCTGTTGCCCTTGCTCTCTTTTGGACAGAGCCAGAAGAAGGTTGATCTGAGCAATCCGAATGCGACGATCTACACGCATATCTACTTTTTGATGCCCGACAGCTATGATGTGAACAAATCGGCTGCGACTATCCGCGGCATTCCCAGGGAGGAAGCCCGTGAAAAGGTGGTCAAACTCAAGGAAGTGCTCGATGGGAACGGACTCCGGGTTGATTTTACGAAAGTACCTAAGAATCCCAAATACATTGATACCACGGGAATAGGAAGACAAACCCTTGAGGTCAATCAGAACCGATATGCTCCTTTCCCGCTGAGAATGCCTGATGTATATGTTGAAAAGGTAGGCTCCCGATGGTACTATTCGGAGGAGACGGTTGAGAAAATTGACGAAATATACAGGGACACTTTTCCTGTTGAATGGGCATTCCTGGACGAGAATTTCCCTGAGTTCTTTAGCTATACAGTTTACGGATATCACATTTGGAAACCCATTGCCATAGTTGTAATGATACTAATTTGTGTTCTCCTGTATTACGTATTGGAGCCTGTCGTGTTCTTCCTGCTTAAAAATTTTGGGGGCGTTCTGTTCAAGAAAAAGTTCAGCGAGGAATCCCTGAAGATTACCCGTGAGCTGGCACGACCCATCGTATTTGTTTTGATTGTTCGCTTCATCAAACGCCTAATTCCATCCTTACAACTGGTGGAATGGAATGCGTTTCTTGTCACAGGCGTGCGCATCGCTGAAACCGTATTCTGGATCTACATCTTCTTGAAAATAATGAAGTTCGGCGTCAACCTGTACGAGGAAAAAAACCGGGACAAGCGCTCAAAGCTCGATCGGCAATTGGCCCCTTTGGTAGGTAAAGTACTTCATGGAGTAGTTGTTTTTATCGGTTTTTTGCATATTCTGACATTGTTTGGAGTAGACCCGGCAACGGTATTAGCAGGTGCTTCCATCGGGGGTATAGCGGTCGCTTTTGCAGCTCAAGACTCCGTGAAGAACCTGATTGGAACCTTGGTTATCTTTTTGGACAAACCCTTTCAATTGGATGACTGGGTCGTTATTGGAGGTGTGGAGGGAGCCGTCGAAAAGGTGGGCTTTCGTTCGACCCGGGTTCGGGGCGCGGATACGACCATGTTCCAGATTCCCAACAGCAAAGTGGTTGAAATGGAGATCAACAACAAGGGTCTTCGGGTTTACCGCCGGTACACCACTGAATTGGGTGTCCGCTACGACACCCCGCCGGACCTGATCGAAGCCTTTATGGAAGGCATCAAGGAAATCATACGATTGCATCCTGAAACGAAAAGTCAGTCCTACAATGTGGAATTTGTCAAGTTTGCAGATTTTTCATTGAACATCATGGTCAATGTCTATTTCCAGAGTCCGGATTGGGGGATGGAACAGGCTTCTAAAAATGTGCTTCACCTGGCCATATTGAGACTTGCGGCCCATATCGGTGTTGAGTTTGCCTTCCCTTCATCGACCTTGATGATCGAGCAATTGCCTGGACAGGACTCCCTGGCGACACAGTATGGATTGGATAAGAAAGAGATCACCAAGCGCGTGGAGAAGATCATGTCAGAGTTTGAGAAAAAAGAGCATATGATTGATCCGGACACCTCGAAGATTCCGGGTATCTGATGATTTCTTCAATCCCCTGACTATTTCATGTATTTGTCTATGTATTCCGAAATAACCTCCTGGACCTCAATATCTTTCCACTGGTCAAGTAGCTGGAGGTAGTCTATATCGAGCTTGGGTTCCTGTTCTTCCAGGGTTCCATTGATGTAGGAACGCTGAAGAATGTCCTCGATGATGAAATCCAACGCAATTTCATCGGGTTCGTATTCCTTTTTCAACGAAAGACGGAACATTTTAGCCGTTGAATTGTACCAAAAAGCTTGCCAGCCACTTCGGTAGTCCTTGATCAATTCATACATGGTCTCACCGGTTTGCCTGTGTACGAGCTTAATTAGAATCCGACCTTCTGTACGCGTGAGTTTTTTGAGTTGGTCGGCGAATTCACCCTCCATGTATTTTTGGATTTTTTTGATGTGCTTCTTCCTCTTCCGTTTGGACTTGATCCCTTCCAGTTCCTCGTTGATCTCACTTAGTTTTTCAGATGCAAGCGTGGCAAAAGGGTAGGCGCGGTGCACTTTTTTATAGTACCAGAAATAATACCTCCGCTCCTTGTCGGAATCAAAGGATCGTTTGTCGATCACGACTACTTCATCCAAAGGAATGGTCAGGGAATCGTTGCGGATGATGTAAAAGTCATCTCTCTTATCCACCTTATCCTTTTTTTGGGGATAAAGGGCGAGCGGAAGCAACAATCCGAATAATATCAGTTTCTTTTTCATAATGGATCCTTTGCAAATTTAGCAATATGTCAGATTCATTGGTTTACTATTTTGGTTAAATTCTTACATTCGTAAAAAAGAAAATAACATGGCAAAAAAGAAGATCCTGAATAAGAAATCACTCGACTTCCTGGAGAGTTACTTGAACAACGCTTCACCAACCGGCTACGAATCAGAAGGGCAAAAACTTTGGATGAAATACCTGAAACCTTATGTCGATGAGTTCATCACCGACAGTTACGGTACAGCGGTGGGTGTGATCAATCCGGATGCGGAGTTTAAAGTGGTCATCGAAGGGCATGCGGATGAGATTTCCTGGTACGTGAACTATATCACGGATGACGGGTTGATCTATGTGATTCGAAACGGAGGAAGCGACCACCAAATTGCGCCCTCCAAGAGGGTCAATATCCACACGAAAAAAGGAGTAGTGAAGGGAATCTTCGGATGGCCGGCCATTCATACCCGAAACCGGGCCAAAGAGGAACCGCCTAAACTCGAAAATATTTTCATCGACGTGGGATGCAAGAGCAAAAAAGAAGTTGAGGAGCTCGGCGTACATGTAGGCTGCGTGATCACCTATCCGGATGAGTTTATGATCCTTAACAAAAAGAATTTTGTTTGCAGGGCCCTGGACAACCGCATGGGAGGGTTTATGATCGCCGAGGTGGCCAGACTCCTCAAGGAGAACAAAAAGAAATTGCCATTCGGTCTGTACGTGACGAACTCGGTACAGGAGGAGATCGGCCTTCGTGGCGCAGAGATGATCACGCATACCATCAAACCCAATTTGGCGATCATCACAGACGTTTGCCACGACACGACAACCCCCATGATCGATAAGAAGAAGGAAGGGGAAACCAAATCAGGGGAGGGACCTGTCGTTTCCTATGCCCCTGCCGTTCAGAACATGGTCAGGGAGCTGATCCTTGAAACGGCAGAGAAGCAGAAGATCCCCTTTCAGCGATTGGCCTCTTCCCGGGCAACGGGAACAGACACCGATGCATTTGCCTATTCCAATGGAGGAGTGCCGTCGGCACTGATCTCTTTGGCCCTCCGGTACATGCATACCACCGTGGAAATGGTTCACCAGGATGACGTGGAGAATGTGATTCGTTTGATTTATGAATCTCTATTGGCCATTGATCCGAAGAAGAGCTTCAGTTATTTCGAATAAAGAACTTGCATGCGGCATCTGTCAAAGATTATTTGTTTTTTGCTGTTTTGTCAAATCGTTTGGGGCCAAAATGAGAAGAAGGCTCAAAAGGAGACGGACTCAACGCGCTTCAAATTCACGTACCCTGATCATTTTTTCGAGGAGCCCAGTTGGCGCTTGAGCCTTCCCATCTGGATTCCCGGGTTTCGGGGCTCCTTTGCTTACGGAGACGTCGAAATAGACCCTGGATTTGAGAATCAACCTCCAGGTGAGCCCGGGGAGGATGACAAGTTGAGGCAGAGTCAAATCTCGATTCAGTTCTATCTGCTAGCAAATATTGAATATCGGTACAAGAACTTTTTCATAGAGGCGGATGGTATGAAAGCGGTCCTTGATAATGACCTCACCTTTACCGACCGGGACAGGCTGAAATTTGGTGGCAGTATTGATGCAACAATCCTCCGTGGTTATGCAGGTTACAAGTTTTTCGAAAAGATGTATGAGGAAAAGTTGCTTAAATGGTCTTTAAGAGGATATGTCGGAATACGCTTTTTTGATGTTCGCGTATTTGCGGATCGTATTGAGCTTCTGGACGTACGGAAGGACTGGATCGATCCGATCGTTGGAATCAGTGCGCCGGTCGCCTGGAAGAGATGGTTGTTTTCATTTCAAGGGGATTTTGGTGGGGTAACCGGATCAGATCATCGCTCTTTGTTTGCCGCAGTCAATGCATCGTATAAATTCAGCAAATTATTTGGCCTCGGGTTGGGTTGGGCCTACCTGAATGCGAAGTACGAGGGTGAGGTCTCGGGTCAAAACCTTGAGCTGGGAATGGAGTTGATCGGACCCGTTGTTCGACTTAATTTCACCTTCTAAGAAAAAAAATGGCTTCGCTCCATAGCGGCGCTTTTCCAAACGTTTTCAGCTTAAGGAGCATAATTGATTTGAATATCCTTGTTTGTACGATCAAAGGTGAAGGCCACACTCCCTGTTCTGGAGCATTTTGGTCGGATCAAAGTATTTTTTTTCGTTGGGCAATTTGAACCGTTTCAAATACAAATCCAGCTCAAACTCAGAAAAGTAGAAGAACGGACTGACTTTGAGTATTCCGTCACCGTTTACATGCAGAATGTCCAGGCCGCTTCTGAACGCAGTCTGTTCCTTGCGCAGGTTTGAAAACCAAACATCCGGCTGGTGCTCTTCAAGGGCCCGGTTAAACGGCTCCAGCTTTACCTCCTGGGTGAAGGTTTTATGCTCATCCGAATCGATACTGGGAATACCCATGGTAACATCCCGAAACCCTGGGGTTAGTTTCGGGCTATAGATATACATATTGAGAGAGAGCTGATCCATTATTTTTTTGGCGAACCGATAGGTATGGGGTGTGTTGTAGCCCGTGTCACACCAAATTACATTGATGTCTTTTTTTACCCTGGTCACGGCGTGGATTAAAGAAGCTGAATACGGGCCAAAATTTGTTGTTAGAATGGGCTTTTGGGCATGTTCCAGAACCCATTCTATGATCTGCATGGGTTCCAGGTCTTTCAGAAGCTTATTTGCTTCCTCCAGTTCGATGCCCGAAAACTTTGGCTTTTTGATTGAAAGTGTCCTATTTCCATTTAATGATGTTCCAGAATCTTTCATGAGCATAGTAAAGGAAAAGTTTTGTGAATATTTCTATGGAGCCAATTGAAAGTGCTAAAGTGAGTTTTCCTGTCAAAATCCACGAGATCACTATAGTGTCCAGGGTTCCGAGGACTCTCCAGCTTATCGACTTTACAACGCTCTTTCTGTGGGAGTCTCCCTCTTTGAGCTTTGACGCATAGATTTTGTCAACTAACATACTTTAATAATATTTTATAATAATCCTATAGGCAAAGTAGGAAATAAAAGCAAATCTAGAAAAATATTTGAAACAATGACCGTGATGGACTAAAAAAAAGAGTAAAAATTTAAGGTTGGATCACCAAGGTCAAAAGCTGTTGAGCATTCGAAAAGTATGCAACAGTTTGGATATTCTATTTGAGGTCTTCCAGGGTAGTGTTTCTGAAAACCTCGAGATTGGCGTCGCGAACCTTGGTCATCAGCATGTTCAAACTGCACTTCGCCTCATCCGGGCAATCGTCGCACATTTCGTAGTAGTTGAGGCTTACACAAGCTAAAGGTGCTATTGGACCTTCAAGCACGCGCATGATGTCAACCATGTAGATTTCAGAAGGCTCCTTCATCAGGTAGTAACCTCCTCCTTTTCCTTTTTTGGATCCCAAAAAACCCGATTTCCGAAGAACGAGGAGTATGCTTTCCAAAAATTTATGAGGGATATTCTCCTCTTTCGCGATTATTCCTATAGGAATCAACTTTTCATCGCTGCGCGCTATGAAACTCAGCGCCTTCAATCCATACTTCGTTTTTTTTGAGATCATAAATCGAGACTTCAATGCCTTCCCGATGGACAGCAAGACAACTTCAAGTTAATTCTTTTTGATCAAAGACAAAAGTTTCTGTCTATAAAGCTCCACTTTTAATTTCTTCGACGATGTCCGGGTTCAGCAGGGTCGAAATATCTCCGAGATTTTCTGCATCCTGGGAGGCGATCTTCCTGAGGATTCGACGCATGATCTTTCCTGATCTGGTTTTGGGCAGCCCGCTCACAAACTGAATCTTATCCAGTTTCGCTATCGCCCCCACGGTAGAGGCAATCAGGTTGTTGATCTCTTTTCGCAGATCATCGTCCGATTTTTTGGATTCGTCGTATTTTGTCACAAAAGCGTAGAGCGCATTTCCTTTGATGTCATGAGGGAAACCCACGACTGCACATTCCACGATTTCCGCATGTTCGTCGATCGCATTTTCGATTGGTGCCGTACCTAAATTATGACCGGATACAATGACTACGTCATCGACTCGGCCCGTGATCCGATAATTCCCTGATGCGTCCCGATAGGCACCATCTCCCGTGAAATAATTGCCGGGGTAGGTCGAAAAATAAGTGTCTTTGTATCGCTGATGATCTCCATAGATCGTACGTGCGATCGATGGCCAGGGAGCTTTCATCACAAGCCGTCCCTCGGCGGGCTCCAATGCTTGTGGGATTTCGTTTCCGTGTTCATCCATCAGCACAGGCTGAACCCCGGGCAAAGGCAGAGTGGCGAACGTCGGACGGGTAGGAGTGATCCCCGCAATGGGGGAGATCATCATGGCTCCTGTCTCGGTTTGCCACCAGGTGTCCACGATAGGACATTTTGTTTTTCCGATGTTGTCATTGTACCAGTGCCAGGCTTCCTCGTTAATCGGTTCTCCAACGGTTCCCAGCACTTTGAGGCTGCTCAAATCGTGCTGATCCACCAGGCTGAGGGGATGCTTGGCCAGGGCTCTTATCGCTGTCGGAGCCGTGTAAAAATGGGTGACTTTGAGTTTGGCTACGATTTCCCAGAATCTCCCGTAGTCGGGATAGGAGGGGACTCCTTCGAACATGACAGTTGTGGCCCCTGCACACAGCGGGCCGTAAATGATGTAGGAATGCCCTGTGATCCAGCCGATATCTGCGGTGCACCAGTAAATATCATCTTGTTTGCACTGAAACACGTTTTCAAAGGAATAAGTAGCACCTACCATGTAGCCGGCAGTGCTGTGCACCATGCCTTTGGGCTTACCCGTGGAGCCGGATGTGTAAAGAATAAAGAGCATGTCTTCGGCATCCATCTCTTCCGCCGGACAGTCCTTTTCCACTTTTTGAAGTTCGTCAAACCAGAATGCGTCTCTTCCTTCAGTCATATCTGTTGGCTCCACCGTCCGCCTGTAAACGATCACTTTTTCAACAGAGGGGGTTTGCTCCAGAGCCTGGTCGCATACCGCTTTTAAATTGATGGGTTTGGTACCGCGATACACTTCGTTTGCCGTGATGAGCATTTTGCACTGAGAATCGTTGATCCGACTAGCCAGGGCAGATGAAGAGAAGCCTGCAAAGACAATGGAATGGACTGCACCGATGCGTGCACAGGCCAACATGGCTATGGCCAATTCAGGAATCATGGGCATGTACAGGCAGACACGATCTCCTTTTTCAATACCGTTGTTTTTGAGCACATTGGCAAAACGGGACACCTTGACGAACAGCTGCCGGTAGGTGATGTGCCTCGACTCCTCATCCGGATCATTGGGCTCCCATATGATCGCTGTTTTATTGCCAATCGTATCGAGGTGGCGATCCAGGCAGTTTTCGGTGATGTTGAGTTTTGCTCCCTGAAACCATTTTATCTCCGGTTTGGAAAAGTCCCATTCAAGAACGCTATCCCATTTCTTTTTCCAGTGGAAATGATCCGCTATATCCGACCAGAAGCTTTCCGGATCGGTAACGCTTTTTTCATATTTCTCTTTGTATTCTTTAAAGGAATTGATCTGTAAGGCGCTCATAGTTCTTTTTTTAATGTTCTTGAAGTCTTTTCTTTGGAACCTTGCCAGGAGGATCTTGCTGGACTGTCAGGCAATATAAAAGTAAAACATCTGCGCGTAAAAAAAAATCGACGAACGACGGCTACCGGGCTTCAATATGTATTGACTTAGTGCGTGTAAGCCTCACCGGCTCCCGAGGGAATTCGTATGTTCTCGACCATCTCCTGGATCTCTTCCGGGGGTTTCGGACTCACAAAAGCTATGAGAAGCGATACTCCGAAGTTCACTATCATTGCAACCGTTCCGAATCCTTCGGGTGATATTCCGAACCACCAGTCCTCTTTCGAGCCGCCCCCGAACCAGTCGAACTTGAAACGCATCATGTAGTAAAGCATGAGCAGCATGCCGATTACCATGCCGGCCACGGCGCCTTCCTTGTTCATGCGCTTAACAAATATGCCCAGGATGATCGCCGGAAAAAAAGAAGCTGCAGCCAATCCAAAGGCCAGGGCTACGGTAGCCGCAACAAAATCCGGCGGGTTTATGCCGAAATACCCGGCTACTGAGACTGCTGCGATAGCTGAGATTCTCGCTGTGATCAGCTCTCCCTTCTCCGAGATCTTCGGATAGATCATTTTCTTGATCAGGTCGTGTGACACGGAGGCAGAAATCACGAGCAGCAAGCCCGCTGCCGTGGAAAGGGCCGCGGCAAGACCACCGGCAGCCACGAGAGCAATCACCCAGTTGGGAAGCTCGGCAATTTCAGGGTTCGCCAGGACCATGATGTCCTTGTCTACCGTGAGCTCATTGAGCACAGGGTCAGCCAGGTATTGAACTATGTTGTCACTATTTTTGTCCTGAAACTTGAGAAGACCGGTGGCTTCCCAGTTTGCTACCCATCCAGGAAGCTCTGAATAGGCCTTGTTGCTTACGGTTTGAATCAGGTTTGTCCTGGCGAAGACAGCTATCGCTGGTGCTGTCGTGTAGAGTATCGATATGAAAAAAAGAGCCCAGCCTGCTGATTTCCGCGCGTCACTCACCTTTTTTACGGTAAAGAAGCGAACAATGACATGTGGTAAGCCCGCAGTTCCCACCATGAGTGCAGCGGTGATGAAAAAAACATCCAGTCGACTCTTGCTGCCTGACGTATAGGCATCGAAACCCAATTCGTGGTGCAGCCCATCCAATTTGTCGAGCAGATAGACCCCATCAGATCCCGCGCTCCCGAAACCCAGCTGAGGAATAGGGTTGCCCGTCATCTGGATGGAAATGAATATCGCCGGAACCATGAATGCAAAGATCAGCACGCAGTACTGTGCGACCTGGGTATAAGTGATTCCTTTCATCCCGCCGAGAACGGCATAAAAAAGTACGATGATCATTCCGATCAAGACCCCACTCGTTATGTCTACCTCCAGGAATCGGGAGAACACCAGACCGACCCCTCGCATTTGCCCGGCTACATAAGTGAATGATACGATCAGGGCACAAAACACAGCGACACTGCGGGCGATGTTGGAATAATAGCGATCCCCTATAAAATCGGGTACCGTAAACTTGCCAAATTTCCTCAGGTACGGAGCCAGGAGCAGGGCCAGCAGAACATAGCCCCCTGTCCATCCCATCAGATAGACGGAGGCGTCATATCCACTGAAGGATATCAGGCCCGCCATGGAAATAAAGCTGGCTGCCGACATCCAGTCTGCTGCAGTGGCAAGACCGTTGGCTATCGGTGAAACGCCTCCACCAGCCACATAAAAGTCTTGGGTCGAGCCGGCACGGGACCAAATGGCGATTCCAATGTAAACCGAAAAAGTTATGGCGATCAACAGCCATGTCCACATCTGCAGGTCCATGGCTATTCGTTTACGTTGTATTTTCGATCCAGTCGGTTCATGAGCCTGATGTAAATCAGAATTATGATGACAAAGGCATAGATTGAACCCTGCTGGGCAAACCAGAAACCGAGTTTGAAACCACCCAGCCTTATGGTGTTGAGCTCCTCCACCCATACGATTCCGCAGAGAAAGGAAACGAGAAACCAGGCCGACAAGAGTATGGCCAGATAGCTCAAATTGGTCCTCCAATATCGTTTCAGATTTTTTTCGGGCATGTCAGCAGAAAATGAATTTAACGGCAATATAGAATTTTTTGAACGTACCCTCAAATTCGGTCAGCCGCCTTCATGAAAAGAATGTTTAGAAATACGTATTTTAGCTTTAAAATACCAAATCAAATGACCCGACTTTACACGACCCTGCTTTTGTTTGTTTTCCTTAGTGTTCCTGTTTTTTCGCAGGAACCTTCTGTTCAAGAGAATTTGGAATCCCGTATTCATGGGGATCCGAACAAGGATGTCACAGTGAACGGCCTGGTGCTGTTTTCCCAAATTGAGGTTCCGCAGTTTTACACCAACAGAAATTATGAGTTGGCCTGGACCGACAAAAAAAATATTAAAGACCTTTTGGAAAGCATCGAATCGGCCTATGACGAAGGCCTCGATCCTGAAGATTATCATTATCAGTCAATACAAAACCTCCTGGCTAAGAAAAAGTCATCTTCTCTCTCTAATGAGGAAAAAGCCGATCTGGATCTGTTGATGACAGATGCCATTATCCTTTATGCTTCGCATTTGCTTGAGGGAAAACTCGAGCAATCGAAATTACGTGCCAAATGGGATGTTGAGAAAAATGCAAGGCCGGAAAATGTGGACTCACTGCTGACGGTAACCCTGCACAACAAACAGGTGAAACCGGCTCTGCAGACCATGAAACCCGCTCATTATATGTACGCGCTCATGAAGGTTCATTTGAAAAATCTCAGGGGTCAGGCGGAAGAAGGGGGCTGGCCGCGGGTAAGCAGTGGCGAGACCCTGAAAAAGGATATGGATGATCCGCGAATTCTGGAAATCCGGGAATTCCTGACGGCCACTGGAGATTTGAAATCAATGGGTAGAGATCAGGAAAGCGTCTTCGACCAGGAACTGGAAAATGCGGTCAAGAAGTTTCAGACCCGCCACGGCCTTGCGGCGGATGGAGCCATAGGTAAAGGTACCATTGAGCAAATGCAGGTTCCGATTGAAAAGCGCATCGAACAGATCAAATTAAATTTGGAGAGGCTGCGTTGGATTTTTCATCACCCGGATGAGGATTTTCTAATCGTGAACATTGCAGGCTTTCATGTTCGTCGATTCACCGATCGGGAGGAGGTTTTCAATTCACGTGTGATCGTCGGAAAATACCATCATGAGTCCCCGGTCTTCAAAGGAGAGATGGAGTATATCGTCATGAATCCGACATGGACCTTGCCTTACTCAATTGCTACCAATGAAACCCTGCCAAAACTGAAGAAAGATCCTGGCTACCTGTCTGCTAAGCACATGGAGGTCATGGATCGAAGCGGAAAAATGCTGGATCCCTCAACCATAGACTGGAGCCAGTACTCCCGGGGTAACTTTCCTTTTATCATTCGTCAGAAAGCCGGACCCTGGAACGCCTTGGGGGAAGTGAAATTTATATTCCCGAACAAGTATTCGGTGTATTTGCACGACACACCCTCCAGGAGTCTGTTCGAAAGACAGGACCGAGCCTTCAGTCACGGCTGTATCCGAACTGAGGATAAATGGGGCCTTCTCATGAGTCTGATGGATGATCCTGAGGTTTGGAACATGGAAAAGATCAATGAGATTCTCAAGTCGGGTGAAACAACCAAGATCGACCTTCCCGAACCGATCAACATTTACCTGGTCTATCTCACGGCTGTGGCCGACAAGGAGAACAACCTTTACTTTTTTAAGGATGTGTACAAAAGGGATGACGCGGTAGCTAGCGAACTTGAGAAGCCTATTTATGATATCTCGGAAACTCGGTAAATAGAGTTTTGCCGTCCTTGATGTTCTTCCAGTGTTTGGTTCGGAATTCAATGGCCACGACTCCACAAGTGGGTACGTGATCTATGGGTTTGTCCCCGAACTTGTTCACAAAATCACTTATGCCGTGATCATGACTGAAGACGATGGCAGAATCGAAACCATTGTCAAGCGCCTTAACCGTTTTAATGAGATAACCATCACTGAAGCTGTAAAGCGACTTGCTGATTTTAAGATTGGCAAGGGGATAATTGAACGTATAGCTGAAGATCATCGCCGTATGAAGTGCCCGGTTGGCGCAGGAAGACAAGAAAACGGCAGGCGTCTCGATCTTTTTTTCGAGTACCGTTGAAACGAGATAAGCATCATTGATCCCTCTTTTTTTCAAGGGTCGATCGATGTCTTTGATCCCATCATATGCCCACGACGATTTGGCGTGACGGACGATGTACAAGGTTTTCATGCTCTCAAATATAAAAAAATAGGAGAAACGCCAGTGTAAAAATAAATGTTATGCGGCTTGAAGTCGATCTCAGGGCTGTAAACGACTCATCTTCCAATCGTAGTCCTCCTGCAGATCATAGCGGATCCTGTCGTGCATGCGGTTGGGTCGCCCTTGCCAAAACTCAATGGATTCGGGCCTCACCAAATAACCACCCCAATAAGGAGGACGGGTGATTTCCTTGCCTTCAAATCGTTTTTCCATGTCGGAAAGCTTTTGATCCAGGGCTTCACGGGATTCGATCTCCTCACTCTGATCAGAGGCCCATGCTCCCAATTTGCTTCCGTCGGGACGCGTTTCAAAGTAGCCATCAGAAAGATTTTCGGCCAGTTTTTCGACTTTTCCCTTGATCACGATCTGCCGTTCGAGGCTGTGCCAGAAGAAATTCAGGCTAACCCTGGGATTCTTTTCCATGGCCCTGCCTTTTTCACTTTTGTAATTCGAGAAGAATACAAACCCTTCCCAGGTGAAACGCTTCAAAAGCACGATTCTCGTTTTTGGAAATCCATCGAGACCCAATGTGGAGAGGCTCATCACATTGGCCTCTTCAATTCCTTCTGTGTCATCCGCTTCGTGAAACCAGGTCTGAAAAAGCTCCATGGGATTTTCAGGCAGATTCTCTCGTAGCAGCGGATTTCGCTCGTAACTTTTTCGGTAATGGCTCAGGTCTTTTTCCACATGACAAAAATAAGGCTATTTTCGATCATTCCCATCTCTTTTTCGAATGAGGTAAAGCCCGGCATAGGTGAAGGCCCCGTTGAGCAACAGGATTTCGTAACCAAACTGATATCCGTTCAGCATATCCACAGAGAAATGATTCAACAGGTAGGTAGCCACTATGGAAAGGACAGCCACGCTCCATACCCAGCGGTCCTTGATTTCGTGTCGGGTAAGAAGGCCGAAAGAGAAGAGACCCACCAGAGGTCCATAGGTATAGGTAGAGACTTGCAAAAGACTGTGAATCACATTCTCGTGAATCACATATTTGTAAGCGATAATGACCAGGACAAGAAGGAGGGAGAACCCGATGTGAACACGTTTTCTGAGAATCTTTCTCTGCTTTTCTTCCCGGGATCGGATGTTCAAAAAATCGATGCTGAAAGAGGTGGTCAAGGAGGTGAGCGCACTGTCGGCAGAGGAGTAGGCAGCTGCGATCAGCCCCAACAGAAAAGTAATTCCCAGAAAGGGCCCCAGGCCCTGGTTCAGGGCAATCTCAGGAAAGAGAAGGTCCGATTTCTGACTCCCGTCGACAACGGGAACACCTATGCCCATCTGATCCGCATAGAGGTATAGAACCGCACCGAGAAAAAGAAAGGCAAAATTAACCGGGATCAGCACCAACCCGAGAGATACGACATTCTTCTGCGCTTCCTTGATGCTCTTGCAAGTCAGATTCTTCTGCATGTTGTCCTGATCAAGACCCGTCATGGCAAGTGCAATGATCATTCCGCCCATCAATGACTTCAGCCAGTGTTTACGATCATTAATATCTTCATAGAAAATGACTCTGCTGTACTCCTGATAGGCCTCACTTGTCAAAAGATCCAACAGGGAAAGATCGAGATAGCCAAGAAGAATTACAATTGTGGCAACAACAGCAGACAACATAAAAAGGGTTTGCAGCGTATCTGTCCAGACGATCGTCTTAATACCGCTTCGGAACGTATAGAGCCAGATAATCAAAACCGAGGCCACGACTGTGACCTCGAAGGGCACGCCCCATTCGGAGAGGATGAAATGATGCACCACCGAGGCAACCAGAAAAAGACGAAACGAAGCGATCAAGAGTCGCGACACGAGAAAAAAGAAAGCCCCGGTTTTGTGGCTTTGCACTCCAAATCGATGCTTGAGATACTCATATACCGAGGTTACATTCATTTTGTAATACAGCGGAATGAGAATCCAGGAAATCAGGAGGTATCCCAGGAAGTAGCCCACCACGATCTGCATGTAGCTGAACTGGGTCGACTCTACCCATCCGGGCACCGAAATAAAGGTAACTCCAGAAAGTGAGGCCCCGATCATGCCGAAGGCTACCACATACCAGGGGGAATTCCTTCCCGCCTTGAAAAAAACGCTGTTACTGTCATCTTTCGAAGTAAAAAACGCAATGACTGCAAGGAGCAGAAAATAGAGAAGGATGACGGTCAAAAGTAGGGCTGGCGACATGATCAGGAACAGAATGGGTATTTCGAGTTCTCGAACCAAAGATAGTGTAAAGGGATTATAATTCTCTGCCCATGACTGCACCTCGAAAAATGATCAAAAAGATTACATTTGCACTATGGATTTTTCGTCAAAGCTTTTGGAAAACGCAGTCAACGAAATGGCTCAGTTGCCTGGAATTGGCAAGCGAACGGCTCTCAGGCTGGTACTTCATCTGCTCAAGCGACCCAAAGAGCAGACGACCCAGCTGGCGCAGGCTCTTGAAGGGTTCAGAAACGAAATCAGGCTTTGTTCGAATTGTCACAATATCTCTGACACGGAGCTTTGCGAGATCTGCAGCAACAGTCGAAGGGATGGATCCATCATCTGCGTGGTCGAAGACATCCGGGATGTGATGGCCATTGA
>JAHEHE010000130.1 GCA_024644725.1 Flavobacteriaceae bacterium | reverse complement strand
GTTTTTTGCTCCTCCTCTTGGGCTCGAACCAAGGACCCTCTGATTAACAGTCAGATGCTCTAACCAACTGAGCTAAGGAGGAATCTCATTCTGTTTTGAGGTGTGCAAATATAATCGTTTTTAGATTTTCAACAAACGTTTTCAGAAAAATTATTTGAAAAACAAATCCTCCTTTTTACTGCCATAATGGGCTTTTTAAAAAGGAGGAAAGTATGGTTTTGCTGGCCGACTTCAGATCAGGCTCACTTTTCGTCTCTTGAGCATATAATCCAACAGAAGAAGGGTGCTCAAGGCAAACATGCTCAAAGCAAATATCGGATTTGTCAGCATCTCAGGCAGCTGAGATGTCAGCGAACCACCAGCCTGGTTGAATCGTTCTCCGACTCTTTCCATGAAATCTGCATAAGCGGCGGTTTCCGTGCCACCAGACCCGGCTGATGAAATCACGTAATAAACAAAGGCTGACAAAAGAGCAATGATCACAACCCAAGCCTTCTTTCCGATAATTACAGGGTTGATAACTATAGAGGGTGATTTTTGGAGGCCACTCATCACTTTGGACGTGAAATCTGCAGACGGACTCTCCATTGCATATTTGGTTACCAGAGAAGTAAGAGCAATTTCTTCTTTCCTATCGGACGCTTTGATCTGCTTCATGACCTTATCGCTAAAATCGTAAGAGGTGTTTTCAACCTTCAAGCTTTCGCGGATGAGTCTTTCTATATTCTTGTCTTCTTTCATAATATCGTCTTTATTTCTTCCTTCAACAATAAGGAAAGTTCCTTGTACAATCTTTTCCTGGCTCTGAACAACCTGACCTTGACATTCGACTGGCTCATCTCGGTGATCTCCTGAATCTCCTCAATAGAGTTGTCATTCAAATAGAACAATGTGATCAGCAAACAATCTGTTTCCCCAAGGTTCTCAATAGCCTGCTTGACGTATTTTTCCTGTTCATTGTTCTTGATCGCCTCGATCTGGGGAAAATCCTGGCCGTCTTTATGATTGTCCAGCACGTAGGAGTCAATATCGGTCGTTTCAAGCTTTTTCTTTCTCACTTTGGTCAGCGCATTTCGATAGGCTATGGTATACAGCCAGGTGGAAAACTTCGATTGACCTTTAAAGCTGTCCAGCTTCTGGTAGGCCTTGATAAAACTGTCCTGAGCTACCTCTTCTGCATCCTCGCGACTCTTTACAATCTTGATCACAAGGGTAAAAACCATATCCTTGTACTTGTTTATCAAATGTGAAAAGGCATTGGTGTCACCCTTTAATACACGTTCTATGTAGATCTGATCTTCTTTTGCTTCCATGGTACACTATTAGGACTACAGTCCACAGCTTTAGGTTACAAGTTAGTTCAAAAAAAAATCTTAAAAAAATGGAGACTACCTGTAACCTGAATTCCAAATCAGTAGTCTTATCTAACAAACACAGAATAAAAACCTAAAAACACAAATCATGGCAGCAGCAGTTTTAGTACCATTAATAGTATTCGCGTCACTCTTCGGAATCATCTTTGTTTGGTTGAGTACCAGGAACAAAGAGCGTTTGGCGCTTATTGAAAAAGGAGCGGATGCTTCTCTTTTCACGGTGAAGAAATCACACAGGAACAACTACACTTTAAAAATAGGTATGTTGGCGGTTGGAATTGGCATTGGTGTCCTCATCGGTTCTCTTGTCGAGACTTACACGGCTCTGGATGAAGAAGTAGCTTTTCCGTCAATGATCTTCCTATTCAGTGGAGCATTTCTTATCGCGAATGCGTTGATTGAAAAAAAGCAATTGGAAAAAGAGGAAGAATAGGTGAATCCAGCGTGAATTCATTTAATCCAAAAAAGAGTTGATCTAACCGATCAACTCTTTTTTTGTTTTTTGATCCTGGATCGGCCCTTTTTGGCCATGATTTGGATCTTGCTGAACTCTTTCGACACCACAATTGTATTGTCTGCCCCGATTTTAACCGGTGAAGGATCCGACATCTCATCGTGAACCAAAACTTCTCCGATAGGAAATGGAACACCAATTAGTTTGATCTTGATGGTCTTATAAGTGGTGTTGAACTTACCGGATTTGAATTGCTGAATGGTCATGATTTTCCCGTTTCCGATCACTGAGAAATTCCTGAGGCTGTAACGGCCCTTTTTATAGTCATAGCCGTCATGTGCGTCTTCATAAACCTGGGACTTCTCTTTGCCTTTCTTGTAATACACATCTAGCTCGAGTTGGTCAATGACTTTTTCTCCCACGTATTGTTGGATGGGATACTTCGGAATAGCAGCTCCGGCCTTTACGAATACCGGCATGGAATCCAGGTCGGCGTCGACCCACATCTCTTCTCCGCCTTCAATCAGCTCGTGATCCCAGATGCTGTACCACTGGCCTCTCGGGAAGAACATGCGACGGCCTTTCGCGTTGGGCTCAGCTACCGGGCAAACCAAAATCTTCTCACCGTAGATGAATTCATCGTTTCTGTAATGCGTATGAGGATCTGCCTGGTCAAACAGGACGAGTGACTTCAAAATCGGCACACCTTCTTCGGCATATCTCCAAAAGGCCGTATACAAATACGGCAACAACTGATAGCGAATCTCGATAAACTTTCTCACAATGTCCGTAACGTTGGTCCCAAAGGCCCAAGGTTCCTGGTCCCCGTGATCTCCTGAGGAATGCGTTCGGAAAAACGGGTGAAATGCACCCAGCTGAATCCAGCGGGCATAAAGCTCCCCGTTGGGTTGCTCGGCGAAACCTCCGATGTCAGATCCCACAAAGGAAAACCCTGACATGGCCAGTCGTTGCGACTGTATATTGGCTATGTTGAGGTGATCCCAAGTTGCGACATTATCGCCGGTCCAGGTTGAGGTATAGCGTTGGGTTCCGGAATAAGCAGCTCGCGTGATGACGAAGGGTCTCTTCGGATAGGAAAATTTCTTCAGCCCCTGGTAGGTGGCCCGCGCCATCTGCATGCCGTAAATGTTATGCGCCTTTCGGTGGCTGCAACGCAAACCCTCGTACATGTGACGAACATCATTCGGGAACGTCTTGCCGGGCACATCCATGACCGCCGGCTCATTCATGTCGTTCCAAACCCCTTTGACCCCAATTTCTTCGATCAGCTCCTTGAAGAGCCCGGACCACCATTCGCGTACTTCAGGATCGGTGAAATCCGGGAAATAGCATTCCCCGGGCCAGACTTTTCCCTTCATATGAGGGCCATCCGCTCTTTTGCAGAAATAATCCTTTTCAAGGGCCTCTTTAAATACAGGATAATTGATGTCGATCTTGATCCCGGGGTCTATGATCACAATGGTTTTGAATCCGTCATCGGCAAGTTCTTTCACCATTTTTTTGGGATCCGGGAAATACTCCTTGTTCCAGGTAAAACACCGGAAACCTTCCATGTAGTCAATATCCAAATAAATCGCATCACAGGGGATTTTAAGATCCCTGAAATTCTGAGCGATCTCACGCACCTGCGACTCCGGATAGTAACTCCACTTGCACTGGTGGTAGCCCAGGGCCCATAGGGGCGGCATTTCGTGGGGCTTCCCTGTAAGATCCGTGTAATTGGCAACAACTTCCGACATGTCGGGTCCGTAGATGAAATAGTAGTTCATCTCCCCTCCTTCGGCCCAGAAACTGGTTATGTTTCTCCTTTCGGCGCAAAAGTCGAAGAAGGACTTGAAGGTGTTGTCAAAGAAGACCCCATAAGCCTTGGAGTGATGCAATCCGATATAAAAGGGGATCGCCTTGTAAATCGGATCGGTGTCGCGACCATAGGCATACGAATCGGTTACCCAATTCTCAAACCTTCGACCTTTGAGGTTGACGTGCACCGGCTTGTCACCCAAGCCGTAAAAGGCCTCACTGTTCTGGGCCGTTTTGGACATTTTGACGATATCACCTCCGAACTCGTAACTTTCCTCCCAATGAAAACCGATCTCATCTTCACAGATCAACGAATTGTCTTTGGCATCGTAAATGGACTTTCTCAGGTCCGCCTTTGCAATCTTGATGATCAGCTTGGCAGTAGTTATGACGTAATGCTTCTTTTCTTCCTCAATGCTGAGGTGGTTGAATCCACTGCTGGCGTATTTGGTTATGGCGTAGGAAAAATCCTTGGGGAAGATGGTTTTGGTGCTGTACCTGAAGCGAATCACACTGTCGCGCCTCACAGTGACCTGCAGGACAACGAAATTCTCAGTAGTAAAATATAGGGTGTCAACGTCTTTTTTGTAGGATACTATTTTCGATGGGAACTGATTCCCTTTCTGTTCCAACTCCGTACTTAAAATCATATTTCATCATTTAATCGAAAGAT
>JAHEHE010000015.1 GCA_024644725.1 Flavobacteriaceae bacterium | reverse complement strand
GTGTGCTGACCCTGGCGGTGCTGTTCCGAAACCGCCGCGGTTTTAAGGTTCAGGCCCGGAGAGATCGCATTGATCAGGGTTGATTTTCCAACCCCCGAATGCCCTGAAAACATGCTGGTCTTGCCGATCATCAAGTCTTTTACCCGATCCACATGGAGACCTTCCGTAGCAGAGATATCGATACAGGTATATCCAATCTTTTCGTAAAGTTCCTTCAGCTCGTTCTTCTGATCTTCGAGATCTTTGTCCAGCAGGTCAACTTTGTTGAAGAGGAGCACAGTCTCAATGTGGTAGGCTTCTGCCGTGGCCAGGAAACGATCGATAAAAGCCGGAAAAGTTTTGGGATGTTCCAGGGTGATCAGTAAAAAGGCCTGATCGATGTTGGCTGCAATAATATGGGTCTGTTTGGAAAGCTTGACGGATTTGCGAACAATGTAATTCTTGCGGTCGTGGATATTGGTGATGATTCCGTTGCCCTCAGCCGGATCAATTTCGAATTCTACATGATCTCCAACCGTGATTGGATTCGTGCTTTTGATACCCCGTGTTCGGAACTTGCCGCGGATTCTGCACTGGAAGACCTTGTGCTGCTGGGTGCGCACCCAGTACCAGCTTCCGGTTGATTTGGTTACAACACCATTCATGGGTCTAAGATATGAAAAGGGCATAAGACAATTCAATAATCTGCCTTATGCCCTTGAATTCTATTTTTCCTGATTTCAGTTCAGATCTTCGTATCAGTTAACCTCCGGAAGCGTGGTGTAATCCTTGGCATAACGCAGCATCTGGGCTGCAAAGCTCTCTGGCTGCTCGACCTTGACGTCGGTGATTTCTCCCTGTTCGTCCATTACCGGAACCAGGTCAGGATTGATGAATCCTGAGTAAGGCGCCGATTTGAACTTGCTATTTCTTTGCAAAACCTCTTTGTGAAGCTCCTGATCCACTTTTACGCCATAGGTTTCAACGAGGTCACGGCCCGCTTCGAAATCTCCTTCCGACTTGATTCTTTGGATTTCGCTGAGCAATTCCCCGAAGAGAACTCGCAGCTTGTCATAGTCATTGATTTTGAAATAGGTTTTGCCGTCTTTTTCGACTTTTTCAATGACGTTGTCCGCCTGTCCTTTTTCCATGGCCCAGGCCGCCACAAGCTGGCGGTTCCTCATATGAGCTTCCTCGATGTCATCTCCGAGGTTCAAACGGATGAGCTGCATCATCAATCCGTTGCGAATATATCCATCGTAAGATGCTTTTCCAATGGCCTTGGCATCAGGAGAAATCCCGATTTCAACGAGCTTTTCATCCGGCAGGTAATAGAGCCCAACCAGATCGGCACGTGCTTCTTCCAGGGTAGAGGCATAATTCTTCAGGGTCTCTTTGGGAGTTCCTATTCCTTCGTTCAGTTTGCCACTGGCATGACCGATGACCTCGTGAAGCGCTGTATGCAATTTGTCTGACAGCTGACCATATTCTTCCTCATATTTGACTTCTTCTTCGTCATAGGCGAATTCCTGCAACCTGCCACTGCTGCCTGCATTGTTGTAGGCGTAGATGATATTTCCCAAGGAAACCGATTTGGAGCCGTGCTGCTCGCGGATCCAGTTATTATTGGGCAAATTGATTCCAATCGGAGTTGAAGGAGAGGCGTCTCCGGCTTCCCCGGCTACATTGATCGTTTTGTAGGAAACTCCCACGACATTGCTCTTCTTGTGCTCCTCTTGTAGCGTCGAATTGTCTTCAAACCACTGAGCATTCTCAGCCAGGACGGCCATTTTCTTGGACATTTCGAAATCCTTGATCTGTATCACGGATTCGTATGAACCCTTGTAACCCTTCGGATCGTTATAGACTTCGATAAACCCATTGATATAGTCAACATCCCCTTCGGTGGATTTTGCCCAGACGATATTGTAATCATCCCAGGTCTTGAGATCACCCGTTTTGTAGTAGTCGATGAGAAGACCCAACTGTTTTTTCTGGGTCTCATTTTCTGCGACTTCTCTAGCTTTTTCGAGCCATTCGATGATCTTGTCGATGGAAGCTCCGTAAAGGCCACCGCTCTTCCAAACCTTTTCCGCTAACTTTCCATTTTCCTTCACCAGTTTGGAATTCAGGCCTTTTTCTATGGGCTGTTTGGCGTCGACTTTCATGGCGCCGTAAAAGGCATCGACATCAGCCGTTGTGATGTCGGGTGCATAGAAATTGATCGCTGAGCCTTCCACCAGGCCTTTCTCCGGATCGAGATTCACTTTTTTGCTGTCGGCGTCATTGAATATAACTTCCAGTGCCTCACCCTCGAGCTCTGTTCCGGTTGTGCTCATTATTTCTTCCAGGTAAGCTCTGCTGAATCCAGGTTCGAATTTGTCATTGGCATAGTGATGGTGAATGCCGTTGGAAAACCAAATGCGCTTGAGGTAGACCTCAAAATTTTTCCAATCCTCGGTGGTCTTGTCTCCTGAGAAGCCCGTGTACACTTTTTCAAGCGCCCTTCTTATTTTCAGGTTATGCCTGTAGTTTTGATCGTACATGATATCCCTTCCGGCAAGTCCGGCCTGGGTAAGGTAGTACACATATTTTTTCTGTTGCAGGCTCAACTGGTCAAAGCCGGGGATCTGATATCTCAGGATCTTCAGGTCTGCGAACTGCTCAGACAGAAATTCGAAGTCTATTGACTCTGTTTTTTGTGTCTCTGCCACCTCGGGTTGCTCCTGTTTGCCCTGGCAGGCGAATACGAGAAAAGCCACGAGTAAAATGTGTATTAAATACTTGATTTTCATAGGGTAAATTTTGTTTGTGAATGAATGCTCAAATGTAGCCAAAAGGCGCTGTTTTACCAAACTTCAGAAGGATATTAAGTGCTTCTGTTTGAAAGCCTTGGGATTTAATTCTTATATTTGATACACAATGGATCAAACTTGTTAACTATGCGATTTCTCAAGTACTTTTTACTGTTCTTGCTCATCGTCGTCGTGGCGGCCTCAATCTATCTCGCTTCCCTTGACGGAACCTATGACGTAAAGCGGACCCGGTTCATCCCGGCAGACCCCGAGGTGGTGTTCAACGACCTGAATGATTACAGGAACTGGGCGGACTGGGGTCCCTGGTACGAGGAAGACAGCACCATTGTAGCCACCTATGCCGAAAACACCGTAGGCGTGGGAGGTTCCTATTCCTGGACTTCGATGGATGGAGAAGGGGAGATGCGGCGCCTGGTAAGTGCTCCGAATGAACGGATTCAATCGGAGATCCTTTTCAAGACCCCTTTCGGGGATATGAGATCGGATGTGTATTGGATCCTCGAGGAGAAAGAAGGAGGAACGGATTTGACCTGGGGGATGAAGGGAGAAATGCCTTTTTTGACGCGGTTCATGGCCAGTACCATGGAGGAGCAAATGGGGCCGATGGAGGAGCGCGGGCTCGAGCTTTTTGAAGCGAACATCAAAAAGAAGATGGGAGTATACAGCATAGAAAACAAAGGGGTAACCGACTACAGTGGAGGCTTTTACCTCTATGTGACCGCCAGCAGCCAGATCAGTGACATGAATCCGAAATTCAGGATGATGATGCAACAGGTTCTCGACTACGCAGAAACGAACGGCATCAGACTCACGGGCAGTCCTTTCGCCATTTATCACAAATTCAACCAGGAACACGGCACTGCGATGTTCTCCGTGGGCTACCCGGTCAGCGAACGAGTCATTGTCGAATCGGATTCCGAGGTGGTATCTGGATTCATGAAGCGCGGCAGCTATTATAAAACGGTGCTCACCGGAAGCTACGATCATTCGAAGGAAGCCTGGGAGAGCGCCATAGCAGGGGCCGCTGAACTGGGTGCCTATGAAGCCATTGAGAATGGGGAGCCCTTCGAAATTTACGTCAAACAGGTGGATGACACCCCGAATCCGGCAGAATGGATTACTGAGATTTTCATACCGGTGAGATTGAAGCCCGGCACCCAGGGATTCTCACCCCCGGGTTCCTGAACACTATAGATTCTTTAAAGTCAGTTGACTACTTCAGAATTTAAATTCTCATAGCCCATATTGAATAGCGTGAAGCTGAAAATATCCGCGTACTGATCGATGATCTTGGATACAGGTGTTCCCGCTCCATGACCCGCCTTCGTTTCAATGCGAATCAAAACCGGGTTGGTTCCTGCTTGCTTGTCCTGTAATTCTGCACCGAATTTAAAGGAATGTGCCGGGACCACGCGGTCATCGTGATCTCCGGTTGTCACCAGAGTTGCAGGGTATTCAACCCCTTTTTTCACATTGTGAACCGGAGAATAGCCATACAGATATTCAAACATTTCCTCGCTTTGCTCGGAGGTTCCATAATCGTACGCCCAACCCGCTCCCGCAGTGAACGTGTGATACCTTAGCATGTCCAGGACACCTACAGCCGGGAGAGCAACTTTCATCAGTTCAGGCCGTTGGGTCATTACAGCTCCCACCAGAAGCCCGCCATTGGAGCCGCCTCGTATGGCCAGATAATCGGAAGAAGTGTAGTCTTCCTCGATCAAATATTCCGCTGCAGCGATAAAATCATCAAAAACATTCTGCTTTTTCATTTGTGTTCCGGCATCGTGCCAGTCTTTGCCGTACTCACCGCCTCCACGAAGGTTGGCAACGGCATAGACACCTCCCATTTCGAGCCAGGTTGCCGTCGTTATGCCGAAACCAGGGGTCAGGCTGATGTTGAAGCCCCCGTATCCGTAAAGCATCGTCGGATTCTTACCGTTGAGTTCCAGCCCCTTTTTGAAGGTAATGATCATGGGCACGCGCGTCCCATCCTTTGAAGTATAGAATACCTGCTTCGACTCGTAATCGTCAGAAATGAAATCCACCGAAGGCTTTTTGTAGACCTTAGAAGTCCCATTCGACGGGTCGAATTCGTAAATGGTTGATGGCTGAACGTAGTTGGTAAAAGAATAGAAAACCTTGTCGTCTTTTTTCTTTCCGCTGAATCCTGAAGACGAACCGATGCCAGGCAGTTTGACCTCTCGTACCCGGTTTCCTTTCGTGTCGTATTGAAGCACCAAAGACAAGGCGTCTTTCATGTACTCGGCAAAGAAATAGCCACTCCCTGTGGTAAGACTCAACACATTCTGGGTCTCCGGGATCACGTCCTGCCAATATTCCTGGCCCGGTTTGTCGATGTCGGCCCTGACCAGTTTCCTATTGGGCGCGTTGTGATTGGTAGATATGAAAAGGGTGTTGCCTTCGCTGTAGATGACAGTGTGGTCCCCGTCAAAATTACCGGCCATGGTTTGCAACCCGGACTTTTTGTTCCTGAGGTCCTTGACGTACAGTTCGCTTCCCGAAGTGGAATTCGCCGCCGTGATCGCCAGGTAGTTCTGGTCCTCCGTGACCGTACCAAATACATATCTTCGCTTTAAATCCCCCCCAAAGACAAGCTGATCTTCGTCCTGTGTGGTCCCGAGTTTGTGATAGTAGAGCTTGTGCTGATCCGTCATGGCGGATAGCTCACTCCCCTCAGGCTTGTCATAGCTTGAATAGTAGAAGCCTTCGTTCTTGTACCAGGAAATGGCACTGAATTTGACATCGACCAGGGTGTCCTCCATGATCTCCTTGGAACGAGCATCCATGACGATGATTTTCCTCCAGTCAGAGCCTCCTTCCGAGATGCTGTACGCTAACTTCGATCCGTCCTTGCTGAAGGAAACAGTTCCCAGCGAGGTTGTGCCGTCCTTGGAGAAGGTATTCGGGTCCAGGAAAACCTCCGGATCATCCTGATCTTTTTGTCTGTAAAGCACATATTGGTTCTGCAGCCCGTCATTTTTATAAAAGTAATTGTAGTCGCCGTGTTTGGTTGGAGCCGAGTACTTTTCATAATTCCACAGGGTGGTCAGCCTCTGCTTGATTTCTTCCCGAAATGGAATCGTTTCGAGATAGCCTTGCGTGACTTTGTTCTGCTCTGCCACCCAGGCTTCGGTCTCCGCGGAACGATCATCTTCAAGCCAACGGTATGGGTCGGCCACCCGGTTTCCAAAATACGTGTCAGTGACTTCTCCCTTGCGGGTTTCAGGGTACTGCATGGTTGATTTTTGTGCGTTGAGATTTGACAACGAAATGACTGTCAGGGCCATCAGCGTCAGGATTGATTTCTTTTTCATTTATCTGGAATTCTTGTTGGATCTTACGGGATCAGGCCCTGTCAGTTGATGGCATTGACGATTTCAACCTTGCCGGGCAGAAGTTGCTTCAAAGTGGATTCTATTCCGTTTTTCAAAGTAATTGTCGATGATGGGCATCCATTGCAGGCCCCCTGTAGGAGCACATTGACTTCTTTGGTGTCTGGAGCGTAGGAGAGAAACTGGATGTTGCCACCGTCTCCTGCTACAGCCGGTTTGATATACTCTTCCAACACCCCGATGATCTGCTTTGAGACGTCATCATTGGTGGGGGTGTACTCCGTCTTTCGCTTCCCATCCGAAGAGGACGTCGGAACATAGTTTTCAGCGACTACCCGGCGGTCACTCTGGAGATATTCCTTCAAAAAATCCCTGAGGGTAGTATTGATCTCGAACCAATCGAGATCCCCGGTTTTCTGGATAGACACATAATTGTCAGATAGAAAAACCTCCTTGACAAATGGAAACTCAAAAAGCTCTTTTGCCAAAGGGACGGCTACCGCCTGTTCCGGCGAGCTCAATTCGATGTGTTGATTGGTCAACAGCTGATTCGTGACGAACTTCTGCACGTTTGGGTTCGGTGTGCTCTCCGCATAGACTTCCACCAGGGCGCTTGTATTCTCTTCTATGAAAATCGAATCGTTCTGTGCCACAAAAGCCCCGAGAATGTCTTTCAATTCATCTTGAACTTCCGACCATTCCAGGATGTCAAACTTTTCAAGGGCGATGAAGTTGGCCGTAACAAAAACCTTTTTTACAAAAGGCAGGTGAAACAGCTGCTGCACCAGGGTAGAGTTCTTCGCATCATCGATCGAGTTGTATTCAAAACTGCCTTCGGTGAGCATTTTGTCGAATACGAATTTGATGATGGCCGGACTGCCAGTTTTTTCTATTTTGATATTGTTCATGACGGTTCAAATTTGAAGGACAAATTTACGAAAGTATTTTTGCTTACTTTTGAGCCATTCGTTAAAAACATCCTAAAATATGATATGCAAGACGGTACTTGGGAAGACGCCCGAGTGGGGCAAAGACTGTTACTTTTCGGAGACTGCAACTGTGGTTGGAGATGTGATCATGGGAGATCAGTGCAGTGTATGGTTCAATGCGGTAATTCGAGGAGACGTTCATTACATTCGATTGGGAAATAAAGTCAATGTGCAGGATGGAGCGGTGATTCACGCCACCTATAAAAAGTCGCCCACGGAGATCGGAAACAACGTATCGATCGGTCATAATGCATTGGTGCATGGATGCAAGGTGCACGACAATGTGCTCATCGGAATGGGGGCGATTTTGATGGATGATTGCATCGTGAACAGCAATAGCATTATTGCGGCCGGAGCTGTCGTTACCAAAGGGACCATTATCGAGTCCGGATCGGTCTATGCCGGGATGCCTGCGAAGAAAATCAAGGACATTGATCCTGAACTGCTCACGGGAGAAGTGGAGCGTATTGCAGATAGCTACATCAAATACGCCGGCTGGTACAAGGAATAGCTGGTACAGAGAATAAAAAAACCGGAAGCAACTGAGCTTCCGGTTTTTTTAATTGTACGAATTTTTCACGATTTAGATGCCTAATTTGCTCTTTACAGCAGGCATAAGGTCTTCACCTTCAAAGACGATCAAGCCTTTTCCAGGAGAGGAATCGAGCACGTACTTGATTCCCTTTTCAGCAGCGACGTCGCTTACTGCTTTCTGGGCTTTCTCGACAATGGGCTTGAGGAGGTCAAAACGTTTTTTCTGGATCTCCTGATCTGCCGTCTGAGCATATTTTTGGATCTTGTTTTTCAACCCTTCAACTTCAACTCTTCGCTCTTCGTTTTTTGCATCCGTCTGAGTAGGAGCTTCAGCGTCGTATTTTTTCAACTTGGCTTGAAGTGCCGTGGCCTGTGCATTGTATTCATCCGCATAGGTCTGCTGCACTTTCTTCAACTCGTCTTCCATGGCTTTCGTCTCCGGCATGGCCATGAGTAGTTGCTCGCTGTCAATATGTGCCACTCCCTGAGCCTGTACCGTGTTAAAGGCCAACATCAATGCCATTGCAACAAATAAATTCCTAAATAATTTCATTTTCTAATAATTTGTAATTAATAATGTTCTTTTTTCTTCTCTGTTTAATTGTTATTTTGAATTGCTTGTTCTCTTTGTTTCTTTCTTTCCTCTATTTCCTTGAGTTTGGCTGCTCTTTTCTCTTCTGCGACCTGCTTCAATGAATCCCGCATACGTGCTCTCGCTTCTTGCTGCTCCTTGATTCGAGCCTTGAGCTCCTCTCTTTTTCGGATTCTCTCCTCGAGCTTCAACTGCTCTTCAGTCTTCTGAACTTCCACCTCTGCATCCCCATCTGTCAAGATCTCTTCCTCGGTTCCGGCTTCGGCATTTTCTTCTGAAGCCATTTCAACACCCTCTTCTTCTGCTCCTTCATCATCTCCTTCTAGCACGGTCGGTGGAACAGCTGCCCCGGCTTTGGCAATTCGCTCGTTCTTCATGTCCTGAATCGCCTGTCTTTTTCTGTTTTTGACAATGGAATTCAAAACAAGCTCACTTATGTCAAATTTCGGGTTGCTGTACAGCATGATCAAATCACTCGACCTGTCGAATACGAAATCATATCGTTTTTTCTTCGAGATGTCCTGTATCGCATTATAGACTTGATCCTGTACGGGTGTGGCCAGTTGTTTTCTCAGTTGAAACAGGTCTCCGGTCGGTCCGAAATAGGCCTGCTGGAGCCGTTTCAGTTCCTGTTCTTTGATGTCAATGTCTTCTTCTCTTTCTCTTATCAGTTCATTGGTCAACAACGGTTTCTCATTGCTGAGGTCTGTCTTCAACTGGTCTATTTCAGCCGAAAGCTCGTCCAGTTTTTCCTGCCATTTCTTGACCTTGGAATTCAATTGTGACTGTGCATTTTGGTATTCCGGAATATTCTCAAGAATGTAATTCATGTCAATGTAGGCCACCCGTTGGGGTTTCTGTGCACTGAGCATGAAGCCAAAACCTAAAAGAACAATTAATAATACGCTCGTCACTCTCATTCTCTTCTTCTTCAAGAAAAAACCGTGCCAATCCTTGATTGGGGGCAAATATAGCAAATGTAGCTTAAAATTGTTGACCAATTATGAAATGTGTTTGCCACCCCGAAATCAGGTTGGTTCCGGGTATAGTATCAAACCCATAACCGAAGTCAACACCAAGCAATCCGAATGCCGGCATGAATACTCGAATACCCGCTCCAGCTGATCTTTTCAGGTTAAAAGGACGGTATTCTCTAAACTCGTTCCAGGAATTCCCAGCTTCCAGGAAAGTAAGTGCATAAATAGAGGCAGATGGTTTCAGTGTAATCGGATACCTGAGTTCAAATGCCACCTTGTTGTAAATGGTACCTCCCGTCTGGGATGAGAGACTTGAGTTCGGGTATCCCCTCAGGGCAATAACCGTTCTACCATCAAATCTTCCCTGCTGCATTCCGTCACCCCCGACATAGAATCTCTCGAAAGGAGGCGCTCCGATTTCGTCATTGTAAGCTCCCAGAAAACCGAGCTCCGCATTCGACATCAAAACCAGCTTGCCGACAATCGGGCTGAACCACCTTCCCGTAAATACGATCTTGTAAAACTCGATCCATTCGTATAGCTCGTCATCCGTCAGATTTGAATAGTCCTTGTTGTTTAATAGCGAGTAGGGAGGTGTCAGTTTGAGCAGGAGGTTGAACTGGGACCCTCCTGATGGGAAAATAGGGTTTGGCCCGGCTGAGCTCCTTCCGAAGTTCACGGCAAAGTTGAAGTTGTTGGATATCCCATCCCTAAAATCAAATGCCGCTATCGTGTAGTTTTGGAGCTTGAATCGTTGATAGTTGAAAGATGTTGAAAGGGTGAAGAAGTCATCCGGCCATTTCAACCTCTGACTCAATCCTACGGAAGCCCCTAGAATATCGAGCAACTGGTCCTTGTCCACGTCATTCTCAATCGGATCAAAGCCAAACTGACTGGAGTTGTAAAGCGAAAAGCTGAATCCTTTTGGCTTTTTGCCACCCCACCAGGGTTCCGAGAATGAAATACTGTAAGTTCGATAGAATCGACTGAGCTGGGCTCTCAAAGCGATGCTCTGCCCGTCTCCGCGAGGAACTGGCTTGTACTCTGACCATTTGAAGAGATTCTTGATCGAAAAGTTGTTGAAAGAGAGTCCGAGGGTACCGACGAAAGTTCCACCGCCATATCCTCCCTGCAGCTCGATCTGGCTCGCTCCTTTCTCCGAAACGATATATTCTATGTCTGCTGTTTTGTCGGCAAAATTCGGTTGCACGTCAGGCACAATGTTTTCAGGATCGATAAAGCCCAATTGACCAAGCTCACGGATCGAACGCACAATGTCGCTCTTGCTGAAGAGGTCACCCGGTTTGGTTCGAATTTCTCTGAACAGCACATGATCATTGGTGACGTCATTCCCTTTCAGGGTCACTTTCCGGATTGTGGCCGGTTCGTCCTCAATAATACGTATTTCGAGGTCAATGGTGTTGTTTTCGGCACTGGTCTCCACAGCTGTGACCCTTGAGAAAAGGTACCCATTGTCGAGATAGGTGTTCGTGAGATCCTGGGACTCGGGTGAGCCGTCACCATAAACTCTTTCATTCAGAGCTTTACCGTTGTAAGTAACGCCTTTTTCAATGCGTAAAAGGCTCATCAGCTGTTCGTCAGTGAATACGCTGTTACCCAGAAATGCAATATCGCCAAATTTATAGCGCTCTCCCTGATTGAGGAAAATGTCCAAATTTATTGTGTTATCTTCATTCCAGGAGAGCGAATCCTTGACGACCAGGGCATCACGAAATCCTTTTTCCTGAAAAGCCTCCACAACTTTTTCCAGATCCTCCTGGTACAGGTCCTCGACGAATTTCGAAGGAGAAAAGATCCGGGTGATTCCCTTTTCTTTGGTCTTCTTCATCGTCTTTTTCAGTTTCGAGTCTTTCAGGGCCGTGTTTCCATGGAACCGAATGTTTTTGATTCCAATTTTATCTCCCCGGTCAATGACGATCAGTGCGTCCTGCACATTGGCCTGCGCGGTATCCCTGCGGGTCGTAATCGTAACCTTGGTCCTGAGATATCCCTTCTCGCGGTACTTGTCTACGATATAGTTCTCTGTTGTTTTGATGAGGTTTTCGGTGAGCATCGATCCATTTTGAAATTCGATCTCCTTTTCGATCTCCTCAATTTTTGACTTTTTCAGTCCGGTGATGGTAACGTCACCCACTTTGTCCAGTTCCCTAACGGCAATTTCCAGGTAAATGGCGTCACCGTCGATTTTCGTCACAAAGACGTCTACATTGCTGAAGAGTTTTGAAGTCCAAAGCTTTTTAATGGCCGATGATAGTTTGTCTCCCGGGATTTTTAGTCTCTGTCCGGTGCCAAGTCCGGAGAAAATGAGTATCGATTGCTCGGAAATGGTTTCGTTGCCACTCACCGCAATCCCGCCAATCATGTACTTCTTGTTTTTTTCCAGGACAATCGGCCCCGCAGGAATTATCGTGTCCACAGCTGTTTGAGCCACAGAATCGATCACCTGTGCTGTCGGAATGCTGTCAGAAGGTGAGGTGGTGTCAGGATCGTTCCCTTGTGCATGGAAGGAGGCGGCAGAGAGGAAGGCTATAAGCAGGAAGAAGTGTCTGAGTCTACTTGCTGCTGCTCTCAATTTGTTCACTCGTTTTTCCAAATCGTCTTTCTCTGCTTTGATAATTGAGTATGGCTTCATAGAAATCCTTCTTCCTAAAGTCCGGCCACAAAACATCTGTAAAATAAAGTTCGGCATAAGCAATCTGCCACAAAAGGAAGTTACTTATGCGTTTTTCGCCACTGGTTCGTATCAAAAAATCAACGACGGGCAAAGTAAATGTATATAAATGATTATTTATAACTTTTTCATCAATTTCTTCCGCCTTCAATTCATTATTAACAATTTTTTTAGAAATGCATTTTACTGCATTCACAATCTCCTCTTTTGCTCCGTAATTAAGGGCCAGTGTCAGGATCATGTGGTCATTGTCCTTAGTCTGGTCAATGACTTCTAGAAGTTGCTTTCTCGCTTTTTTGGGAAGTTGCTCCAGTCGGCCGATCGCCTGCAGGCGGATGTTGTTTTTCTGTAGTGTCTCCAGTTCGTTCTTCAGCGATTTGACAAGGAGCGTCATCAGGGTGTCCACTTCATATTGCGGCCTTTTCCAGTTCTCTGTGGAGAAAGCATAAAGGGTAAGGGCCTTCACTCCGATTTCTGCCGCTGCCTCGACCGTCTGACGAACGGATTCGACACCTTTCTGATGGCCTAAAACTCTTTTCAGACCTTGTTTGCTGGCCCAACGGCCATTTCCGTCCATAATCACGGCAACGTGTTTGGGAATGCAATTCTGATCTATTTGAGATTTCAAGTCCATTTTATTAAAAACTGCCTGTGTAACAACCTTCTCTGCCAAAGGCGAAGACCAGCGTTACGCCGGTGAAGACGTACCAGTCATTATTGTTCGGGTTGATCTGGACATTGCTGCCCGGATCGTATTCGAGAAAAGGATATCCGTCAATGTCATCCTTGAAGGTATATCGGAAACCCACCTCAAAGCCGATGCCCACACCCTGAGCGAGAATGGTTTTGAAACCCGCTCCAAAGGGCATAGTGAAATTGAAAGTTCTATTCGATTCAAGGGTATCCGAATCAAAAGATCCATAATTCACAACTCCCAGCTCTGCAAAAAGATAGGGTGTGTTGGTGTGCCCGGTTTTTGACAGGTTGTATTTGAAAAAATGATATTCTATTCCTGCAGAAAGCTCATGAACGTCGTTTGAAAAGCTCAGTCCACGCACTTTGCGAAAAGAGTTATCCGATTCGGCGTCGTCTCCCTTGACCGGTGAATACGTGTAATTGGCCCGAAGAGAATAGTGGGGGTGCATGTTCCATTTGTAGATGAGCCCCACTGCGTAGCTGTTTGGATAAATGTAGTTGGTTCTCCCGATGTCACCGATGTAGTTGCTTCCTCCAGCAAACACGCCAAGTTCATTGATCTGTGAAAATGAAGTCAGAGAAACAGTGAAAAATATGAAGGCAATTACAAATTTTTTCATCACAAAAAATGGTTTGCAAATATAAAAAAACCATTTGGTTTAGAATTGTTAAAACGGTCTTTTTTGATTAACAGAAAAATGTGAGTAAAATTGTGTAATAGCCTCGTTATTAGTTGCGTTTGTCTTCACCCCAGAGTAATTTCTCCCTGAGCGTTTTGATAAAGGTTTGGTTCTTCAAATGAATCGTTCGGATGGAGAATTTGGAACGTTCGATAAATACCCTGGACTTGTTTCCAATCGTGTACATTCTCGAATCAAGGGTCAGCAGTACTTCATCGACCCTGCTGTCGATATTCAGTTCAATTTTGGTTTGCTCCGGAATTACCAGCGGTCTTACCGCCAGACTGTGCGGAGCTATGGGGGTTAGCACCAGGCTTTTGGAGTTTGGCGAGATGATGGGCCCGCCACAGCTCATTGAGTACCCCGTTGATCCCGTCGCTGTTGAGACAATCAACCCGTCGCTCCAGTAAGTGGTCAAAAATTCTTTGTCCAGATAGGTATCAACCTTGATCATCGAGGCTGTGTTCTTTCGGCTTACCGAGACCTCGTTCAAAGCAAAATTCAAAGCGCCAAAATCATCATTCTCATCAGACGAACTAACGCTGAGCAGGGATCTCTTTCCGATTCGAAATTCTTTTTTGCATATCTGTTCGACCGCCACGCTGATGTTCTCCTTAGGAACCGTCGCAAGAAAGCCAAGACGCCCTGTGTTGATCCCGATAATAGGGATCTCCAGATCCCTAACAAGGGTAACAGATCGCAGGAAGGTCCCGTCTCCTCCTACGGTGAAAAAGACGTCGAATGACTTATCGAGCCCCTCGTAGCCATCAAAGATCGGATAACCGGTTCCCGAGGCATCTTCAAATCCCTCACAGAAATTATTCTCGAGAAAAAAGTCAATTTTCCTGTCCTGAAGAATCTCAATCAGGTATTCTGTGTACTTTATGGTAGTTTCGTTATTGGTCTGGCCATAGATCCCTACTTTCATTGCAAGGCGAATTAAATGTTCAGGTAACGCTGGAGGTATTCAGATCTTTGATTGAGCTCATCGAGGTATTTGTCCTTTTCAAATTCATTGACAATCTCGTAATTGTATCTTCTGAATGAATGCAGAGTGTTGTTGATGTCGTGAAGGCTCAGCTTCAATGTGATCTGCACAATGTCTTCCTTGACTTTGGAAACAAAGGCGCCAAAGAGTGTAGCGTTATTCGATTCAACGATCTGAGAAATCTCACTGAAGGAATAGTCAGTACCCTTTTTGGCAACGACCAGGATGACACCTTCTTCATGCAGAAAAGGCGTGCACTTGAAGAGATTTAAGAAGTCGTCCAGCTCAAAATACCCGATGTAGGCTTTTTCACCATTGAGAACGGGCATGACATTGGTGTTGTAATTGGCAAAATACTGGAGTACCTCGAACCAGTTCATGGTATCTGTGGCATAAAAAGGCTCCAACAGGGCCCGGTGGTCCTGCAATTTGAAGTCAGCATCTTTGATCAGCTCAAATTCGCTTCGTCTCATAGCCCCGTAATAAATTTCGTCATCCACGACCAGAAGGTGCGAAAAGGTGGTTTTTCGGAATGCTTCCTGCATCGGTTTCAAAGCAGAATTCAGGGCCAGGGGTTTGACGTCATTCAATATGTAATTCGAGGTTTGCACTGTTACCTGTTGCGAAATATCCTAAATTAATGTTGTAATTTTGCGCGATTCAAAACTCTTTCTTTGTGTAAAGATAATATAAGTTTCGGTTTTAAAAATTAAAAGAATTCCAGATGACCAAACTCAGTGTCAACATCAATAAAATTGCAACTTTGCGAAATGCCCGGGGAGGAAATATCCCTGACCTTTTAAAAGCTGCTGCAGACATCCAATCCTATGGAGGTCAGGGGATAACAATACATCCCAGGCCCGACGAAAGGCACATTCGATATCAAGATGCAAGGGATCTCAAGAAGGTGGTAAGCACGGAATTTAACATTGAAGGCAATCCCATTCCCGAGTTTGTCGATCTTGTTCTCGACATCAAACCGGATCAGGTTACCCTGGTACCCGATGCGGTAGATGCCATTACGAGCAATGCAGGATGGGATACCTCTGAGCACGCCTCATTTTTGACGGAGGTCGTGGGTGAATTCAAAAGAAATGGAATCCGAACCTCAATTTTTATGGATCCGGTTCCTTTGCTAATTGAAAATGCGGCAAAGACCGGCACGGATCGCATCGAATTATACACGGAGTCTTACGCGGTGGAATACGCAAAAGGAAACAAAGGCGAAGCTCAAAAATACGCTGATGCCGCCCGAACAGCTGCCGAATCCGGTTTGGGTGTCAACGCGGGGCACGATCTGAATCTCGACAATCTTAACTTTTTTGTTTCGCAAGTTCCCGACGTGCTGGAAGTGTCGATCGGGCATGCGCTTATTTCGGAAGCCCTTTATTTCGGTCTCGAGAATGTCATTGGCATGTATCTCCAAAAACTGGTGCGATGAGTTTGCTGCATTCCCGGATTCAGGGCTCAGGCCATCCGTTTTTTATTCTTCATGGATTTTTTGGCATGGGTGACAACTGGAAGTCATTGGCCAATGCTTTTTCCTCGCAGTACGAGGTGCACCTGATCGATCAGCGGAACCACGGCCGCAGCTTTCATTCTGAGGATTTCTCCTATGAGCATATGGTTGAGGACCTGGTTCACTATATGGATCACTACGATATTCCAACGGCAATCATGCTCGGACACTCCATGGGAGGGAAAACCGTCATGCTGATGTCGGTGGAATACCCGGAGCGCGTCGATCGGATGATCGTCGCTGACATCGCACCGAGATTCTATCCGCCTCATCATCAGTTCATCCTCGAGGCCTTGAACGAAGTGGACTTCTCCAGTGTGAGTTCCAGGACTGAGATAGACGACATTTTCAAAAAACACATTCCCGAGTACAGCATTCGACAATTCCTGCTCAAGAATGTCTATCGAAAGGAACGCGACCAGTTGGCCTATCGATTCAACCTGGAAAGTCTTGAAGAGAACATCCACGAAGTGGGGGTGGAGCTGCCGCCTCAATCGGTCTCCGATGTCCCGGCCTTGTTCATGCGAGGTGTCAACTCGGGTTATGTCACCGAGCAGGACAAAACACTGATCCGCAATCATTTTCCCGAAAGCACCGTGGTAGACATCGAAGGGGCAGGGCACTGGCTTCATGCAGAGAACCCGGAAGATTTTTACAAGAATGTTGTTCAGTTTCTCGAGAATCACTAATTTGGATTGATTGTCCAAAAAATCTTCTTATGAATTTCATTTTCAAAATTTTGCTGAGCGCTTTGGCGGTACTGGCCATAGCCTACATTCTTCCTGGAGTGCAGGTTGATGATTACGTAACTGCAATCTGGGTCGCGGTTGTGGTGGGGCTGTTGTTTTCCATTCTCAAACCGATTTTGGTCGTGCTCACGCTTCCTGTGACCATTCTTACCCTGGGGCTTTTTTTATTCGTGATCAATGCCGCGCTGGTTCTTCTCGCCGGGAATTGGATAGACGGATTCCACATTGCAGGATTCTGGACAGCTCTTCTGTTCAGCATACTCCTTACCCTGTTTGAGTCGATTTTATACAAGCTTATTGAATGATCAGGGCTTGAAGACACGAGAGCCCTGCATTTAATTTTAACACATCCTTTGCATTTCCTTATCTGGAATCGATAGATTCCATAGCGATATATTGATAGTTTTTGATTATTTTTGCACCCTCAAAAATTTGCAAAAGCGTTAAATAGATATACGATGAAGATTACGAAAGAAGACATTGATGCACTGAACTCGGTGGTGAAAATTGATATTTCAGCAGATGACTACCAGGAGAAAGTAGACACTCAGCTGAAAGATTACAGAAAGAAGGCGAATATTCCGGGATTCAGGAAAGGTCACGTGCCCATGAGCCTGGTGAAAAAGCAATACGGCAAATCGGTCATGATCGATGAGGTCAACAAGCTTCTTCAGGAGTCGCTCAACAAATTTTTGACGGAAGAGAAATTGGATGTGCTAGGGAATCCGCTGCCAAAAATGAGCGAGGATTTTTCCTGGGAAGGTGATGACTTTTCCTTTGAGTTCGAGCTTGGTCTTGCGCCGGAGTTTGAGGTCAATCTCAATCCAAAAAAAGCCATAACAGCTTATGAGATTGTAGCTGACAAAAAGATGATAGATACCCAGATTGAGAACATCAGGGAGCAGTACGGCAAGCTGGTGAGTCAATCTGAGATCGAATCGGACTCCAATGTAACCGCAACCTTCATCAATGAAGAGAAAGAGATTGAAAAGAAATCAACTTTCAAAATGGAAAAGGTCAAAGGAAAGACCAACCAGAAGAAGTTGATCGGATTGAAGGCAGGTGATCAGGTAGAGCTCAAGTCCAAGGGCTTGTTTACCGATGATCATCTCCTGATGAACGTATTGGGAATCACTCACGATGAGGCGCATGACTTGAATGTGTCTTTGACGCTCAAGATCGATGAGGTGAGCAAAACGGAATTGGCCGAGCTGAACCAGGAGCTTTTTGACAAGATTTTCGGGGCCGACATGGTCAAAGAAGAAGCTGAATTCAGAACGAAGTTGAAGGAAGACGCTGAAAAGCAATTTGCGTCCCAGGCTGATCAGCAATTTCTCAATGCGGTCACGGAGAGCCTGATCGAAAACACAAAATTTGAGCTTCCCGCTGAATTCCTGAAAAAATGGCTGGCCGTTTCGGGTGAAAAGCCTATGACGACAGAACAGGCTAAAGATGAATACGAGCGTTCTGAAAAAGGATTGAGATACCAGTTGATAGAATCCAAGCTCATGCAGAACCACAAGGAGCTTCAATACAACTTTGAGGACCTTAAAGAATACACCAAAGGTTTTGTCAAGCAGCAGATGTCTCAATTCGGGGACAATCAAATCGGTGAAAAGGAGCTTGATGACATCGTAATGCGGGTGCTGTCGAACCAGGAAGAGGTAAAGCGTCTTTCGGATCAGTTAAAAAATGAAAAACTCCTCAAATTCTTCAGGGAGAACGTAAAGATGAAGAACAAGGAGGTAACCTACGAGGATTTCATCAAAGAAGTCTATAAGTAACGAGTAGCGAGAGATTCGCTTAACTCCATAGAGGATTGCCTTTATGGAGTTTTTTTGTCTTTAAGCGCATCTATTTGGAGATCGTGGATTTGATCGATGAGACGCTCCCGATTATTGTCAATTAGTTAGTATATTTACAGACCTAATGTTCAAATAAAACAGTATGAATTTCGGAAACGAGTTTAAAAATTTCGCTGTCAAGGATCAGGGCATAAGCAGTCTCTATGTCGATCAGCTTGTAAGCAGCGTAACCCCTTATATAATTGAGGAAAGACAGTTGAACGTGGCTCAGATGGATGTTTTCTCCAGGTTGATGATGGACCGGATCATCTTCATGGGTACGGGAATCAACGATCAGGTGGCCAACATCATCCAGGCCCAATTGCTTTTCCTGGAAAGTGTGGACTCCTCCAAGGATATCTCCATTTACATCAACTCCCCGGGCGGAAGTGTTTATGCCGGGCTCGGGATCTATGATACGATGCAGTTCATCAAGCCTGAGGTCGCGACCATATGTACCGGAATGGCGGCTTCCATGGGAGCTGTCCTGATGTGTGCAGGCGAAAAAGGAAAGAGATCCGCATTGCCTCATTCTCGGGTCATGATCCATCAGCCTTTGGGAGGTGCCCAGGGCCAGGCTTCAGACATTGAGATCACGGCTCGCGAAATTCTCAAGTTAAAGGATGAGCTCTACGCCATTATTGCGAAACACTCCGGGCAGAAAAAGAAAAAGGTGCACGATGATTCGGATCGCGATTATTGGATGACTGCACAAGAGGCCAAGGAATATGGCATGATTGATGAGATATTGACTAGAAACAGCTGAGAAGAGAAAGACTTGGCCAGATAAAAACGAATTGGAATGGCAAAAAAAGAGGAATTAGAATGCTCTTTTTGCAAGCGTAAAAAGGAAGAGACAAATTTACTCATCGCAGGTATCGATTCGCACATTTGCGATAAATGCATCGAGCAGGCGCATGGGATTGTCATGGAGGAATCGATCAATGAGCGCAACAGCAGCAGTTCGGATTTTCTGGTGAAAAAACCGAAAGAGATCAAAGAGTTCCTCGATCAATACATCATTGGCCAGGACCAGGCGAAGAAGGTTATGGCGGTAGCGGTTTACAATCACTACAAGCGCTTGCTGCAGAAGCCCAAGTCGAAGGATGAGGATGTCGAGATCGAAAAGAGCAATATTGTGCTCGTCGGAGAGACAGGAACTGGTAAAACATTAATTGCCAGAACGATAGCAAAGATGCTTGACGTTCCTTTCGCCATTGTCGATGCCACGGTACTCACGGAGGCAGGATACGTTGGTGAAGATGTCGAAACTATCCTGACACGACTGCTTCAGGCAGCTGACTACAAGGTGGACAAAGCGGAGCGGGGCATAGTTTTTATCGACGAGATTGACAAGATCGCGAGAAAAAGTGACAATCCGTCCATTACAAGAGATGTTTCAGGGGAAGGCGTTCAACAGGCTTTGCTCAAACTGCTTGAAGGAACCGTCGTCAACGTTCCACCCAAAGGAGGAAGAAAGCATCCCGATCAGAAATTCGTAGAGGTTGACACCCGGAACATCCTGTTCATCGCCGGTGGAGCCTTCAGCGGAATCGACAAGGTAATCAGTAAGAGGCTGAACATGCAAGCCGTAGGGTACGGAGCCTCCATTTCTGGCGAGAGGATCGACGAAGAAAACCTCCTGCAATACGTGCTTCCTACCGATCTCAAGAGTTTCGGACTCATTCCGGAGATCATCGGAAGACTTCCGGCGCTGACTTTTATGAGACCACTCGACAGGAAGACGCTGCGCATGATCTTAACAAAACCCAAAAATGCCATAATCAAGCAATATACCAAGTTGTTTGATATGGATGGAATTGATTTCAGCATTGACGATGAGGCACTTGATTTCATCGTCGACAAGGCTGTAGAATACAAATTGGGCGCGAGAGGTCTGCGGTCGCTTTGCGAGGAGATCTTGACGGACGCCATGTTCGAGATGCCAGGAGGTGAAGAAGATACGCTCAAAGTCACCCGTAAATACGCTGAAAGCAAAATAAGCAAGTCAACCATCAAGAAACTCAAGGCCGTCTCTTGATGCGACACCCTATTTTCCAGTACTAATCCATGATCAGTCGAGAAACCATTGACAAGGTGTTCGAAACCGCCCGTGTTGAGGAGGTCATCGGAGACTTTGTTCAATTGAAAAAGGCAGGAGCCAACTTCAAGGGTCTCAGCCCGTTTGCCGATGAGAAGACCCCTTCCTTCATGGTGTCTCCGGTCAAGCAAATCTGGAAAGATTTCAGTACAGGCAAGGGTGGAAATGCCGTTACCTTTTTGATGGAGCACGAGCATTACTCGTATCCGGAGGCGATCAGATACCTGGCCAGAAAATACCAGATCGAAGTTGAAGAGACCGTGCAGAGCGATGAGCAGAAACAGCGAGCCGATGAACGGGAGAGTATGTTTCTTGTCTCTGAATTCGCCCGAAATTTCTTTTCGCAGATTCTTTGGGAGACCGAAAAGGGCAAGGCCATCGGACTGAGCTATTTCAGGGAAAGGGGTTTTACGGATGAGACCATCAAGAAATTTGAGTTGGGCTATTCCCCCGAAGACTGGACCGCCCTGACCGATGAGGCCATCTCTAAGAAATATGAGCTTGAATTCCTGGAGAAAACGGGCCTGACTGTGGTCAATGAGACCAAAAAATTCGATCGTTTCAGGGGACGGGTCATGTTCCCGATCCACAGCATGAGCGGACGGGTTCTTGGCTTTGGAGGAAGGACCCTCTCTTCTGAGAAAAAGGTTGCCAAATACCTGAATTCACCGGAGAGTATCATTTACCACAAGGGTAAAGTGCTCTATGGCATCTACCAGGCGAAACAGACCATAGCCAAAGAGGATAACTGCTATCTTGTAGAAGGTTACACCGATGTGATCTCCCTGTACCAGTCAGGGGTGACCAATGTCGTGTCCTCCTCGGGTACGGCGCTCACTCCGGATCAAATCCGCTTGATCAACCGGTTGACCAACAACATCACCGTTCTCTTTGACGGTGACGCAGCAGGTATAAGAGCTTCCTTCCGGGGTATTGACCTCATCCTGGAACAAGGAATGAATGTGAGAGTCGTGGCCTTTCCGGAAGGTGAGGATCCGGACAGTTTTGCACGGTCGAGAACCTCTCAGGATTTGATCGAATACCTGACCGAGGAGAGCCAGGATTTTATTCAGTTCAAAACCTCCATCCTCCTGGAGCAGACGAAGAAGGATCCGGTCAAGCGGGCGGAACTCATTCGGGACATCGTCTCGAGCATCTCCAAGATCCCCAATAACATACATAAAGAAGTCTACATCCAGGAGTGCGCGAGCATCATGAACATCTCGGAGCAGGTGCTTTTCAATGAGCTTTCTCAAATCTTAAAAAGAAAAAACAGGGACTCCAGGACGACTTCTGCGCAGCGAACTCCCTTCACAGGTGTCAAAAAGGAAACCAAGCAAGTCGATAAAGTCGATCCCCTCAAGCTCCTGGAAAGAAAGATCATTGAGATTTTGATGCTCTATGGCAACGAGGAGATTGAGTTTGTGGATTTCACCTCAGAAATCGATGAGGAAGGACGAAAAAGAATTGTCAGGCAGCAGTATTCCAATACGGTGTCCAATGAGATTTACATGCATTTGCAAGAGGACGAGATCGAATTTACCGATCCTGTATTTCTCAAAATCTACTATGAGATCATTCATTTGCTGAATCAGAAAGAAAAGATCAGTGCCGATTTCTTCACCAATCACGGGGATGATGAAATAGCCTCGGCAGTGACCGATCTGTTGATGGATGAGGAGAAATACAGCTTGAGCAACTGGGAGAAACACAACATTTATGTCAACGGGAAAAAGTCTTATCTCTCAAAGCTTGTCACAGATGTTCTCTACAATTTGAGGCGCTTGCTGATCGCCGAAAAGATACAGGAGCTGCAAACGGAGCTCGTGACAGATGGTGACGAGCCCAACGGTCTTGAAGCCAGTCAGGAATCATTGGAGGCTATCCGAGATTACACCTCTCTTAAGCAACTTCTTTTTGAAAAACTCAATCGGGTGCTTTGATGTCGTCACTGATTTCACAAACCGGAATGGGTTCCATTTTGTGGCGGTTTGATCGGTTCAGCTTCAGGTAAATTTCCATGACCTCGCGATCTCGTCCTGAGAAGTCTTCAGGTGATTTTCCTGCATCGTGCCGGGCCATGGCCCATTCGAGCTCGTCGTAATTCGCACCGAGTTGATCCTCATCCGTTCTGGAATCTCCAAACAATCCGTCCGTGGGTTGCGCGACACGAATCGATTGAGGTACTTCGAGGTATTCTGCCAGGGCAAAAACCTCAGATTTGACGAGGTCTGCTATCGGGCTGAGGTCGACTCCGCCGTCTCCGTATTTCGTGTAGAAGCCCACGCCGAAATCTTCAACCTTGTTACCTGTTCCGGCCACAAGCAAACCTTTCAATCCTGCAAAATAATAGAGGGTGGTCATCCGCAGGCGTGCGCGAGTGTTTGCAAGTGAAAGATCCCGTCGATCTATTTCATCGGTATCCGGGCAGGATGCGACAAAAGTCTCAAAGGTCTGAGTCAGATCAATGCGTTCGGAACGAACATTGGAAAATCTTTTCATTAACTGATCCATGTGCTCATTGGCCCGGGTTACCTGGCTCTCAGCCTGGTGAATGGGCATTTCGAGGCAAAGGACGGGCAAACCCGTTCTGGCACATAGGGTTGAAGTCACCGCAGAATCAACCCCTCCCGACACGCCCACGACGAAGCCCTCAACCCGGGCATTAACGGCGTATTCTTTGAGCCAACTGGTGATGTGATCTGCAACTTTTTGGACGTTCATTATTGATAACTATTTAGTAGTTTTGCGTTTCACAAAAATAGTATAATTTATCCGCTAATTCTCGTTAAATGCGTATTCTCCTGGTCGCTTCGTCGATTTTTATTTGCTTTCTCCTTTCGTGTTCGAAAGAAAGGCAAAACACCCCGGATTTGAGTGGGATCAGTTCAGAACCTGAGATCATCCGCTTCGAGCAACTATTTTATGAGTCGTCGGCAGATGGACTCCCGGCTCTCAAAGCTCAGTTTCCCTTCCTGTTTCCGGCGGGTAATGCAGATTCGGTTTGGGTCAACAAGATTCAAGATGAAGACGAGCAGTATCTCTATGCGGAAACTCAGAAGCAATTTGCTGATTTCTCGGATCAGAGAAGAAGGATGGAGTCGCTTTTCAAACACATGAAATACTATTTCCCAACCTTCGAGGAGCCGCGGATAATCACCATGGTCACTCAGGTGGATTACAATAACAGGGTGCTTTATGCCGACAGTTTGCTCTTTGTGGGTCTCGACCTCTATCTGGGCAAGGATCACGAAGTGTATGCCGATTTTCCTGGATACGTGAAACAGAACTATCACAAGGATCACCTGATAGTGGACATTGCCGATGCAATGGTCCGCCCTTTGCTGGGGACCCCTCCAGACAATTCTTTTATATCGAGGATAGTACAGGACGGAAAACGGCTTGAAATTCTGAGTCTTTTGCTTCCTAATGTCTCAAAGGAGGAGATCATGGGCTACACCCAGGAGGAGTGGAACTGGGCGGAGATGAGTGAGAGCAACATGTGGAAGTATTTTGTTCAAAATGAACTTTTGTACAGCACGGATCCGGAATTGTCCAGACGCTTTATCGAAGAGGCTCCCTTTTCCAAGTTTTACCTCGAAGTGGATCGAGATTCTCCCGGAAGAATAGGCTCCTGGTTCGGATGGCGCATAGCCGAGGCCTACTGGTTGAATGCCGATCCTGGGATGCGTGGGCTCATTACTATAGATAACCAAGAGCTGTTTAAGCGATCAAAATACAAACCCGCGAAATAAAGTCGACTCCCAACAAAGGGGATCGGAGTGAAAATTCAAGAATATGGCAGTAAAACACAGATCTGAGATCAATATAAAAGTCGGGCTCGACGAAAACAGGGTGCCGGAAGAGCTTTTTTGGTCGGCCGATGATGGCGCGATTGAAAACATGGAATCCAAGGCGCTCTTGCTTTCGGTTTGGGATTCCAGAGAAAAAGACACCTACAAGATCAATCTTTGGACCAAGGAGATGCCTGTCAACGAAATGATACAGTTCTTTCACCAGACCCTTGTGTCGATGGCGGATACTTTTGAAACATCGACCGGAGACAACAAAATGGCAGACACCATGCGTGACTTTTGCGACTACTACGCCGAAAAAATGGGAATCAAGCGTGATTAGTGTCAGCGGCCGCAGAAGCTACTTGTAAAAGTTGAGGATCTGATTCAATACCGAGCGGTAGTCTTTTTCACTCGCCACGAAGTCCATGTCGGAAACGTCTATGATCAGAGGATTGAGGCCTTCTGTTGATTTGATGAAGGCCAGGTAACCCTGATGGATTTTTTCCAGGTACTGTTCCTTGATGTTCTGTTCATAGGTTCTCCCTCTTTTTTTAATGTTTTCCAACAGTCGGTCCGTATCCTGATAGAGGTAAACATACACATCGGGTTTGGGAATTTCCTTGTACATAATGTCAAACATTTTTCGGTACAGTTTGAACTCTTCCAGGGGCAGGGTCACCTGGGCGAAGATCAGTGACTTGAAGATGTAGTAGTCCGATACGATAAAGTTCTTGAACAAATCGAACTGCCCGAGATCGTCGCTCAGCTGGTGATAACGATCTGCCAGAAAGCTCATCTCCAGGGGAAAGGCATAGCGCTCCTCATCGGCATAGAATTTGGGCAAAAATGGATTGTCGGCAAACCTTTCAAGCACGAGCTTTGCATTGAAATCGTCACCCATTTTCCTGGCCAGGCTCGTTTTGCCCGATCCGATATTTCCTTCAATGGCGATGTAATTGTACTGATCGAGAAGTGAGGGAGGTTTATTGACTTTCTGATCGATTTTCTCAACCAGGCCATCGTCGGGGCATTGCTCAAGACATGTGCGAATTGATTTTTTCGCGATGGGATGAATGAATTCAGATGCAATTTCGCTCAGGGGCAACAGTACGAATTTTCGGTCGAGCATTCTCGGGTGAGGCACTTTCAGGTCGTTGTAGAAAATGATCTCGTCTTCAAAAAAAAGAAGGTCTATATCCAGGATTCTATCCTCATACGGTCCATTCTTCTTACTCTTTTGGCCGTCAACTCTGTTTCGTCCAAGATTGCTTTCAATCCGCAGGATATTTTCCAAAACCAGTTCCGGACTCAACGCGGTTGAGACCTCTGCGCACATGTTCAGGTACTCACTTCCCTGGTAGCCCCAGGAGCTGGATCGGTAAACAGAAGACAGGCGAACAATGTGTCCGACGTGTTCTCCCAGCTGATCCACTGCTGCCTGCAGGTGATCCAGCCGATTCCCGACATTGCTGCCTATAGAGAAGTAGGTTGTGCGCACTATTTTCATCCGTGGATAGGCCCCGAAAGGCATTGTTTATTATGGGGAAAGGCAGTATCTTGCAACGCCGTTCAAACTTTACCATTTACGAGTACAAAGAAACAAACAATGTTCTAAAAACACCTAATGTGTAAAGCCTTTTTGAGGCCTGTAACAATAAGGGTTTGATAGCGACTCATATTAAAAAGACTCAGATGACATTTTTACGAGAACTGCTGGCGGTGATACTTGGTGTATTCATCTCATTTTTTATCATGTTCTTCATATTCTTTGCAATTGGCTCGGCTCTCAGCTCGAGCTTTATGGAAGAAGAGAGGATTTTAGTGAAGGACAATTCAGTACTTGTTCTCAGATTGGACAAGCAAATCCGGGACTTCGCTCCGAAAAGTGATGATCCCTTTGAACAGCTTCTGGGTTTCGAAGATGAGCGTATAGGTTTGAACACGGTCATCAACGCAATTGACAATGCCAAATACGATGAGAAAATAAAGGGTATCAGCATTGAATCGATGTTTTTGCGGGCAGGAATTGCCCAGGTGCAGGAAATAAGAGACAAGCTTAACGAGTTTAAGGAATCGGGCAAATTCATAGTCGCTTATGCGGATTACTATGACCAGAAGAATTACTATTTGAGCTCGGTGGCGGATTCCATCTATATCTACCCGGAAGGCGGCCTTGATTTCAAAGGGCTCTCGAGTGAAATTCTTTTCTTCAAGGACTTTCAGGACAAGTACGGAATCAAAATGGAGGTCATCCGTCATGGCAAATACAAAAGTGCGGTGGAACCCTTTTTGGCCAATGAAATGAGCGAGGCCAACCGGGAGCAGACCTTCGCTTTCCTAAACTCAATTTGGGGGGAGCTGGTCGCAGACATGGGAGAGAACCGCGGAATGACATCAGAAAGAATCAATGAGATTGCAGATAGCCTTCTGGCCAGAAATCCTAATCTCGCCATTGAGAACGGATTGCTAACCGGACAGATGCCAAAAGATCAGTACATCAAGTTGCTCAAAAACCTCTCAGAGGTGAATGAAGACAGTAAATTGAGTCGAATCTCAGTTGAAAATTATATCAAGTCGGGAAAAGGTCGAATCATGTCAACGGCTAAAGATAAAATTGCCGTGATCTATGCCCAGGGGGAGATCATGTATGGCAAGGGTGACGAAAGGATCATCGGACAGGAGCTTATTAAAGAGGCATTGCAGAAGGCCAAAGCGGCAAAAGATGTCAAAGCCATTGTGCTCCGAGTGAATTCCCCAGGGGGTAGCGCGTTAGCGTCTGATATCATATTGAGAGAAATTGAAATTACCAAGGAAGAAAAGCCAGTAGTGGTTTCCATGGGAAGCTACGCAACTTCAGGAGGATATTACATCTCCTGCAATGCCGACCGGATAATCGCCGAACCTACAACAATTACAGGTAGCATAGGGGTATTTGGTGCAATCCCCAATATCAGTGAATTCAGCAAGCGAATCGGAATCAATGCCGAGCAAATCGGAACCAACAAGCGATCAGTTGGATACAGCATTTTCGAGCCTATGAATGAGGATTTCTATATGGTGACCCGTGAAGGCATAGAGCGTGTATACAATACGTTTGTCACGAAAGTAGCGGAAGGAAGAAAGATGACCTTTGAAGAGGTGGACAGTATAGCTCAGGGCCGGGTATGGACCGGAAAAGAAGCTCTGGAAAAGGGTCTTGTCGATGAGCTGGGGAGCCTGGAAGACGCGGTTCGGACAGCTGCCGACCTGGTGGGCATCACAGAATACCGCGTCCGTAATTACCCAGACTACGAAAAGGAGTTCAAGGATATCTTCAAGGGTCCGTTCGCAAAAGTCAAAGAGAACATGCTGAAGACTGAGCTCGGGGAATCAAATTATCAAGCCCTGCAAAGAATCAAAGAATTCAGTGAATTGAAAGGAATTCAGACACGTTTGCCGTTTCTCATCGAGATCAATTGATCTACTGAATTATCCTTTTCATCTCGCTTCGGTATTTTGAGGCGCTCTTTCCGGTGAATTCCTTGAACAGGCGATTGAAATGTGAAAAGTTGTTGAAGCCGCATTCGAAGCAAATGTCGGTAATGCTCGCCTGGTTTTCCTGAAGCAATTTTGTTGCGTGAACCACGCGGTACTCGTTGACAAGCTTGGTGAAAGTTTTGCCCGTAGCTTTTTTGAAATACCTGCAAAAAGCGGGCGTCGTCATGCTCACTTTGTCTGCGATCTCATCCAGGCTGATGTGTCTTTTGAAGTTTTTATTGACGTGTTTGAAGATGATATCGATTTTTTCACTGTCCTGTGGCTCGGTCTCAAAGGCAAACCCATCTGCATTCAATAGTGAGTAGTCATTGGCCTGCGAAAGATCATTGAGTATTTCCAGTAGCTTGATGACTCGTGCCATTCCATCGATTTCAACCAGTTCCTCTATTTTAGGGCCTACCAGCTTCTTCGTGTCGGGTTTGAAGAGTATCCCTTTCTTCGCCCTTTCAAAAAGTGCATTGATATTGACCATTTCAGGGATATTGTAAAAGGTGTTTCCCAAAAAATCCAATTTGAATTGCACGATAGTTTCCTTCCCAGTTGTCGTGAGTCGATCGACAAACCCATTGTGTGGCAGATTGGCCCCAATCAGAATCAACATGCTGTTGTTGAAATAGGAAAGGTGATTGCCTATATGTCTTTTGCCTTCTCCCTTGTTGACGTAGACCAATTCGACTTCCGGATGAAAATGCCAGAAAGCGTTGGTCATCTGAACTTCATTATTATGCTGTTTCACCAGGATAGAGCTTCCAAAACTCGGGCTTATCTTCTCGAAACTCGGCTTTTTGTTAATCATGTTTGTCCTGTTTCTCACAAAAGTAAAGGTTTTAAAAGGCTAACTTCTATGCGAATTTAACCATATAATATACAAAATTAACTATTATTAATGTTAAATTATTGTAAACTGATAATATAGTGCATAAACTGATTAATAGTGTTGTTTTCTGCGCTTTCATTTGGCCATACATTTGTAGTGTCTAATTTTAATAATATATTATCATGAAAAAATTAACTAAAAAAGGTCTGATTGCATGTGCTCTTTCGGTTTCCTTATTGGGCTTTGCCAATGACCTGAAAGAACCGGTAAAAGAAAAGGAACCAAAAGTAACCAGTATGAGCTTTGCCAAAGTGAGCAAGGGTTCAATGCTTCTTATCAAGGATTTCAACGGTCTCGTGCTCTACAAAGAGGCCATTCAGAAGACCGGTGAGTATTCAAAGGGTTTTGATCTGACATCATTGCCCAATGGAGAGTATTATTTCGAGCTCGACACAGAGTTGGAGATTGTAGTCATCCCGTTCGATGTAGAATCAAGCGAGGTCAACTTCCGCAAGGAGGAGAAAGCTACAATTTTCAAACCAATGGTTCGCGTGAAAGATGACATGGTTTTCGTTTCCAGAACTTCTTTTGAAGCGGCTCCAATGGATTTCAAGATCTATTACGCGTCGAATTCGGATGTTGTTCTCTCCGAAAAATTTGAAAAAGAACCTTTTATAGAAAGAGTCTATGATTTCTCAAGCTCTAAAAAAGGTGAATACCTGTTTGTTTTCCGATCCAACGGAAGGAAATACGTCAAATCGGTAAAGATCTAAGTGTGATTATTAATTAGTTATTGTCCAGTGATTTGAGAGTGAGTTCGGAGTTTTTCGAGCTCACTTTCTTTTTTTGTACTGAACGAAACTGTAATCATAAGGGTTCTCATCATCTTTCTTAAAGTCTTCCTGACCCGTTAATTCCCATTCCTGAGGATCGAATTCAGGGAAAAAGGCATCGGCTTCAAAATCCTCATGGACATAGGTGAGGTCCATTGCGTCTGCAAATGAGAGGGCCTGCTTATAGATTTCGGCACCTCCCAGTATGAAAGGGTTGGGATCAGATTGAGCAATTACGAGGGCTTTTTCCAGTGAATTTACCACGATGCATCCTTCAGCCTTGTAATCCGGATTTCTACTCACAATGATATTCGTTCTTTTGGGAAGTGGCCGCCCCAGGGACTCAAAGGTCTTTCTGCCCATGATGACGTGGTGACCCCGTGTCAGGCTTTTGAAGCGACGAAGATCTGCCGGTATGTGCCATATGAGGTCATTATCCTTTCCGAGGGCCCTGTTACGACCCACCGCTGCAATGATTGTTACCATGTGTCAGGAATTTGATTCTGTTTCTTCCGGAGGGGGAATCAGCCCTTCTTTGGTGAGTTTTTTCTCTAGTTTGACTACCTTTTTTTCGTGCTTTTGAATGAGTTTTTCTGTCTGAATACGCTCCCAGTCTTTATCGAAAAAGCGATTCATAAACAGAACTCTTACAGCATGAATGACAAGGAAAAATAACCAAACCAGAATACCCCAAACATACCAGTCAATCTCTTCATGGAATTTTACGACTTTGTTCAGCACGACAAGAAAAACCGAGCCGACCAGGAAAAATACAAAATGAAAATACAGTCGTTTTTTCTGTTTGGTCCTTTTCCGGGCTTTTTCGTAGAGTTCGTGGTCCAGGTTTGAATTCAAAACGATTCAGTTTACATGTCCTTGACCCATTCCTTGATGTAGTCCGTGAAATCCTCTTTGTCATTGAATTCTTTGTCTTTGTTGTTTCTCAAAGACGGAATTTCATTCAATGTCTTGTTATAAAGGGTTCCTGAGGTGTTCAAGAAAGCCTGCATGCGCTGCAAGAGGCTCACATCCTCAATTTGTGTTATGTGTTTGATCAGGTTCAATTTCAACTCCAAAGCATTCATAATATCTCTTTTTTTGGGGGATTATACCGAAACAGCGCCTTTAATGTGCGGATGCGGATTATAATTTACTAAGTTAAAGTCTTTGAATGTAAATTCAAAGATATTTTTGACCTCAGGATTCAGGATCATCTGCGGGAGAGGTCTGGGGTCCCTGCTGAGCTGCAAACGTATCTGATCCATGTGATTGCTGTAAATATGAGCATCTCCGAAGGTGTGCACGAAGTCACCATAGCCGAGATCTGTCACCTGGGCAAGCATCATGGTCAGCAAGGCGTAAGAGGCAATGTTGAAAGGAACGCCAAGAAAAATATCGGCGCTACGCTGATACAGCTGGCAGGACAGCTTTCCTTCGCTCACATAAAATTGAAAAAAGGCATGGCAGGGAGGAAGGGCAGCTTTGCCATTGGCTACATTTTCTTCAAAACTCACCGAAGTATCCGGAAGAACACTTGGGTTCCAGGCGCTGATGATCATTCTTCGACTGTCGGGATTCGTCTTGATGGTCTCGACGAGCTCACTGATTTGATCGATACCCTCTCCGTTCCAGTTTCTCCACTGATATCCGTAGACCGGCCCCAGGTCACCATTCTCGTTGGCCCAGGCATCCCAGATTTTGACCCCGTTCTCATTGAGGTAGCCAATGTTGGTGTCGCCCTTAAGAAACCACAACAATTCGTGAATGATCGATTTCAGGTGCAACTTTTTCGTGGTCACCATTGGGAAACCCTCATTGAGATCAAAACGCATTTGATAGCCAAAAACACTTCGCGTTCCGGTACCTGTTCGGTCTTCTTTGGTCACTCCGTTGTCGATCACATGTTGGATCAGGTCTAGGTATTGTCTCATCAATAATTTGATTATTCGTTCAAAATCATCAGTTGAATCAGCAAGGGGAATGCTTCACAGATCCGCATAGCAACAGTCTGCAAGAAGCGTTTCAAAGATAAAGTTTTCCGGGGAATTATAAACAATAATTCTAGCCGATGATCATTCCGGCTATTGTAGCCGACATCAAGGAAGCAATGGAACCTCCAATCAGCGCCTTCATCCCGAATTCCGACAGAGTGGTGCGCTGTCCGGGTGCAAGGGACCCGATCCCACCGATTTGAATGCCAATGGATGCAAAGTTCGCAAACCCACACAGCATATAAGTAGCCATGATCACTGATTTGGCGTTGTTGAGGTGAAGCTCATTGCTGACATCCTTGAGCTCTGCCAGCTGGATGTATCCTACAAATTCGCTTGCTGCGAGCTTGATCCCCAAGAGCTGCCCCATCATCATCATGTCGTTTCGGGCAACACCGATCAGCCACATCAGCGGAGCAAATACAGTACCCAAAATGGATTCTAGCGTAAGTTTGGGATAGGGCGTATTGGCCTCCATCCATGTGTTGATGTGCGTGAAGTCTCCGAACCATCCCAATATCCCATTGATCATGGCGATAAATGCGACAAAGACCAGGAGCATGGCCCCGACATTCACTGCCAGCTTCAAGCCTTCGGTGGTCCCGTTGGAAATGGCATCCAGGATGTTCGATCCAATTTTTTCATTGGAAACGCTAACATCCGTATTGATCTGATGAGTCTGCGGATACAGTATTTTGGAAACCACAATCGCTCCGGGCGCTGCCATTACCGAGGCAGCCAGCAGGTGTTTCGCAAACTGAAGTCTCATTTCCGGGTCATCCCCACCGAGAAATCCGATATAAGCCGCAAGAACGGCTCCTGCTACGGTTGCCATGCCGCCAATCATAACGAGGAGAATCTCCGAGCGGTTCATTTTCTCCAGATAGGCCTTGATCAACAGGGGCGCTTCTGTCTGCCCGAGAAAAATATTCCCTGCCACGCTGAGGCTCTCGGCCCCTGAGATTTCCAGGCTTTTCGACAAGAGCCAGGCCAGTCCCTTTACGATCTTCTGGATCACTCCCAGGTAATAGAGCAAAGAGGTTAGGGCAGAGAAGAAGATGATTGTGGGCAGCACCTGGAAGGCAAAGATGTATCCGAAGGTGTTCATGTCCGCCACCAGTCCCTCAAACAGGAATTGACTTCCGGCCCGAGTAAAATCGAGGATACTCACAAAAATTTTCCCGACAGCTTCAAAGGCTCCTTGAATGAATCTCACCTTCAGGACTCCAATTGCGATCAGGAGTTGAAAGGCCAGTCCTATGCCCACGGTCCTCCAGCGGATTGCCTTTCGATTCGAGCTGAATGCATAGGCCAGGGCGATTAAAACGATCATGCCCAGGACACCCCGCATTATTGAATGCATGGAAGCGCCTTCATTGGGATGTATCGTAAGATTGGTGTCTTGTGCTAAGGCAATGAATGGCAGTAAAAAGAAGAAAAAAAGGAATCCAAGCGATTTCTTCATGGAGGAATCATTTTTTATCCCGCTTGGAGATTTCGTCCCTGAGTTTGGCAGCGAGTTCGTAGTCTTCATTGGCCACAGCCTGTTCGAGTTGTTTGTAAAGGTCCTCGAGCTTTTCATCTTTGAACGAGGAAGGTTCCTCAACAACATTGGCCACGAGGTCCTCCATTTTGAACTTGGATTTTGAAAGCTTTGTCTCATCCTTTATCTTCAGGATGATCCCGGCTTTGTCCAAAATATTCTCAAAGGTAAAAATAGGCGCCTTGAATCTTGTGGCAAGTGCTATGGCATCTGATGTTCTGGCATCAATGATCTCTTCGATCTTGTCGCATTCGCAGATTAAACTCGAATAGAAAACGCCATCGACAAGTTTGTGTATGATCACCTGTTTGACCACGATATTGAAACGGTCCGCAAAGCTTTTGAACAGGTCATGGGTAAGGGGTCTGGGTGGTTTGATTTCCTTTTCCAGGGCAATCGCTATGGATTGAGCCTCGAAGGCCCCGATGATGATCGGCAGCGTTCTCTCTCCGTCTTCTTCACTCAGTACAAGCGCATACGCTCCACTTTGGGTCTGACTGTAGGAGATGCCTTTTATATTCAAACGTACTAAACTCACGACTAGATGACAAGTTACAAATTTAATCGCGAAAGACTAGCAAAATTCAGGACTTTTGACATCCGGCAATTCCGCTAGTCTTTTGCTGGGGACAAGTTAATAAATTTTTGCAGCCTTTTAAGCTGAAGCTTTAAATTCTTTTACTTTCTCGATCAGCTGGGGCACTACTTCAAAGGCGTCACCGACGATTCCGTAATCGGCCGCTTTGAAGAAAGGGGCCTCCGGGTCTGTATTGATAACGACTTTGACTTTTGAGGAGTTTACTCCTGCGAGGTGTTGAATGGCCCCGGAAATTCCGATGGCGATGTAAAGGTTTGAAGCGACTGGCTTACCGGTTTGTCCGACGTGCTCGCTATGAGGTCTCCACCCCAAGTCCGAAACCGGTTTTGAGCAGGCTGTCGCGGCACCGAGAATATCTGCGAGTTCTTCAACCATACCCCAATTCTCGGGTCCTTTGAGCCCTCGGCCGCCCGATACCACGATATCTGCGTCCGCAATGGTAACCGTACCCGTGCTCTTGTCGGTCGAAGTCGCCTTAACGGCAAAATCCTCCTCTTTCAGATCGGGCTGAAATTCTTCTTCGGCAGGGCTGCTTGGATTCTCTTTCAAACCAAAGGAATTCTTTGAGAGTCCGATGAGTTTGACTGGTGTGCTGATCTCTGAGAAGTTGAATCCCTTGGAGGAGAATGCCTTTCTTTTGACTATGAAGGGTTCCAGACTCTCCGGTTGGGCCATCACGTTGGCTGCAAATCCTGCCTGCAGTTTGATTGCGAGCAACGGCGCCAAATACAACCCATCACTTGAAGAATCCACCACTACAATATCGGCATTGGATTTTATCGCCGCCTGGCTGACGCAATCAGCAAATGCTTTGGCACTGAACGTATCCAGTCTCGGGTCCTTAACCTTCAGGACTTTGTCTGCTCCGTAATTCGACAAGGCGGAGATGTCCTCTGCATTAATGGTCAGAACCACAAGCTCTGTACCCTTTTGGCTGGCGATTTCCTTTCCATAGGAGACTACTTCCAGGGCTGTCTTTTTAAACTTTCCTTCTGATTGTTCAGCAAAAACTAAAACTGACATATTTCTTTATTTTTATGATTTGTGCGAATCGAGAAAACGATTCATCTTTATATCTGCTACTCGGGTTTTGATCGATACTGTGATCCCAACGGATCATAGGACTTTGGCCTCGTTGTGGAGCAAATCTATCAGTTGATCGAGATCCCCCGCATCTACCATTTTACATTCGCCTTTCGCTGCCGGCTTCTCAAATTTTTCAGTTCGTGTGATGGCCGAAACCTCAACTGGCGCCAAGACTTGCAAGGGTTTTTTTCTCGCCATCATGATCCCTCTCATATTTGGAATTCTAAGGTCCTTTTCTTCCACAATTCCTTTCTGACCAGCAATGACTGCAGGCAGTTGCCCTTCCAAGGTTTCCTTGCCCCCGTCAATTTCCCGCTGGGCGACAAATCCATTGTCATTGACTTCCAGGCCAATGCATGCATTGACAAAGTTGAAACCACAAAGCTCCGAAACCATTCCTGGGACCATCCCACCATTGTAATCTATGGACTCTTTTCCAGCGAGAACCAGGTCGTACCCACCACTGTCTATGACCTCGGCAAGTTGTTTGGCCACAAAAAAACCATCTGTGGCTTCTGCATCCACGCGGATGGCATCATCCGCACCAATGGCCAGCGCCTTTCTCAGGGTCGGCTCAACAGCAATGTTTCCAACCGTCACTACGGTGACGGATGCTCCTTGCTTCTCCTTGAACCACATGGCTCGTGTCAGGCTGAACTCATCCAGCGGATTGATCACAAATTGAACGCCGTTGGTGTCAAATTTTGTATCATTTTCGGTGAAGTTGATCTTCGAAGTAGTGTCAGGAACGTGACTAATACAAACTAATATCTTCATTTTTTTACGATTGTGAATTGCATTGATTTTCAGTGACGAATTTAACAATTATTTTCAATATACTATGCATGCATAATATAATTTATTTTTCTCTCGCTCTCATACCAAAGTGAATACCTTCCTTAATTATGCCCGAATGAACTCAAATTAGTGGCAGGCCGTGAAAAAATATTCAGCTAAATTAACTATTTTTGCATGCCTTTAAACAGTTAATATGAAAGTAATACAATTTAGGGAAGCCATTGCCGAAGCCATGAGTGAGGAGATGCGACGAGATGAAGCGGTCTACCTCATGGGAGAAGAAGTAGCCGAGTACAACGGAGCCTACAAGGCCTCGAAAGGCATGCTGGACGAATTCGGTCCGAAGCGGGTCATCGACACGCCGATCGCGGAATTGGGTTTCTCAGGGATTGCAGTCGGATCCGCCATGAATGGGAACCGTCCCATTGTCGAGTTCATGACCTTCAATTTCTCCTTGGTCGGTATTGACCAAATCATCAATAATGCTGCAAAAATGCGGCAGATGTCAGGAGGCCAATTCAATATACCCATTGTTTTTCGCGGACCCACAGCATCGGCTGGTCAGTTGGGTGCAACGCATTCTCAAGCCTTTGAGAGTTGGTACGCCAATACGCCCGGACTTAAAGTCATTGTACCCTCGAATCCGTATGATGCCAAGGGTCTTCTCAAAGCGGCCATCCGCGACGACGACCCGGTGATTTTCATGGAGTCAGAGCAGATGTACGGGGATAAGGGCGAGGTGCCTGAAGGAGAATACATTCTTCCAATAGGCGTTGCAGATATTAAAAGAGAAGGTAAAGACGTTACCGTGGTGAGTTTTGGAAAAATCATCAAAGAGGCCTACAAAGCTGCTGATGAACTGGAAAAGGAAGGCATTTCGGTTGAGGTCATCGATCTTCGCACCGTGCGCCCCATGGACCATGATGCGATTCTGAACTCTGTTAAAAAGACAAACCGTTTGGTTATTCTCGAAGAGGCATGGCCCTTTGGAAGTGTTTCAAGCGAGATCACCTACCAGGTACAGGAAAATGCATTTGACTTTCTGGATGCTCCGATTCAGCGCATCACAACAGCCGATACACCGGCTCCATTCTCTCCGGTCCTTCTGGAGGAATGGCTGCCCAACAAGGACGATGTGATCAATGCGGTGAAGAAAGTCATGTATGTTTAGACGTTTTTGATCAAGACATAGATACCCGGTTTTTACATAACTTAAAATGCCACCTCGCTCAGAGGTGGCTTTTCTTTTTTCAGGGACAGGGTCCATGTACAGGGCGCTGCCTGAAAAATGTCGCGTAAATGTTTTTTAGAGTATTTGGTTGAGAAAGAATTACTACCTTTGACAGGTTCTGTAAAGTCAATGTTTACAAGAATTTATGCCGTAATTGGAGCTGATAAATTGAAATGGGATGATAAAAAGTATCGATAAAAGTTTACTGGCAGACAATCATGTAGAGGAAGGTTTCTTTTTACTCAAATTACACAATCGCGAAAAGTCGAATGAGCGATTCAACCGAAGTGTGGACAAATCATTCATTCAACTTCATTTTTGTTTGTCCGGTAAGGCCAAACTACTTTTCAACGGTGGGAATTACGCTCTTGATGTGCCGGAAAACAAATCCTTTCTCCTTTACAACCCGCAACAGGATTTGCCTATTGATATCAGCCTGGAAGCGGATTCCAAAATGATCATTCTGTTGATTGCCATTGAGAAGTTCCATACCTTTTTCTCGCAGGAAGCCGGATTGATTCACTTCTTAAGTGGGGAGAACATGAATAAAAAATGTTACCGGGACAAGGAATTGAATCCCAATGAGATCATGGTGTTGAACCAGATATTTCATTACGGCCTTCACTCTTCGCTGGAGAAGCTTTACACCAAAGGCAAGGTCTATGAGCTGATCAGTCTGTATTTTCACAAATCGGACAATGAAGGTGCTCAAAATTGCCCGTTTTTGGAGGATGAAGTGAATGTGGAAAAAATTCAGAAGGCCAAAAGCATCCTCATTGAGCGTATGACTGAACCTCCGAGTTTAAGCGAATTGTCAGATATGATCAACCTGTCACTTGCTCACCTCAAAGAAGGCTTCAAGCACATCTATGGCGAAACCGTTTACGCTTACTTGTTGAATTACAAAATGGAATTCGCCAGACGACTGCTGGCCACCAAGAAATACAATATTGCTGAGGTGAGCTTCGAAGTTGGATACAGCACCCCAAGCCATTTTATCGCGGCGTTCAAGAAAAAATACGGTGTGACTCCAAAACGTTACATGAGCAGTCTTTAGGCCCTTGCGACACCCCTCACAGATTTACGATTGAATCCCTAATTGAGTTTGAACCCAATTTAATGTCCCTCCACTAAGATAAGTGAGGTGAATATAATACTTTTGTTCGCTGTTAGACGTTGGATGATGGAGGTTTGCATTCATTGATTTTCATGATCAAAAGAATTTGCTACATATTGCTGTTTATAAGCCTGGGTATCCATGCTCAGGTCCGGGTAAGCGGAATCATTGTGGATGAGGAAGATGCTCCGGTACCCTTTGCCAACATTATTTTCAAGGGCTCCACCCAGGGGACTATATCCGATGAGAACGGTAAATTCTACCTGGAATCGGATCAAACTTATAAAGAGCTTGAGGTTTCCTTTGTCGGTTTTGAGACGCTTTTGGTTTCCTTGGAGGCCAGTAATTTGAACTTGCGCATTGAACTAAGTGAGGCTCGGGATCAACTCGACGAGGTCACTATCTATACGGGCAAGATGCCCAAGAAGAACAATCCGGCGGTAGACATACTTAAGAAGATATGGAGAAAGAAACGCCGCAATGGTCTGTATCTCTACGATCGCTATGAATACGACAAGTACGAAAAGATCCAATTCGACCTGAACAACATTGATGAGAAATTGATGAACCGCAAAGTTTTTGACGGTTTGGAAATGGTTTTCGATCAGATTGACACCTCCAATATCACCGGCAAAGTATACCTCCCGATCTTCATCAACGAGTCTGTTTACAAAACCTACGGAAAGAATATCTATCCGAAAAAGGAAAGTTCGAAACTCGTGGCCAACAAGAATTCAGGCTACTCCGATAACCAGGCCCTGATAGCTTTCCTCAAACAGCTTTATGTGGATTTCGACATCTACGACAATTATCTCCTCTTTTTTGACAAGAAGTTTTCGAGCCCGCTTTCGCGTCTCGGTCCTGAAGTTTACAACTATGTGCTGACCGACAGCAGCTACATCGAGGGGAAATGGTGTTACAACATACTTTTTTACCCCAGACGCAAGAGTGAACTGACTTTCAAGGGGGATTTCTGGGTGAATGATACCACTTTTGCCATCAAGGAGATCCAAATGTATGCCAATAAGAATGCGAATGTAAACTGGGTCAAAGACATATACATCGAGCAGGAATTTGATGTGGTCAACGATTCTGTTTTTCTGTTGAAGCGGGATTACATCATGACGGATTTTGCCCTGAATCAAAAGGATGCTTCCAAAGGCGTGTACGGAAAGAGAACCACTCTTTATGATAATCACGTCTTTGATGTTCGAAGACCCGATGAATTTTACAAGGAGCAGGTCCAGGATGACCCCCAGATTTACAATCAGCCTGATGATTTTTGGGCACGCAGCCGCCAGGAGCAGCTATCCGAGAATGAACTGGGCATTTACAAGATGCTGGATACGTTGCAGAATGTAAGGCGATTTCAACAGATCAACACCATTGGAGAAATTCTGGCTTCCGGCTATTGGAATTTTGCCAGGGGCTGGGACTATGGACCGGTCTTCTCATCGATCGGATACAATGATATCGAGGGATTGCGTCTCAAAGCTGGTGGGAGGACCTACTTCAGCCAAAACGACAAGTGGCGAGTCAAGGGATACCTGGCCTATGGTTTTATGGACACCCGGTTCAAATACGGCATCGAAGGAAAATGGATGTTCAAAAACAACAAGCGGTGGATAGTTTCCCTTGGAACCCGTAAGGATATCGAACAACTTGGGGTCAGTTTGACCACCGCAAACGAGGTGTTGGAAAGGAGCTTCGCAACAACCTCGATTTTTACCCGTGGTGACAACACCAAACTCTCAAATATTGACCTGACCAATCTCAAGATTTCCATGGAGCCTGTTAAAAATCTTGAATTGACATTGGGTACCACCTACAAGACCCTTGAATCGGCCAATCCTGACTTGTTCAACGTGGACTACTTCGACGAGAATGGTGAGATTCAGTCCTCCATAGAACAGGTGGATGTGAGTGTAGGGCTGCAATTCACACCCAACAGGAAAGCCTATGGTTTTGGAGTGGAACGAAGTATAAGCAACAATAATCGATTTCCGACGTTTTTCCTGGGCTACACCCGTGGAATCAAAGGACCCATGAACAGTGATTTTGACTATCACAAAGTTCAGTTCTTTTATGAGCAGCCTATTCAATTGGGCTTGTTTGGACGCATGCGATCCACGTTTGAGGTGGGAAAGACCTTTAACCCGGTCCCACTGCAGCTGTTGAATATCGTGCCGGGTAACCAGACTTTCTTTACCTCGAGAAAGCTATTTGACCTTCTCAATTACTACGAATTTATAACGGATGAATACGTGTCCCTTCACCTGGAGCACAATTTTCAGGGTAAGATATTTTCGCGTATCCCGGTGCTCAGGGACCTCAACTGGCGAGAGATCATTGGAATACGCGGGGTGGTCGGAAGTATTTCACAGGCGAACCGGGACATCAACGCCTCGGATCTCATTTATGTGGCTCCGGAGAACGTCTATTGGGAATACCATTTTGGTATCGGAAACATCTTTAAGCTGTTGCGTGTCGATTTTCAATACCGCGGAAGTTATTTGGATACCCCGGGCTCTGAGAATTTCGCCGTTAAGATCGGTTTGGGATTCTACTTCTAGAAATCGAATTCAGTTAGAAATCAAAATACCAGTTGAAGAGGCTTGCTCTCAGACCAATGGTAAACCATGTCGTATTGTCTTCAGAAACTACATTTCCACTGACAGAGGGAGAGAAGTTCCTAAACGTAAATCCTCCGAAGAGTTGCAGATTCGTCACGGGGTTCACCACATACCCTGCCTGAATATCCGCGATAAAGATATCCGTGCTGTTTCCCTGGCCGACTTCGTTTCCAAAGTCTGAGTCCCTATTGTCATTGTCAATGTATATATCTCCACCCCAACTGACGTCCGAATTGTCAAAGTCAAAACCTTTGTTCCCAACGATCAGCTTGGCATTGCCA
>JAHEHE010000129.1 GCA_024644725.1 Flavobacteriaceae bacterium | reverse complement strand
GCCTCATCGGCATCGGCAAGTACATCCAGCACCACATAATTGACACCTTCAGGCAGCTCTTCCGGTTTGGAATCCCGTTCAGCTTTGGTTCTCAGGTCAAAGGCATTGACCAATCCCAATCCTGCCATTTTTTTCATGTCCTGCTCGGAGATTCCACTTAATTGGTTCGAACGATATAGCAGACCATTGGCTACTACATCACCTTCATTTGTGACAATCCCGCCAAGATCGCGCATATTTGGAATCGTTTTGATTCCGAGACTCAGGCTGGTCTGTGTCAATTGTCTTGGCTGGTACAAAAGATAGTCTTGCATAGAAGGCAATGCCCCGCGCTTATCCACTATTCCGTTCATGAGCAGGTTGCTTATGACGGGTTCCGAACCGTTAACTGTGACCAGGGTGATATGGTCCATATTTCCTTTGCCTGCGAGTTCCGGGCTTAATCCACCGGTCATTCCCATGGTGATGTAATCCCGTCCGTTTCGTCGCGTGTAATCATAAGTATGGGTGTGGCCTGCAAAAACAGTATAGGGCTGTTGGGAAAGAAGCTTCTCAATTTCGACGAATCCTCCAGGGTCGGGTTGTGTCCAGGCAGGCGAATGCAGAAAGACGAAGGTCCAGCGGACATCCGAATTCTCTTTGATTACGTTTGAAAAGTAGTCCACTTGTTCCTGGCTGATGTTTATCTTTCCGGCCCAGGCTTCCAATTCTTCAACAATTTCTCTTCCTTCCTCCGGGCTGACTTGCTTTGCCTTGACTTTGGCGTATTTCGCCTCCAGATCCGGTCCGGGATGATTTTTTGGTGGATCCTCCGTACTCACCTGAAGGAAGAGAACATCCTTGTAGGTAAAATGTGTATAGGAACGATCGGATCCGGCCCTGTCAAACCACACTTTTTCGGAGGGGTCCAGATTGATGTCGTGATTTCCGGGAACGAAGAAGAGAGGCATCTGCAAAGAAGACAATGACTCATCTACTTCTGCCCACATCATTTTCAGGGTTTCCTCGTCTTCGACGTAGCCTTCGATGAGGTCGCCTACGTTCATTACGAAATCAGGCTGTAGCAAGTTCAGCATGTCGACGGCTGCAGGAAATATTCCTTGCCTGTGCCCACCGGTGCGATCGCCGATAACGGCAAATCGGAAACTATTCTGCTCATCATTGAAGTCCAAATGGGTATAGGCCCTGTTTTCAGGGTCAACCTTTACGCCTCTTTCCTGTGCGAATCCGAGCTGTATCGATAACAAGACAAGAAAGATCATTAGAAGAGGATACTCCAGGGATCGATTCCCCTTGATTGCCTTATGTTCAAGTAACTTATATTTTCTTTTCATGATAGATTGATTTTAGAATTATTTGAATTCGGATTCTTCAAGCCGAGTACTTTTAATTAGTCAATGGACGGGCATTGACGCTGGTGCGCGATCGTAGGCCCCGAACATTGTAGTATCAAGTCCTTTTCGATCAAATATTCCCTTGAGGGCGATGTTTGCGATTTCAGGACCTTTATCGGTCATCGTAACCCATGTGAGGTGATCTACGTTGCCCTCGCCCTCGAAAGTGAAAGCAGCTCCGGCGGGTCCCACAGTTATATACTCATGACCGTTGATGAGGTCATAGTCGTAGTAATGGGTATGTCCCGCAAAGAATGTATAGTTCCTGTCTTTGAACAAAGCGTCTATCTTCTGAAAGCTCTCAGACGGGTTGTCCCACACGGGTTCATGAAGGAAGACAAAGGTCCACCTGACGTCCCGGTTTTCTCTTAAAACCAGTTCAAGCCAATCAATTTGGGAATCAGGAAATTCCACCTTGACATGATGTCCAAACGCTTCCTGGGCTTCCGGGGTTTTCATCCATTCGATCATAAACTGCATAGCGGCATTGAAATCCTCTTTTTTTAGCCGGTTGTAGGTGGCAATATCCTCCTCCATGTTCTCGGGCATAGGTCGTTCAGCGTCTTCTGTGTCAAGAATGATGAACAGTACATCCTGGTAGAGGAAATAATAGTACTGAGGACCTCTTCGTTCTGTCCAGGCAATACGTGTCAAAGGCAGGTTTATGTCATGATTACCCCGAACATAGAAAAATGGGGGTTCGAGTTCTGAGATGATTTTTTCAAACTCATCCCATTGCTCATTCATTTCGGATTGATCGGAAGTGTAGCCCTCGATGTAATCTCCAACGCTCATCACAAATTCAGGTTGAATGAGATTGAGTTGCTCGATAGCTCTTTGATAGGTGCCATCGGGGTTCGCTCCTCCGCCACGATCTCCAAGAATGGCAAATTGAAAGTTACGTTCATTATTCTTGAAGTTTTCTGAAGTCCAGGGTTTAGCCGAGTCAATTTGTTTCGTATCATATGTGAATACCTGTGAAGAGGTTTGTCTCTTCATCTGGTGTTCACATGCGAAGAATAGGAAAATGGCGAGCAAGGCAAAGTATAGAGTTTTCATTTTTAAGGATTTAAGGGCTTCGGATCCGAAGAGAATTTTAGGAAGCCCCTGTAGGCTCCGATGTAGATGCTATTTTTGGGCCCGAAGGTGTAGGTCGCCCAAATATTGTTGAATACTTTTTCATCATAATTCTTCAGACCCATTGAAAAGGATTTCATTAGGAAGAAAATGTTGTCCTTGAACTCTTTGTTTTCGAATTCGGGCCGGATATAGAATACCTTTCTTCCTGTTTCGTAATCGATTGCTGTCAACTGCCAGTCATGATGCCCATCGTCTGATTCCTCCTGCCGGTTGTACACATAAATAACGCCGGATGCCGTAGACATTTTGGGCGTAGCGGTTTTGGCGTCCACGTGCTCGGCCGGCCAATTTTCTAACTTCTCAAATTTTCCCGTTTTCGGATTCAGATCGTATCGATCGATGCCTCCTGGGGTATCATTAAAATCAAATGGATCAATGTAGTTGTAGGTGTTTCCTATAAACAAGCTGTTTCGATAGGCCACGACAGAATTCTCGCAGGCGCTAGCCCCTTTCTCGAAAACAGGCAAGCGGTTGACCAGGTGGCCGTCCTCCTGTGAGAAGATGTTCAAATTGATCTGTCCCTGGTCGTTGTCAGCGATGATCACGAATCGATCGTCCATCAACGTAGGCGTGGTTCCGCTGCCATCGTTGAGTTGGCCTTTCTTTTGCGTTCCGTCATTCGGGTAGATCAGGTCGCCACTCTCATGGAACGTTTTTTTCCATTTGGGATCCAGTTCAATCTCTTTGGTTTCGTCATTGAATCTCAACTTGTAGAGTGCAATGTTTGAGACGATGTAAACCCCATCGGGTCCTACGGCAAATGAGTTTTGAATCTCCTCCCGGGTTTCGGGATCCAGCATGAAGTACTCCCGAAACTGCTTTCTGTATTCTACATCCGTCATACCCTCCGTGTAGAATTCAACATCTTCCAATCGGTCGTATTTCTTGCCCAAAAAATGCTCGATCTTTTTAAGCAGTCCAAAGGAGCCGATATAGAAGGAATACGTTTTGGGACAAAGTCCTTTTTTCGAGTAATCACCTCTTCTGAAGTTTTTCAAATCGATCACCCCAATGACGCCCATCTTCGAGGTATACCAGACATTACCCTGGGCATCAGGCATAACAGCCGTCAATTTATTGCGTCCTTCTTTTGCCTTGATGCCTTCGACCAGCAAGTCTCCTTTCTCAATTTCTTCGAGAATGTCATATTGAACAATTCTTTCCCTCTCAAATTTTTTGTCTCTGATTGGGATGTAGAAAATGCTGTATTCGGGTCCTGGTATGATCACCTCGTTTTCTTTGGACAGGAAGAAATAAGCCCCGCCCGAGGTATTTCTGAAAAGGGCCATTCTGGATTTTTTGCTGGCGAGTTCCAGGGCCGTATGACCGCGCCCCGGCACCTTTATTGCGTCCAGGACTTTTATTTCGTCTTCAATATCGAGAAGCAGGAGCGTGGTATTCGTGCGGCCAAAGGACAAGGTGACCATGGTGTTTTCATCTACAAAAGCAAAGGAGGGGCACATGCCCGAGAATTCCTTCCCTTTTTCACGAACTTGAAAATATTGAACCGCGGCATTCTCCGGAACAGGTCCTTGCATGTTGCTGATGTCGGAAGCGTATGAATCTTCGTGCATGGCACTGGGTAGATTGTCTTTCATTTTAGGATGATCCCACTTCTTCAAAGGGGGGAGAGAATTTGGATAAGGTACCTCATCCGCTTTGTATTCTAGCCAGCTCTCATACCACCCGACGTTTACTTTGACATGGCGGGTCTCGGATTGAAATTCGGTTTCCTCCAGTTGAAACCGGTTGCAGTACTGAGCGAGCAGGTCACCCCCGATCAGAAAGGCGAATAAGGTAAAGGTTAGGATAAAAGGCTTCATAGTG
>JAHEHE010000128.1 GCA_024644725.1 Flavobacteriaceae bacterium | reverse complement strand
TCCGCTATGGTGGAAGCCCTCAGCGTTGAAGCCACAGGGCCATCGATGTCACAGCTTATGTCGGCTACCACTGAGATTTTAAAATCCCTGGATTTCGCATCCTCCCGTGTATAGATGTAAGGAGCTCCCGAGGCGTAAAAATGACCGGCTATGTAGATGTCACTTACCGCTGCAAACCGGAAAAAGTCACCCTCGTATTCCTCCGGGTGATCAAAGAAATCATACATGTCAATGACCCGTCCATCCTTGCGACGGTTGTATTCCAAAACGTCGATCTGGGTGTAAACAGCCTCCTCAAAATCCTCACTGAGGTAGGTTTCAAAGTCAACCTCCTTGACGCCCATACCGTCAAGCATCTCCTTGGCCCCGTTGCTCACCCTTCCCTTGCCAGTCAGAACGATCTTAATCGCCGGCAATTTGACCTTCTTAAGCTCTGAGATGAGCTCCTTCTGATCTTTTAGGGTCTCGGCTTTAGGCAGATCAAAGGCTCGCGTCTTCAGGCCATAAGTTCGGATTCCATTGTAAGCACCCACGATGCCCGCATAGCGCCCAAAGGCCACCAGTCGGATTTCCCGGGCATCTGTAATCACCTCATGATCGTAAAGCTCGATATTCTTGTTCAAAATTGCCCTTAGCAGGTCCCGGTTATAGGGTTGCTCCTTTATGGTATGCGAAAAGAAAAAGTATTTCTTGTCAGGGATCAGGGCCTCAATCGGAACTTCCTTGACCCCTAGCATCACCTCCGCATCAGAGACGTCCTCGGTCACGGTTATTCCCATTTCTCGATATTCCTGATCGGCAAAGGTCCTGTTCGGGCTTGACTCAGCTGCAATCTCCATTTCCGGATAAGTTGCGAGCAGTTCCTTACAGGCACCGGGGGTGAGTACCACCCTTCTGTCAGGCGGATTCTTTCTTTCACGAATTAGGGCAAATTTCATTTGGTACGGTCTTTGCGCTAAGGTATTCGGAAAAGCAGAAATGCACAAGAAATCGCCCGAATTTTAATACATTTGCCGGGTTACGTTCTTTAAAATATGGGGATGACTGGTTTTGACAGCGAGATCAGTCTGAGTATAAGCATGTCGAGCCATGAAATTGCACTCGTAAAATCGATTTCAAATTATAAACGGCGAAGATAATTACGCTTTAGCTGCTTAATCTGAATCACAGTAGGATCGAGCCTAGTTCCGCAAGGCGGAAAAGCTAAATGTCTCTAGAAAGCCCTGGTTTATGGCGTTCTGTTTAGAGGCATCGTAAAAGTAAACCTAGAGAAGCTGAAGTTTCGGCAGCCTCTCGAAATTTAAGAAACTAAGCCTGAAGTAGATTGTTTTTAGTCGGCTTCCTGACGAAAATCAAATAAAAACTAAACATGTAGAAAGTATTTAGGTTGCTTGTTTGGACGAGGGTTCGAGTCCCTCCATCTCCACGATCAGTTAAAATCTGTAAAACACAGATTCGCATAAAAAAAACCGCCAAGTTCACTTGAGCGGTTTTTTTTGTGAGAAGATGTACAATTGCTGACAAGCAATTTCAGATTTTATCTGCAGGACTGGAGTCACTAGGGCCCAGCGAAGCTAATCCCTCCATCTCCACAGAAAGCCTTGTAAGTATTTTATTTACAGGGCTTTATTTTTTGGGTTGACAATATGGTTGATATTATAAGATTATTTCTTTCCTTGATTAGATTGTAATTCCTTTTCTTTTAATGATTGATGTCTCTGATATAGCTTTGTCATTGATATCAATGGCAATTGATAAGCACCCGAGAAAACAGTTCCACCACGTGAATGACGTTGTGCCAACCATCTATGATATTTTGAATATCTCCCCTCCGCGCGTTGCCAATGGTTTTCAGCAGGACTGAGCTTGTATGTGCACGAAGGTATTCTCTCATACGAATACAACATGTTCGAGATCTCCCGCACCCCTATCAGAGCAAAGAACAGGATCTCTCCGGGAAAGGCAACAATAGAGGTCATTACCAAGTATGCAGAGAAAAGGCCGGCAGGACCATTGGACATTGTCATAAAGATGAACGGAAAAGAGGTAGCTGCAGGGAGGGTTCCCGTAAGTGTTCCCCTGGGCTTCACAGCCAATGATTGCCTGGACATCGGCATGGATCTGGGCTCTCCGGTGTCCGTGGATTATTTCGACAATGCTCCTTTCAAATTAAATGGCACCATTGAAGAGATGAGAGTAAACTATATTGATCAATAGTATTGACAATTCATGAAAAGTAGCTCGGAAGGAGGGTTTAGAAAATCATAAGATTTCAAACCGGAAATTGGCTTCGTTATTGTCGCTGTGGGGTTGTCAACGATAGCCATTGCTTCGGGATATTCAAGATTGAATCGGGCCAAATCTTTTTTGCTCTTTTAGCCTTAGCGGCTTACAAATTATTGCAATTGTATCGACTGCGCGAGAAGAAACAGATATTGTTTACAAGAGTCAGTATGTACGTGGCAGGTACGATTGCTATTTATTGGGGTATTGAACGTATTTTCAACAATTTATTGATTCTTTAGAATCCCAACTGATTCTGAAAGGTCTGCCACAATACCGATGTCTTCTTTGAGGGCTTTACTTCTCATTCCTGCCCTAAGAATCACTTTAACTGTTCAAGTTAAAACGAAACTCTTAGAATCTATTCAAAACTAATTTCCAAATTTTCTCGCGAACCTATGGTTCTTTTGGCTAAAAAGTATTGACCTAGATCAATTACGAACATGATAAAGGTCAATATAAATAATTGAAATGTACCATAACTTTGATAGTCAGGGCTCAGCACAATGTGAGTATCTCCAATTTCAATTTTTCGATCCTATGAAAAAAAGCATTTTTCTAATAAACGTGATTCATTTCTTTTTCGTTCTCTCATCTATCCCTTTGATTTACGGCCAGTACTGTGTCCCTCTGACCGTCGATTCTGTTGATTTTCAGGTGAGTCCGCGTTTCGCAGAGATCGAATCAGCCTGGTATCCCCAATGGATTGAGTATAATCAAGGGGATACAATCTATCCCATGTCACTTGATCCATTGCCTAAATGGAATCATCCTTTCATGAAAGACAATGTGCCCAGTGCTATGCATGAAGACTCTTATGCTTCCGACATAAGCAACATGCAAGGTCCTGTTCCAGAAAACCCGAGAGTACAGTACTTTCAAGTCAAAGAGAAGGGCCCGGAATTTTCAGGTATGTGCCCCTCTTTTGCCTTTCTGGATGAGAAGACCATGGTAACTCTATCTTTTGGAAGGGCCAATACGACGCTCCTTCTAATAGATATTGAAGATGAACTGAAGCTGATCGATGCGATGCCTATCCCCGGTCGAGGAAACAAAGCTATGGAACTCGCCAGTAAAAAGGCCCGTAAAGCCTTGTTCAGAGACACCTCAGGAGGTGCCTATTTTTTTCTGTCAAAAGAGAATGAAGTGATCATTCCAGGACCAGACTATCGAATCTTCTATATCCCGATCAAAAATCGAAAATTCGACAGAAAGAGTATGGTTTCATACGAGATCCTGGAGGAGATCAAAAATGGAGATCTCATCCATGAAGGACTTTCAGACAAAGAAGGAGGCAATAAACTGACGGCTGTAATGCCTGACGCCGATGGAAATATTTGGTACACTTCAAAGCTGGGTATCATTGGGGTTATCGATCTCAAAAATCATAAACCAGGCTCCTATCAAACAGAGGGGGCATGTCCTAAAACATATTCTCATCTGATCGGTGAATTTGGATTGATGAAAAAAGTCAAAACCTGGTTCGGCAAAGAATACGCTAAGAAAGAAGACCTGGAATTCTATCGGGAAGGAATGGATGACAAAGAATACAGAAAAAAGTTTCGTGAGTTCTTTATGATTGACCCGGAGTCCAGGGAAGAGATTCAGAACTCCTTTGCCATAGGTCCGGATGGAGTTTATATCGTTTCGAATATCGGCCTATATAAGTTGAGGTTTAATGACCAGACAAAAAAAATTGAAATGGATCCCAAATGGGAAAAGACTTTCAATGACAGTGATGATTTAATGTATCCTAATGATAGAACACAAAAGAAAGGTCAGTTGAATGATGGAAGCGGAACAACACCAACACTCATGGACGACAGATTCGTCATCATCGCGGATAACGATGAGAGTCAAATCAACCTGAATATCTTTTCTCAGGAGGATGGGTCGCTTGTGGGTCGGCATAAATTATTTCAACCCGGTCAAAGCGCTTGTGAAAACTCTGTCGTGGCGTATCGAAACAGTTTGATTATTGGCAATACCTACAACTATACTGACCCATTTGATGAAAACGACACCCCCGGAGGAATCAACCGCTTTGATTTTAACGAAAAATCTAAAAAATTCGAACAGGTAGAAGGATGGCCGGCAGAGCATATCGATTGCAAAACAGCTACGC
>JAHEHE010000066.1 GCA_024644725.1 Flavobacteriaceae bacterium | reverse complement strand
ACAATCGCCCGATCCTGGGCCTTCAGGGCAAAACCCCTGGCAAACAAAGTAGCGAGGATAAGCAATACCGAAATGAGAACAATCAGGGAAGCCGAATAGAGATTGTCGTGGGATGACTTGACCAGGTTTACGATCGATCCAACCAACAATAACAGCAAGGCTATGAAGCCAACATAGTGGAAGAGTGGAACGAATCGTCGATGATTCGCATAGGTCTGTTTTTTCATGGTCGTTGATTTTTGAGTTTGGATCAGTTAAGGTAATCATTTTTTCAATGAGAACCGCATTTCGTTCAAAAACAGACGACTATGAATTCAACTATTCTGCTTCCTTCCGAAGGACCTGCAGAGGAGGACTGTTCAACACGCTACGACTGTTTCCCAGGCCCACGAGCAAAACCAACAGCGTGATTCCCGGGAACAATACCAGAAACGGAAAACCAGAGGGCACAAAAGCCATGTCGAAAACCGACCAGGCCAGAATCTGGCTGCTGAGCAGGGAGAGAAGAATTCCACTGAGGCTGCCCAGGACACCCAAATAGATATATTCCAGGGATACTATCTTGATAATCTGTTTGTTGGTCGCTCCAATGGTTCTTAACAGGACATTTTCACGTATGCGCTGGAACTTGCTGTTGCGGATGGCTCCAATCAAAACTATGATACCGGTGATGATGCTGAAAATGGCCATGAAATTAATCACCCAGGAAATTTTTGTGAGCACCTGGTCGATCAAACGCAGCATCTGTCTCATATCGAGGATGGAGATGTTGGGGAATTTTGCAACGAGCTCTGACTGCAGACGCGCCGAGCTTTGGTCGTCTGGGGTATTGGTTGTCAAAACATTGAACTGAGGGGCATTTTCAAGTATGCCCTTGGGGAACAGCAAGGAAAAATTGGGTTGCATACGTCCCCAATCAACCGCCCTGATACTTGATACACGGGTTTTCATCAAAACGCCCTGCACATTGAAGGTCAGGCTGTCACCAACAGTCACATTACCGTCACGCGCTACGCTTTCGGATACCGAGATGTCAACCGGAACCTCAGGATCGAATTCCTGCTGAGGGATCCATTCCCCGTTTACGATCTCCTCGGATGAAATGAGGGAATCCCTGTAGGTTACCCGAAACTCATGATTTAGCATCCACTCGTTGATCCCAGAAGCTGTGTCTTTTCGAATGTCATTGGACAACCGTCCGTTGATGCTGTGGACGCGCATGGTTACAATCGGTATATTGTCAATGACTTTGTCGAGGCTTGCAGCCACGGCTTCTTTTTGATCGGTCTGAACATCCAGAAGAATTATGTTTGGTGTGTTGCCACTGGTATCGAAAGAGAGCTTGGAAAGGAGCATGTCTTTCGTGAAATAAAGGGTGCTGATCAAGAATGTACCCACCCCGATGGTTAGTATCAGCACCAAAGTCTGGTTCTGGGGCCTGAACAGGTTCAAAAGACTTTGCCTCGAGCAAAAACCCCAGGAGCTGGGGAAGAAGGCTTTTATGGCTTTTACAAAAAGTGCGGAAACGCCGGTTAAAATTCCGAAAGTGACCAGCATCCCCAACAAAAAGAACACCGCATATTTCCAGTTCTGAAGAATCCAGAAGGAAAATACAAGTACAAAGCCGAAAATCAACAAAGATACCAGCGATATGGCTCTTTTGGATTTTTGATCGTCATCGTTGGCGATCCGAAGAACGCGAAGAGGAGACACATACCAGGTGCTAAGCAACGGAATCAGGGCAAAAAGAACCGACATCAGAATGCCCAGCAGGAGTCCCATAAGGAAAAACTCGGGGCTTATCTGAGTCTCTACTTCAAAGGGCAGCAAGTCGGCAAAGAGCACCGGAAAGGATTCCTGAAGTAAAAATCCGAATACGGACCCCAGTATGCCTCCTGCCAGTCCCATTCCCACGATTTGCAGCAGGAATAGAATGAAAGTCTGTTTCCGGGTGGCTCCCAGGCATTTTAAAATGGCTACGGTCTTCAGTTTCTCTTTGATGTAGATGTGTACTGAGCTTGCGATTCCGATACAGCCCAAAAGCAGGGCCACGAAGGCAACAAGGTTCAAAAACACGATAAAATTGTCATACCGGCTCCCAATTCTTTGACTCGTGTCCTCATGGGTATCCATGTCTGCCTCTTCAGCATCCAGAATTGGATCGAGCTTGTCATTGAGCTTTGCTAGATCGGTTTCCGGTTCGGCGACGAAATAATACTGGTATTCCAGCCGGCTCCCGGTTTGAATCAATCCGGTTTTCTCGATCTGGTCATAAGGGAGGTAAACAGCAGGCGCAATTGCACTGTTAAAACCACCGCTTCCCGGTGCTGATTTCAGAGCACCCGCGATCGGGAAAGTCACCTCTCCTACCTTTATGCTGTCTCCCACCTGTATGCCGAACTGGATCATGACGGTCGCGTCAACCAGGGCACCACCTGTCTCCTGATACGACCTGCCGGCTGACTCCGGCTCTGTTTCAAGTGTTCCGTAAAATGGAAAAGGACCCTGCATTCCAACGATTCGTACGAATTTGGTCTGCTCGTTCTTGGGAAAGAGACACATGGATGAAAAATTCACCTCCATGGCATCAGCTCCACCCAATGAGTCTATGATGGACTGTACGCGTGGGTTCGCTTTATGCCTTGAATCGATTACATAATCGGCACCCATCAGAGATTTTGACTGCAGGTCGATATTGTATTGCAAGTTGTCGCTGAAAGATTCCACGGATACCACTGCTGCAATGCCAAGTACGATCGACGCCATGAACAGGCTCAGTTTTTTGTAGCTGGCCTTGCTGTCTCTCCAGGCCATCTTCATCAGCCACGACAATTGTATGTTATTCTTATTCCTCATATTGGAGTATCCACCGGCAACATGCGTCAAAGTTTGCTTTCTTCTTTCCAGACCTTGCCATTTTTAAGTCGAAGCATTCTTTGCGTCTTGTTGGCGAGTTCCATGTCGTGTGTTACCATCACAAGTGTTGTTCCGAGTTCCTTGTTCAGGTCAAATAGAAGACGTTCGACTTTTTCGCTTGTTTCAGCGTCCAGATTGCCGGTGGGCTCATCCGCAAAGAGGATGTCCGGCTCATTCGAGAAGGCCCTCGCCAAGGCCACGCGTTGCTGCTCTCCACCAGAAAGCTGGGAAGGATAGTGATCCGAGCGGTCAACAAGTCCTACCTTTTCGAGAAGGGACAGTGCTTTTGATGTAGGATCTTTTATGCCTTGAAGCTCCATCGGCACACTGACGTTTTCCAATGCGGTCAGAGTGGGTAGAAGCTGAAAGTCCTGAAAGATGAATCCTACTTTTCTGTTTCTAAGCAGAGCCCTCTCATCCTCGGTCAATTTCATAAGATTCTCCCCGCACAACTCAATCGTGCCTGTATCCGACTGATCCAAACCTGCGCATAGACCGAGAAGGGTTGTCTTCCCGCTGCCTGATGGGCCGACGATGGAGAAGGTCTCACCTGACTCGATTTCAAAGGAGACTCCGTCGAGTACTGTAAGATCTTTGGAGCCACTGTTGTAATGCTTCTCCAAATTGGACACATTTAATATATTTGCCATAAACGCACGTTTTTTTGCGAAGCCGAAAGATACGGAAAATGACGCGCTTCAATTTCTTCCTTACATGAGCCACTTGTTAAAATTTTGTTATTTGTTCCTGGCGTTTTCCATGCTCGCCTGCCAGCCCAGAGAAAAAGTCAAGGATGAAGATTCTTCAAAAGCATTGGAGACTGAGAATACGACCGAGCAGAATAAGAAAAAAAGAACTGAGGTAAAGACCGTTGTTTTTTTTGGGAATAGTTTGACTGCAGGCTACGGTTTGGACCCAAGGGAGGCTTTCCCCGCCCTGATTCAGAATAAGCTGGATTCCCTCGGACTAAAATACAATGTGATCAATGCAGGATTGAGTGGTGAGACAACCTCGGGAGGAGACAGCCGGGTAGACTGGGTTTTGAATCAGCAACCCGATGTATTCGTGCTCGAATTAGGAGCTAATGACGGGCTCCGTGGAATTCCCCTGGCAGAAACTCGTGCCAACCTGCAGTCAATCATCAATAAAGTGAGAAAGAAGAATCCTGAAGTTGAAATTGTTCTCGCCGGAATGCAGATTCCACCGAACATGGGCCCAGAATACACCGCTGAGTTCAGAACTATTTTTCCGGAGCTGGCTCAAACAAATGACATCGCCCTGATTCCTTTTTTGCTGGATGGGGTAGCCGGAAATCCTGAGCTAAATCAAAGAGACGGGATTCATCCGACCGCAAAAGGACAGATAATCGTGGCCTCCAATGTCTGGTCGGTGTTGGAACCTCTGGTCCGATAGAAAAAAACCCGGCAATTAGCCGGGTTGTTAAATTTTTCTTGTCGAAAAAACGATTCTTTATCTCATCTCGGTTTTGAATTTCTGTCCGCCCACAGAAGCCTCATACATCAGACCTCCTTTGGCGTGCGTAAAAATCAAAATTCCGTCTCGATAATCTACATCAAAAGAAGCTCCGGCTGTTACGGCAACGGCTGATGCCTGTGCCGCAAATTCGAATTTGTCACCAGTAAAGCGATTGAAAGCTTCGGCGTCTTTAAAGAAAATCACTTCAGAATAGGCCTGCCCTCCCGCCTGGAATCCAACAGATAACTGGGTCATTTTGCAGTCTCCGACAACGGCTCCACCTTTGTAAATGGTTCCGTTACCCGTAGCTCCGCCTACACCAAGGCCTCCTTTTCCGATCGCAGGAAATACAGCGTATCCATAAGCGGTATTGAAGTATTTAGTGATTTTGTCATTGGTTTTCTTGATCTCAGCAATGGCCTCTTGGGACTTGTCAGAGACATCTTTTTGTGCATAGGTACCAAAGCTGAATGTGACTAAAAAAAGTGCAATTAAAGTAAGTTTAGTTTTCATTGAGTGGGTTTAAGATTGAACATTTAATTTCTAAACTCGTCTAAGAAATTTTCAATATTCCACTAAGATAAGGATTTTATGGTTTCGGAATAACGTGTTAATTGAACTATCACTAAAAACGGATTTCACGCATTTGAATTGAGAAGAGTAGAATTTCAAATAAATTGAATGAACATGGATGGATTTAATTTCAAAAAAACGTACTTTTAAGATACTCAAATTCATATCGATGATGAAACAGAACTATTTATTCATCGTTTTATTGATCCTAACTCCTTTTATGCTGATAGCTCAGGGTTATTACAACCAGGAGAATTTTGGGAACAGGTCCTTGCTTTTAAGCGGAAACGTTACGGGAAGCGTTGATGATCTTGGTCTGACCTATTACAATCCGGCCCGCATTGCTCTCATTGATGATCCGATATTTTCAATTAATGCCAAAGCCTATCAGGTCAGTTCGTTAAAGCTCAAGAACGTCTTTGGCCGAGACAGAGAACTATCGGATTCAAAATTTGAAGGCGTACCCAGTTTGTTGGCCGGGACATTTAAGCTTGGAAAGTCAGAAAAGCACAAATTTGCCTATGCTTTTTTGTCTAAGCAAAGAAATTCGCTGTCAATTGATGCTCGCAACGAAAGAACAGAAGGGGATTTGATTGATGAGTCGGAGGACATAGAGAGAATTGCATCAAGTTTGGAATTGAATAATACGGTTCGGGACGAATGGTTCGGATTTACCTGGGGCACGAAACTGAAAGAGAATTTCAGTATAGGAGTATCAACTTTCGTATCCGTTTTTAATTATAAAGGCAAATACGATTTGAGGTTGGCCACTCTTGACGAGGTAGATGATGTTGACTTTTACAACAATGAGATAAGATTCGGACAGACTTCGTACGGTATTTTCTGGAAAGTGGGATTGGCCTGGAAGTTGAAGAAATTTGATATCGGTCTTAATGTTGATATGCCCTATCTGGAATTGGTTAAAAGCGGTAAGGTGAGCTATGCTGAATTCTTATCCGGCTTTGGAAATGGAGATGACATCTATGATTTTGGCCAATTGAATGGGTTGGAGTCAAATCGAAAACAACCCTTGGGAATTTCATTTGGTGTGGGTATTCCCTGGAAGAAGAATACCATCCACCTCAAGGCGGACTGGCATGCCGCTGTAAGTGAATACGATCGTTTGGTGATTCCAATCATCGATGATGGAACAGGTGAACCTGAAGAGATCATTTTTAAAGAAGAACTTAGGTCAGTACTGAATTTTGGTGTGGGAGCGGAGTTTTATCTGAGTGAAAAGTTTGATCTCTTTGCCAGTTTCACAACGGATTTTACTCCACTGGTTTCTAATGCAACTATTTTTGATTTGGTCGGGGAACGAGATACTGATGTAAATATTTCTGCGGATTATTTTCATTATGGGTTAGGCTTTGATATCAAACTGAACCGGGTCAACATCACAGTTGGAGGCACTTATTCATCAGCCACCACGGATTTTGAACGTCCCGTTGATTTCCCGGATCCGGATCCGGATCCGAATCCGCCACCTTTCAATGAAGATCCGTCCTCAGCAAGTTTTTCAAGGTATAGGTTTATCGTCGGTTTAGAGTTTCCGATTTTCGGATATGATGTGAATTTCAAATAGTCAGGTTCTTCTTCATAATTATTGGATATGAAAAATGCAACTCTGCATTTTTTTGGTGCTGCCTCAACTGTGACGGGATCGAAAATCCTGGTTGAAACGGATGAGGTTAATATCCTGGTCGATTGTGGCATGTTTCAGGGTTTGAAGGAACTTCGTCTTCTAAATTGGAAATCCATTCCTTTTGATGCGGGTAAAATAGACTTTGTGTTATTGACACATGGTCATTTGGATCACGTAGGGTATCTGCCCAGGCTCTTTAAACAGGGATTCAGAGGTTCTGTGATCGGAACTGCGCCAACCCTTGAAATTGCTGAAATCATCTTACGGGACAGCGCAAAAATTCACCTGGAAGAAGCTAAAAAGGCAAACCAGGAAGGGTATTCGAGGCATCATCCGGCCTTGCCGTTCTATTCGATGGATGAGGTTGACAAAGTATTGCAGCAATTTACACTTTGTGAAAGAGACGATTGGATTGACCTCTCAGACTCAATAAGATGCAGGATGAGGTACAACGGGCATATTTTGGGAGCCTGTTTCATTGAGTTGGAAATTGATCAGAAACGAATTGTTTTTTCGGGTGACATCGGTAGAAAAAATGATATTTTGCTCGAAGATCCGGAGAAACCTGAACGGGCTGATTACATTATCCTCGAAAGTACCTATGGGAACAAGTTGCATCCTCCCGACAACATTGAGGACCTTCTCACCGAACTGATCACCAAATGCATTCACAGCCGCGGAACCCTCATTATTCCGACATTTGCTGTAGAGCGTCTCCAGGTGGTGATGAACATTCTGTGGAAACTTTACAAGCGAAACAGAATCCCGGGTCTGCCCATTTACATAGACAGCCCCATGGGAAACAATGTCCTGAATCTTTTCCGAAAATTTCCGGACTGGCACAAATTACCCATGACAGAGCTCAATGCGGCCAGTAACCATATGCGTCTGATCACCTCTTATCGAGAAACCTGGGAGGCCATTGACGATACCCGTGCCAAGGTGGTGGTCGCAGGAAGCGGCATGGTGACCGGTGGCAGAGTTCTCACGTATATGCAACAATACATAGATCAGGAAAATACATTTGTCCTCTTGGTGGGCTACCAGGCCGAAGGCACACGTGGGAGACAGTTGCTCGATGGGGCACATGAGATTAAGATAAGAGGCAGGTATTATCCCGTAAAGGCCGACATTCATCATATTGAGAGCCTGTCGGCTCATGGGGATCAAAAGGATCTGCTCGATTGGTTGAGCCATGTAGAGGGAACTCCGGAGAATGTGTTTCTTGTCCACGGAGAGCCAACCGCTATCGATGCGTTACGGGTAAAACTCAAAGATTCTTATTCCTGGGATCCTGTCGTTCCGAGACTTTATGATACATTCGTTTTGTCGATCTGACTCTTCTTTTGGGAAAGTTTGATATTTGTCATGTATTAATTCGGTTTACCTGAATAACTTTGATATAATCATAGAAGAAAATGTCATTCAAAAGATTTCTCGGCGCAGTAGGTATTTTATTCGCTGTACTTCATTTTTCCTGCAGTAAGGAGAAAGCTGGTCATTCCGATGCAATGGATCATGCTTCTGATGAATGGAGTTATGCGGGGGAGACTTCACCTGAGCATTGGGCAGAACTCGAAAAGAACTCCGACTGCCTGGGTAAGAGGCAATCTCCGGTGAACATTATTGACCTGAATGTTGTCGAGAAGGCAGGTGATACGGCTCACAATACCCTTTTCTATTCCCCGAAGACCATTTTGACCCGGGTTAGGAACAACGGGCACACGATACAGTTCGATTTTGACCGTGGGGATTCGATATGCAGCAGGGATGTTCATTATGACCTGGTGCAGATTCATTTCCATACTCCATCGGAACATACGGTCAATGGCATACGATATCCCATAGAAATTCACCTGGTGCACCAGAGCAAAGAAAAGGATCGGTTCATGGTACTCGCGATATTCGGCATTGAAGGCCGGGAAAGCGAGACTCTTGAGCGTCTGGAAAGCTTTCTTCCCCTGAAGGAGGGTGAAGAGAAAGTGATAAACAAGGCTCTGGATCTCACCACGATTTTTCCAAATAACAAAGATTACTACTCCTATAGTGGCTCACTTACGACACCGCCTTGTACGGAGAACGTAGACTGGATCATCTTCAAAGAACCCAGCATACTCTCCCTGGAAGAGGTCATACGCATGCGAGACAACATGCCCCTGCGCAATTTTCGAAATGAACAGGATTTGAATGACCGGGTGGTTTCCCTGTACCGCAATCCTCATGGATTTCCAAGAAACTGACAGGAGTTCGAAGTTGACCTTTTGTCTATACACGGATTAATTTTTTATATTTACCGGAACAGTGATGCACTTGAGGTATGAATACAGAGAAAATTCCACAAGACTCTAATAATTATTGGGAACAGCTGGAACGCATGGAAAAGTTGATCCGCGCGGCCGAAGTAAAAGCCGGTGTGATCTTTTCTTTTCACAGTTTGATCCTGGGTCTTTTTGTGGACCGCATGGATTACCTGCAGTCGGTTTTTGCTCAAAGCACAGCGTTTTTCGTGCTTGCGGCCATATGGATGGTCTTTGTGGTTTTGTCCATATACTATTGTTTCAAATGCTTCAAGCCTCAGATTGAGACCAAATACGACACGAATGTGTTTTTCTTCCAGGACGCTGTCAGGTCTTTCGATTCCGTTGAGGACTATTCAAAGACTTTGATGGAAATCTGTGAGGACAACGACAAATTATGTGAGCAATTAAGTCATCAGATTCACGTGGAGAGCAAGATTATAGACGAAAAATTCAAGGCTGTTCACAATTCGATTAAATATTTTGGACTTAGTTTCGTTTTTATATTGATGTTGATCGGTCTTTGGATCATAAGATTGTGAACGCGATTTGTTATAATGATTGAATACAAAAAGCTCAAAGAAAGAATTCTCGACTTGCTCGATGAGCAATTGCCTGGAGATTTAACCTACCACGGGACGCATCATACTCTTGATGTAATGGATGTTTGCAATGCTTACATTGAACGTGAGAGCATCGAAGAAAGGGATGCCCAGCTATTGAGAACCGGGGTCCTTTTTCATGATTTTGGATTCACGCGTTCCTCAGACGATCACGAAAGAAACGGGGCTATTTTGGCTGAAAAGGTTCTTCCTGATTTTGGATACAGTCCGGAGGAGATTAAAACCGTGGAACGCCTGATCATGGCAACGAAAATTCCGCAGAAACCTGAAACCGAACTGGAGAAAATCATCTGCGATGCAGATCTGGACTACCTGGGGAGAGATGACTACTATCCCATATCAAACACGTTGTTTCAGGAGTTGAAGTCATTGGGTAAGATTGAAACCGAAGAAGAATGGAACGCCTTGCAAATAGGTTTTTTGGAGGCTCACAACTACCATACAACCTTCGCCATTGAAAACAGGCAGCCCGAAAAGGAAAAGAGAATAGCCGAGCTCAAGGCAATATATGATAGCTGATCCACCTAAAAAACCAGTTTTGTTTGCCGGGATTGGGTTTCTGATCTTCGGGATTTTGCTGAGAAAACTAAGCGGCTACCCAGCGATAGGATTGTTTCTCATTCTTTTGGGTGTTGCATTGAAAACCTATTACATCATTCAGGCGATACGAAGTGGTCTCTACCGACCCGGGAAAGAATTGTGGCTCTTGTTCATTGGGCTGACCTTGTTTCTCGGCGGACTGTATCTAAGAGCAAAGCCTTTCATTTTGAATCCGATCTACCTGATCATCCTTGGCTTGGGATTGAAAATAATTTTTATCATACGATTCATCCAAATGGTCAGACTCAATCGCGAAAAGAAGATTCAATCCTAGAATCGTTTGTCTTCAATGACTCCACATCCGATTCGGGCTCCGGCAGCTCCGGAAGGCTGAGTGGAAAAATCGTCTATTCCTGCATGAATGATTATGGCTTTTCCGAGAATATCTTTTTTCGGATCCTCACATCCTATGCACCACAATTCAGTGGTTCTGGAAATGCGGCCCTCCCCATCTTTTCCAACCTCAATGTTGCCAATATCTCCTCTGTGAAAAGAATCACTGTTCCACTCGCCATGGTCTTCTCCAGTTGGATTCCAGTGTCCGCCGGCCGAACTGCCATCTTCAGCCGAGCAATCGCCTTGCACATGTATATGTATCGCGTGATCCCCAGGAGAGGCCCCTCGGACCATCGCCTTCATGGTCACCACCCCATCACGTTCGGAAAAAGATACCTTGCCAGAAACCTTGCTGCCACTTTTGGACATTAAAACAGCTTCAGCTTTTCGTGTGTTCTCCATGATGCGTTTTTGTTCGAAGCTTGACAGAAGATAGAAGATGCCGAGGGTGACAGTGATGGTTAAAATTGTTGTTATTTTCATGGTTTACGGATTTATCAGGTAATAGTCTTTCATGAAGTCGAGCTTCAGGTTACTGAGCTTTTTGAAAAAGGATTTGTTGTTTTGCAGCATCTGGTTTTCCCTGAAATGCAGGAACTGGCCCTGCCCGTGCAGACTGAGGCCAGAAGTTCTGTAAATATGCAGATGATAATAGGGGATGATCCAGGTGAAATTGTCCAGGCGCCGTGTGATACGAACGAGAATGCCCTTGGGACGGAGCTCGAGGTTTGCATAATTCAGATCCGGTCCGTTGAGCAAGGTTCGTTCAAGTTTGGGGCTGGCTTCATCTATCACCATCCGACCCGAGCCGACTCCTCTAAGAATCAGTTTTTTCTTAAGGGAGAAGGGCTTGCCAACAAGGTCCTGCATAATCAACTCATGCTCGTCGTTCTTGTAAGTCGTATTCAAAAGCATACTTCAGTAAATCATTGTGATAGATAGGCAAAGATACTAAATGTTTAATAAAAAAATCAAAAAGTTAGACAAAATAAAATAATGTATTCTAATTCGAAGTCGGACTGCATGCGAATATTGTTTAAATTCGACATGAGTTAGATGATCAAAAAAGTCAATTGAATGAGACTAAAAATAATTCCCCTGATCCTGTTGAGCTTCCTGGGAGCATTGAGCTATGCTCAGGAATCTGCCGAAGAAACCATGAAGAAGGCCAACAACCCACTGGCCGACATGACGGCGTTGAATTTTCACAATTACTACGTTCCCAAGCTTTCGGATGCTTCGAGTGATGCCTATTTGAACAACGCCTGGATACGCTTTGCCAAACCCATGGCAGGCGGTAAACTGCTCATGCGAATCTCTATGCCCATAAGCACTGTAGCCCTACCCGATCGGTTTGGAGGCGTGAGCTCTACCAGCGGCCTTGGAGATGTAAATGCTTTTCTTTCTTATAATTTTGTCTCCGAAAGCAACAAAACAATGGGTGTAGGACCCCTTCTTGTTGCGCCTACAGCGTCAGAAGCCATTCTGGGTTCCGGGAAATGGCAAGCTGGTTTCGCCTTTGTCGCCTTTATTGCCAATTCTCCAACATTTCAGTTTGGCAGTCTCATTACCTGGCAAACCTCCTTTGCCGGGGAGAGTGATCGAAATGATACGAATCTTGGAGCTTTTCAACCGTTCTATTTCTGGCAATTGGGCAAAGGAACCTACCTCCGAGGAGCACCGATCTGGGTATTCGATTTTGAGAACGAGACCTTTCACGTGCCAATTGCCCTGGGTATTGGCAAGGTGGTCAAAGTCGACAGAACAGTTTTCAATTTGTTTATCGAACCTCAGTACTCCATACTGACTAAAGGAACCCAGCCCCAGTTTCAGCTGTTCACTGGTATCAATCTCCAGTTCCTGAAAAAGAATAATTAGAATCGCTGGTACGGCACTCGTTATTTAATACAAGTCGCAGAGAGCTTTGAACCCAAAAAGTAATCAATTTTAGTAGAATTTCTGGAGATCCTCGACCAGGTCAGCCTCAGATAGAAGCGCCATTTTCTTGAGACGGATTTTTTCAAGTTCCTTGTTGTGTCGATCGATGAGCTCAGGGTCGGTTTCTTCTTTTCGCAGTCTTAGAATTCGATCTGACTCCGCGTCTAGTACCCTCAGTGCGTCCTGATAATCTTCAGTGTATATGGCGTAGTTTCTCTCATCTTCTGCTTTTCCGCCATTTTTGCTGTAGTCCTGATGCTCACTGAGATCTGGAAAAGGAATGATCTCCTGGGCAGAAGCAAACTGGCTGCCCCAGAGAATTGCCGCAAGTATTAGAAACACTTTTTTCATTTTAGGATGGTTTTCGAGTGCAAATTTACTCAAATTATTGACTTCTCTCACGACATTACGCGCCATGTTCCATATTCCTCAAAAAAAAAGAACCGGCACGAGCCGGTCCCTTTTTGAATGAAAACTTACTTAAAATCTAAACATTAAATGGAATCAAATTTGAACGTGCAAGGTAATGGGCAGGGTATAAGAAACTCCTACCGGGATACCTCGCTGTTTTCCGGGTGTCATGGTCGGAAGCATGTTCACCACGCGAACCGCTTCTTTTTCAAGTCTTGCATGGGGTCCTCTGGCTCGCGTATCCTGAACCTCACCATTCTTGTTGATCTTGAAAATGACATAGACTTTTTTCTTGCCGGGTGTCAATCCGAGGTCTTTTGACAAATTGGTGTTGTAATTTTTGGCTACGTGCTGCGTGATCTTCTCCTGCAAACACTTCTTCTTCTCCTCCTTGGATCCCTTGCAACCTGGGAATACCGGAGGATCCTCAATAATGGCAAATGGAATATCTTTTTCCACTTCCTCTTCTTCGACAACTTCTTCAATGTCGTCCATCTCAACGACCTCGACAAATTCACTCTCGTCGGTCTCGGTTGTTTCAAGAATGGTCTCCTCGATATCCTTTTCGTTTGCAACCACTTCGATCACCTCGGGTGCCGGCGGTGGAGGTGGAGGTGGCTTGACCTCCAGGATTCTCTCTGTGATTGGGATGTCAATAATTTCTTCCTCCTGAATGTTCAGGGAGGCAAGTTCGTCTACGGAGCGATCAAATGTCCTCCATTCTATTGCTGTGTAAATGATGATGAGGGAGAGCGTTAAACCCAATTGAAAGAAGATCTTGCTGTAGGCCGCGACGCTCGCTTTCTCTGACTTCTTAGCTAACATGACTGGGATATTTAATTTAGTATAAAATTAAGACCATCCCAGAGCATAATTCATGACAATTGTCACTTTAGCAATTTTTACGCACAATTTTTGAGAATTTAAAGTTCAATATCGATTTCGAATTGAGATATCCGTTATTGTCTTGAAAATGTAAGATTTCATTGAGATTGTTGATTATTTTTTTTATTCTCTCTGTAACAATAAGTCCACATCCAGCGTCTATTATTGTAGCTCGATAATATTTTTAATCTTATTCACAGCCCCCGATGTTCGATATTGACCGCTGGCAGGAAATTTTTGAGACGATTCACAAGAACAAGTTGAGGACCTTTTTGACAGGTCTGTCTGTTGCTTCCGGTATTTTTATTCTCGTTGTCCTTTTGGGCTTTGGAAGAGGTATGGAAAACGGTATTCGCAAGGAATTTGAGAGGGATGCCACCAATCGAGTTGTCGTCTGGACACAGAGCACAACCAAGGAATACAAAGGGCTGAATCCGGGTCGAAGGATTCGAATGAAGAATGACAATTATGACTACATCAGCCAAAACTTCAAGGATCAGATTGAGTTTCGTTCCGGAATTTTTCGAGTAGCCTGGGG
>JAHEHE010000127.1 GCA_024644725.1 Flavobacteriaceae bacterium | reverse complement strand
TCATGAAGATCAATCTTTTCAAATTGGGAGGACACCCCGTTAATCTCTTGTTTCGATTCCTTTTGGAGCTGGCCGTTCTGACGGTTGTTGCCATCTGGTCCTGGAAGAGTTTTGAGGGCTGGCTAGGAACGGTTTTGGCTGTTGTAATTCCTTTTGTCATGGCGGTTATATGGGGGACTTTTGCTGTTCCTGATGACCCGAGCCGTTCCGGCAAGGCACCTGTTTCGATTCCAGGCGGATTGCGATTGCTTCTCGAATTGATCTTTTTCTTCTTTGCCGTTTGGTGTCTTTATGACCTCGGATTTTCCGGGCTTGGGAGAGTTTTTGGCCTTCTGGTAGCGTTGCATTATCTCATTTCTGCTGATCGGGTCAAATGGCTAATAAAAAAATCCCCCGCCGGTTGAGGCGAGGGACTACTAACAAATCTTAGTTTCAAAATAGAGGGGGATATGTATTTTAGTGAAGGGTAAACAAAAAGGTAAACATGAAAATTAAAATTTTAACATTTATTGGGTTCATGCTGCTGTCAACGATATCAGCCCAGGACCGATTGGACCTGTTTACCCTTGCGGGAAGTTATGGTTTTCCAACAGCATACGATTCAATTTACCAGGGCGAGGGCACTGAGACGGGAATGATGGCCTCCCTGGTTGTACCCGCCGTTCTGTCTGAGAAAAGCGTATGGTATTCGAGTCTCAACTACTTTTACTGGGGTGTCGACAATGACGAGGATATGGCAGATGACATCATGAATCCGATCCGGGTTCATGGCCTCATTCTCAGAACGGGGTTGATCCGTGAATTTGAAAAGGACAGGACGCTTCAATTGATTTTCGCCCCCAGATTCATGTCGGATTTCAAAAATGTGAATTCAGATCACTTTCAGCTGGGGGGCATCGTGACCTATGGAAAACGCTACAACGATAAGCTGAGAATAGCATTTGGAGCACTGTTCAACCAGGAATTCTTCGGACCCAACCTGGTTCCGCTGATCGACCTCGACTGGAAGCTGGGTGAGAAGTGGTCATTGGTAGGAATGTTTCCTGTTTACGGAAAACTGAAATACAAGTTCAATGAAAGGTTGGATGGCGGATGGAGCCATTTCGGGTTGGTTACGACCTATAGACTTGGCGATGCGAATTACGAGGGAGACTACATAGATCGAAGAAGCATCGATGAGACTTTGTACGCCCGGTACAGGCTTTTCGGTGACTTCTTCCTCGAAGGTAGATTCGGGTATGCGTTGGGTAGAAGCTATGAACAGTATGAGGCCGATCAGAAGGTGGACTTCACCCTTCCGCTGATCAGCATTGGAGACGATCGCATCGCCAAGACCGCGTCCATTCACGACGGTTGGATCGGTAGCCTCCGCCTGGTCTACAGCATCTCGTTAAAAGATCGTTAGGAAATGACCCAATAAGATTGCCACAGTTCTAAATCCAGCTTGGAAATGAGTACTTCCGTTAACAAGAGAATAATTAACTTTAGTGGCTCACTGAAGAAATCTCCTATGAAAAATTATTCCATGAAAAGATATTTGACATTCCTTTTGATGATCACGCTTGCTTTTACAGGCTGCGAGAAAGGTGCAAAACAGGAAAAGGATCTGCCTCGTATTGCCATTGCTGGCATTGCCATTGAATCGAGTACATTCTCGCCGGCTCGCACACATGAGGATGCTTTTCACGCTGACGTGGGCGAGGAGGTTTTTGGGAAGTACCCATTTTTGGCTGCCGATTCCTTAAATCGCGGCCGAGCGGAATGGTTTCCAACGCTTCAGGGGCATGCCCTCCCAGGGGGAATGGTAACGAGCGAGGCCTATGCGTCCCTGGTTAAAAAAACGACAGACCTGTTAAAGGAGAATTTGCCTTACGATGGCGTGTTCCTTGACATTCACGGTGCCATGAGCGTTGAAGGCCTGGATGACCCTGAGGGAGACTTTATCGCCAAGGTTCGTAAAGTGGTGGGTCCTGAGACCCTGATCTCGACGTCTATGGACCTTCACGGCAATGTTTCGGAGCGCTTGGCCCACCAGAGTGATCTGATCACTTGTTACCGGATGGCTCCCCACGAGGATGCGATTGAATCGAAAAAGCGTGCGGTGGATAATTTACTCGACCGGCTGGAAAATGGGAAGGGTAGACCGGCCTATAAAGCATGGATTCCGGTACCCATTCTATTGCCCGGTGAAAAAACCAGCACACGTATCGATCCCGGAAAGAGCCTCTATGCCAAGGTGGATCCGGTCACAAAAGCTGAAGGCGTAACTGATGCGGCGATCTGGATTGGCTATGCCTGGGCCGATGAACCAAGAAATCACGCCGTGGTCATGGTTACCGGCGACGACAGCGAGAAAGTCAAATCAGGAGCAGAGGCTCTTGCCAAAAGCTTTTGGGAGGTGCGCAATGAGTTTGAATTCGTCGCCCCGACGGCAACCTTCGATGAGAGCCTTGCTCTGGCTCTGAAAAGCGATAAAAAGCCGTTTATGATCAGCGACATGGGAGACAATCCGACGGCGGGTGGGGCAGGTGATGTCACTTGGACGATCCGGCAGCTACTTGCACGTCCTGAATTCGCTGACGAGAACGGACCTTCACTCATTTATGCCTCCATCCCCGGACCGGAACTGGTGGCTGAGGCAGAAAAAATTGGCGTCGGAGGAAAGATTGAAGCCCTTGCAGGAGCCGCAATCGACGACCGATTTGCACCACCGGTGCTGCTCAAAGGCACCATCAGGGCTATTGAAAAGGGTGACAAACATGCCGAAACCGAGGTGGTGGTGCAGGTCGGAAGCATTCACGTCATAGTGACCAAAAAGAGAAAACCTTATCACAAAGAGTCCGATTTTACCCGTTTGGACCTGAATCCCCGGGAGACTGACATCGTCGTTGTGAAAATCGGATACCTGGTGCCCGAGCTGTACGACATGCGGGGAGACTGGATCATGGCCCTTACTCCTGGAGGTGTTGATCAGGACCTCGAAAGACTGGACTACCAGAGGATCAAAAGACCGATGTTTCCTCTGGATAACGATATGGAGGATCCAGATCTTTCAGCGCGTTTTATTCCCCTTTCAAATGAATCTATGTAAATTTTTGGCCCGATACTTGAATGGAGGGTACTGTAATCCGTTTCAAAGGTGGATCTTATTCTTAAAGTGGATTTCAATTCACAGTTGGGGTGAACCCATTGAAACAACTAAATTATAATTATGAGAAAATACCTTACACTTTTTATCGGAATTGCCGGATCGTTGGTTCTCGGCTTTGGTTTGACTTCCTGCGAAGGACCCGCTGGTCCTCCTGGCCCGCCGGGATTTGATGGGGTTGACGGGGTTGATGGAGCCGATGGTTTGATCGGTTCTATATTCGAGGCCCAAATTGATTTTGACAAAGCGAACGACTACCAGGCGATTGTAGATTTTCCTTCCAGCATTGATGTCTTCGACAGCGACGTGGTCGTGGCGTATGTGCTGACCGCGGTTGATAACGGTACAGACATTTGGGAGCCGCTTCCTCAAACCCTTTTCTTTGATACAGACATTCTGCTTTACGGATATGATCACACGTCTTTTGATATCCGCTTCTTTCTCGATGGAACGATTGATCTGGGAACATTGGATCCGGTATTTACCGATGGAGTAATATTCCGTGTAGCCATCATTCCTGCAGATTTCGCTGCGGCTTTGGATGTCAATAAGTTCGAAGACGTCATGAGCGCCTTGAAGGTGGAAAAGGTAAAGAGAATAAACTAGGAATGCTCCTCGGACTGCTCTTCAGAAGCCGGAAGTCGATTGGGTTCGGGCAACTGTATATTGAATTGGTACAATAGTTTTTCAAGTTCGACAAGAAAAACTTTCAGTTCTAATGAATGGATCAAAATATCCTTGAAATTTGTCTTTTTCATAAATAGCAATATTCTTTTGTGAAGCTCTTTAGTGAGCCAGGATTCATAGCTTTCCTGTGTTATATTAACGACATTATGCCTCGAATAGTATAAAAAAACCGGCGCGAAATGCGCCGGTTAAAATAATTTTACGAGATAATTCGCAGTAAATCAGCCTCTGTAGCCTTTTCCTACAAGTGTAATTTCAAACCCTCTTTTGTTGAATCTTTTTTCCGTTGAGGCCTCTTCATTGATCAGAATCACAGAGTAGCCTTTCTCGGCAGCCTCTTTCTTCAGGTCCTCCATGCAGTTCTCTCTGAACTTGGCTCTGGTTCCAAAATTCAAACTTGTATTGATGGTTGAGCTTAGAGTCTCTCCTTTCTGCATATCGGCAACTTCACTTGCTTCATAAACTACCTTTACATTTTCCCAGGAGGTTTGGGGTTCAACGGATGTTGTGTTCTGAGCCATCAAAAAGGAAAAACTCAAGACCAGTGCGAAACTTGCAATCAATCTTTTCATAGGATTCGATTTAAATTCAATAATTTCAATTCTACTACGAAAATAACAAAAA
>JAHEHE010000065.1 GCA_024644725.1 Flavobacteriaceae bacterium | reverse complement strand
TGCAGGGACCACTGGGCAAGAGAAAGTTTGAACCACTTTTCATCACCCGAATCTTTACTTTCATTTCGGTCCGATTCCACGGAGGTCTCCAAATCTGATGCAGAAGGAGTTGAACTCGAATCCTTGGCTTTGTTACAGCCGCTAAACCCTAATATTATGAGAAGACCAGCAAGGAGCCTTAAAGCCCCAAAGGAACGTGTAGATATCATACAGAAAAATTTAATGGACCCTAATCCTCTGTGAAAGTAACAGATAAAGACGAGTTGGGTGTGTATTTTTATTCAGTGAAAGAAATTATACAAAATCATTCCACAAGCGCAGTTTGAAGAATACGGCTGCGGTATTCCACCGGGGTGCATTTCTCCTGCTTCTTGAAAACGGTGGAAAAGTATTGACTGGTCGCGAAACCACAGCTATAGGCGACTTCGGCTACGCTCAGATGCGGACTGTCGATTAGGAGGGTCTTCGCCAACTCGAGCCTTTTCATTCCGAGATACCTCATGGGAGTGGTATTGGTCAGTTGTCTGCAATGGTACGTGAACCGGGTGAGGCCCACGCCTGCAGACTCAGCCATTTTTTCAATCGTCCACGACTCCGACAGCTTCTTTTCGAGTTCGTTCAAAAAGAGCTTGACGCTCCTCGAGCTATCCGTAAGAGCCTCATTGAAGACCATGTTGTTTGAATCCATGACTTCAAGCACCAATAGAAGAAGTTCGTTGATGAGCAAGCGTAGCTTTGAAGAATGGCTGCCATTGGCGTCTTCATCAACTACCTGACCGATTTTGGAAAAGCATTCTCGAATCTTGGCATTCCCCTTCCATAGCCATTGATCATTTTGTCGGAGGATCTTTGTCAATCGATTGAGATCACTCGCTGTCAACATGATCCATTCGGGCCAGACCCATTCCTGGTGAGGTCTTCTGATGCCCAGGTCGATGATGACCCAATAAAACTTGCCCATTCCAATGGTGGGCTGGCCTACTTTATGCGCCTCCCAGGGCCTGGTAATCGTCAGGTGGTTCGGTTCCAGTTCGATGCTCTCGTTTTCCTGTGAATACGGCATGGAGCCCGATTCGAGAAAATGCAATTCAATACCTTCGTTTCTGTGCCAGTCGAGGCCCCAATCCTGGGGTTCCTTGGCGTCCCAATAACCAACAGAACTCAGCCCCAGGGTGTCATCAGACAAGCGATCACCAGGGTAGGTATACCTGGCCAGGGCCTTGAATTTGACTTTGCCCCGCTCAACTGCATCCACAAGAGGGAGACATGTATCCGCGTGATACACAACACCTCCTTCTACATAGGGTTCTATGGTATGTTTATTTGCTTTCACTGAAATATTTTGAACATCTTTGACGCACAAAGTAATAACTTTGATCTGATTTTCACAAAATTTTAAGAACCATTTCTATAGACATTGTTAATAGAATTGTTCAAAAGATTACGAAAACGTTAGAGTGAAAGCGTTCCTAGTGTGTACTTTTATCTCTGATTTGATTGAAAATATGCGATGAAGGAGCAACTGTTTTGGATATTTAGCATCCTAATAGTAATTTCCCTAACGAATTGCAGAAAAAAGACAGGTAAAACTGAGGAATCGCAAAAAGGGGAAGAGGTTTGGATCCAGTTGTTTAACGGGAAGAATCTCTCCAATTGGAAAGCAAAAATAAAAGGGTATCCCCTCGGGGAAAATTTTGCGAATACATTTCGGGTTGAAGACGGTAAAATTGTCGTGGACTACAGTGATTACGATGAATTTGACAACCGATTCGGCCATTTGTTCTATGACATACCGTATTCGAGCTACAGGTTGAGGTTGAAATACCGATTTGTCGGATCACAGGCAAAAGGTGGTGAAGCATGGGCAACCAAGAACAGCGGGGTGATGATTCACTCCCAGGCTGCCGAGAGCATGAGAGTTGATCAGGATTTCCCGGTTTCAGTAGAGGTGCAGCTTCTGGGAGGACTCAAAAAAGGTGAATTGAGACCCACTGCGAATTTATGCTCGCCAGGTACTCATGTTGTCATGAATGATACTCTGGTCACAGAGCACTGCGTCAATTCAAACTCCGAAACTTTTTACGGGGACGAATGGATCGATCTGGAGTTGCTGGTTTATGGAGATTCACTCATAGTGCATTATGTGAATGAGAAAGAAGTTCTTAGATATTCAAAGCCCTTGATTGGCGGGGAATATAATGAGTTGGAGGAAAAAGAAGGAAGTTCTTTGAATTATGGTCATATCGCTCTCCAAAGTGAGAGCCATCCTATCGAATTCAAATCGATAGAATTGATGAATCTGAAAGAACAGTAAAATTGATGATTTGTGACGAATGTCATGTTTATAATGAAAAATATGTCATTCATTGCAGGATTGCTGTCATTAGTATAATTTTTTAAGTAAACACTATTCATAAGGACTAATATTATACGCTGAATACGAATACCTAAATACGAAATCGATTGAGAATTGACTTTTTTGAGGTTTTTTAGTAAAAACCTTACCGCTTACAATCAATTTATTAATTAATAATTATAATTATGGGAAAACAATTAATGAAAAGTTTAATCATTCTGGGGATTTTCTTCGTATGTGGCTTTACTCAAGCCCAGAAGACGATCACAGGAACGGTTTCCGACGCTGAAGGGCCTCTGCCTGGAGCCGCGGTCGTCGTTCAGGGCACCGATGATGGTGTCACTACTGATTTCGATGGGAATTATTCCATCGAGGCCAATGAAGGTGATGTACTGGAATTCAGCTTCATTGGGATGACTACGGCGACCGCCACTGTCGGTGCTGACGACGTGATCAACATGACACTGGCGTCAAGCGAAAACAGGCTCGAAGAGGTTGTGGTAGTCGGTTATTCTGCTCAAACAAGGGGAGACATTACCGGATCGGTTGCCTCAGTTGACATGGACGAGGCCTTGAAACAACCTGTGGCGAACGCCGCAGAAGTTCTGCAAGGTCGGGTATCGGGTGTTACCGTTATAAGCAACGGAGCTCCGGGTGCAGCACCACAGATCACCATTCGTGGTTTGGGTACCTCCAACAACACCAACCCGCTCTACATTATAGACGGGGTACAGACAGACGATCCAAACATCCTGAACAGTATTGATCCGTCTGATATCACACAGATGAACGTTTTGAAAGACGGTGCTGCCGCGATCTACGGGGCAAGGGCCTCGAACGGGGTTATCATCGTTACCACGAAAAGTGGTGGCTATTCAACCAAAGCGACCTTGAACGTTGACATGTGGACAGGTTTCTCCGAAGCAGCCAACACACTAAATTTGATGAATACGGACCAGCATGGTCAGATGATCTTTCAAAGTCGAATCAACGATGGCAATCCTGTGGATCATCCACAGTATGGTTCGGGAGCTACTCCTGTAACGCCAGCGCAACTTAACGATATCGCTCGTGGTGATCTCACAGCATCTGTTATTCAACCCAATGGTACGAACTGGCAGAATGCGATCACTCAAACTGCTCCAACCTCAAGCATCACGGTTTCTGCCTCAAACGGAAATGAAAACGGGCAGTACTTTATGTCTGTAGGTTACTTCAACCGGGACGGTGTATTGAAATACACCGGCTTTGAAAGGGTGACAACGCGTTTGAACTCTGAGTTCAAGGTGATCAACGACAAAGTTCGCGTTGGGGAGCACCTCAATGTGGCCTGGTCTGACGGAAATTCAGGAAACGGAGAAGCCTATGAGAATTCAGTCCGAAGCTCTCCCCTCGTTCCTTTGTATGACGATGAAGGAAACTTTGCCGGTGCTTATAACGGTGCGGCAGGTTTGAGTAACACGCGAAGCCCCTTGGCCCAATTGTCAAGAGGACAGGATGATTTCAACAAATCTTTGCGCGTATTCGGTGACATCTATTTCGAATGGGACATTTGGGACAAACTGAAGTTCCGATCTTCTTATGGTGTGAGCATCAATCATTTTGACCAAAGGATCTTCACCGCGCTGGATCCAGAGCATTCAGAGCCCTTGGCTAACAACGTGCTCAACGTCGTGGACCAACAATCTACGGAATGGAACTGGTCGAACGTTTTTAGTTACGACAATTCCTTTGGAGATCACAACATCAATGCCATTCTGGGTGTGGAAGCCGTGAAAGGTACCGGATTTGGAAAAGGCGTGAGAAATACTGATTACTTGTTCGAAACTCCCGATTATTACAACTTGTTCACGGGGTCCGGTACAGTTGTTGCGGCCTATGCCTATGAGTACGAGTGGTCATTGTTCTCTTACTTCTTGTCGGCGAACTATAACTACAAGAACAAGTACTTCCTGACGGCTACCTTCCGAAACGACGAATCTTCAAGATTCCTGGGAAGCAACAAGTCGGACTTCTTCCCTTCTGTCAGTGCAGGATGGTTGATGAGCTCGGAAGACTGGTTCAACAACGAAGGTGCGGTAAGCCGCCTGAAGCTGAAAGCGTCCTGGGGTGAACTGGGTAACCAGACACTGCCGTCTGACAACCCAACACAGAACATTTCAGCAACGAACCCTGAATTCGCCAATTACTACCTGGGTGGCAGTCGTCAGACCGGAGCGAAACTGGACCAGGTTGGAAACCCAGACCTGAGATGGGAGACTTCCCAGACGATCAACTTCGGTATCGAGGCTGGCTTCCTTCAGGATCGCTTGTATCTCGACCTTGAATTCTATGAGATCACAACCAAGGATTTGATCACGCGAGACAACTCATTGATCAGTACTACAGCGATCGATGCCGAAGCACCGCTGGTGAACCTTGGGGACATCAAGAACACGGGTGTTGACGTCAACATCGGGTGGAGAGACGAAACCGACGGTGGCTTCAAGTATTCGATCGATGCGAATTTGTCACACTACAAGAACGAGGTGACCAACCTGATCTCTGACTTCCAGGCGGGAAGTAGTGTCTTCAGGGGCGGAGCTATCACCAGAACTGAAGTGGGAGAGCCCATTTCGTCCTTCTTCGGTCGAAACGTAATCGGTTTGGATGACAACGGTCGCTTCGAGTACGAAGACATTGACGGTAATGGCGTGATCGATGATAACGACAGAACCTACATCGGATCACCGCATCCAGACTTCACCTACGGTATCAACGTGGCTATGGAATTCAAGAATTTTGACTTATCTTTGTTCTTCAACGGATCGCAGGGTAATGACATCTATAATTACAACAAGATCTATACCCACTTCCCAACGTTCTTTGATAGTAACAGGAGCATTGACTTAGTGAATTCTTGGACGCCTGATAATACCAACACGAATCTTCCGGCGTTGAGTGAAACGATTCAGAACAGTGAGACCAACCCGAACAGCTTCTTCGTGGAAGACGGCTCATTCTTCAGACTGAAGAACTTACAATTCGGATATACGTTTAGAGATCTTGGACCAATGAGCTCTTTCAGAATCTATCTACAGGGAACCAACCTGTTTACTATTACGGACTACAGCGGAATAGATCCGGAGATCAGGGGTCAGATCAACGACGACGGAACATTTGACAACCTGACTCGAGGGGTCGACTGGCAATTATACCCGATATCAAGTATTTATACTATTGGTGTTAATCTTAAATTTTAAACATGATGAAAAGTAAATTAATTTATCTTTTAGTGATGCTGGTCGGAGTGCTAGCATGTAGTGAAGACTTTACCGAGTCTACTGCCTTCGGCGCTTTAAGTGACGATGCATTGAAGAATGCAGAGGGGGTAGAACTGTTGCTGGTAGGGGCCTACTCCTTGTTAGATGGCCACAGTGCCACCGGAGGCGCCGACTGGTCGAAGACGGCCGATGGCTGGTGGTATGACGCCATTTCGGATGACGCCCACAAGGGGTCGACCAATGGTGACCAGGCAGACCTCTTTTTACTGGAAACTTTTGACTGGAACACAGCCAACCCTTACTTTGGTGAGAAATGGCGTGCACTTTACGCATCTGTCAACCGTTGTAACGCAGTGTTGAGCTTGATTCGACAATTAGAGGAAGACGGTGACCCAGGTGATTATTCACAGCAAAAAGCCCAGGCACTTTTCCTGAGAGCTCACTATAACTTTGAGCTGCAAAAAGCCTGGGGTAACCCAGCCTTTATTTCGGTTGATAATTTCGATGCTTCCGAATTCAACCAGGAAAACACCGGGCCAATTTGGGAAGAAATCGAGGGAGACATGCTTGAAGCCGTGAATACTCTGGGACCGACAAGTGAAGTAGGTCGTCCGAATACGTTTACGGCGCATGCCTACCTGGGTAAAATTCTCCTCTACCAGGGCAAATGGAATGAGGCCCTGACGTACCTGGAGCCTGTACTTCTGCAAGGTCCATACAACCTGTTGCCTGAGTTTGTTGACAACTTCCGCTTAGCGGGTGAGACCGGAGCAGAATCGGTTTTCGCCATCCAGTTCACGGCCGACACCGGGGATTCCTTTGACGGAAACCGGGGAGGAACTTTGAGCTTCCCGAACGGTGGGCCAATCAGTTCCTGCTGTGGTTTCTATCAGGCAAGTCAGGACCTGATGAACGCTTACAAGACTGAGAATGGACTTCCCCTTTTGGACACCTACAATCAGACGGACGTGAAGAATGACCAGGGACTCGCGTCTGCCGATCCTTTCGAGCCTTACACTGGTGAACTGGACCCAAGAGTTGATTTCACAATTGGACGTCGTGGCCTCGACATGAATGGATTCGGCGTGAACATTGGAAAGGACTGGATTCGAGCCACATCCAATGATCTCGGCGGACCTTACTTGACCAAGAAAAACTACTACCACGCTGGTGAAGACGCCAACCGCGGTACAGGTGGATGGGGTGAGCAACGTTCAGGTATCAACTATCACATCATTCGCTATGCGGATGTGCTGTTGATGGCTGCGGAGGCCTATGTTGAGACAGGTGAACTCGGTCTTGCACTCGATTTGGTGAACCAGGTTAGAAATCGTGCCAAGAACATGACCTACCTGAAGAGTGTTGACAATCCGAACCAGGATGCCGCGAATTACTCGATCGAGCCTTATGGATCCTTCCCGGATGCCGAATTCGCTCGAAAAGCAGTTCGCTTCGAAAGAAGGTTGGAGCTGGGTGTCGAGGGCCACAGGCTCTTTGACCTGAGACGTTGGGGCGTCGCCACGGAGGTGATGAACGCGTATATCGCCAATGAATCCAGGACGTTAACTGGTATGGCCAGTGTCAATGCATACACAGCAACGTATGACATCTTCCCGATTCCTCTTGGAGCTATCGATTTGAGTGGTGGCATTTTGAATCAGAATCCGGGTTACTAGTCGGATACTTGTTTTAAGATTTATGATAAAAAAAGAGCATTTTCGAATGCTCTTTTTTTTATGCCTTTCGGTCAAATTGTTACCTTTAGCCACTAAAAAAAATTGAGCATGAGAATCCGCGAATTGCTGCTGACATTAGGGCTTGTTTTAACACTGGTTTCCTGCCAGAAATCTAGTGACGATGCGAGTCTTACCAAGTCTTCTGACTCCACACAAATTTTTGAGAGCGTCGCCTCCGGGTCTTCCGGGCTCGACTTCTCCAACGACCTGATTGAGACCGATTCTCTGAATTACCTGACCTATGCATACATGTACATGGGTGGCGGCGTAGCTGCGGGTGACATCAATAATGACGGGCTGGTGGACCTGTATTTCACGGGCAATAGGGTGCCGAACAAACTGTTCCTGAACAAGGGCAACCTCCAGTTCGAGGACATCTCTGATGCAGCTGGCGTCGCAGGTGACAAACGATGGTTTACAGGGGTAACCATGGCGGACGTCAATGGGGATGGCTATCTCGACATCTACTGCTCCGTGGGCGGCAAGTTTCAACCGAAAGAAAACCTGCTCTTCATCAACAACGGGGACCTGACTTTTACCGAAAAAGCGAAAGAATACGGGGTAGACGATCCGGGCAACAGCGTCCAGTCCACTTTCTTCGACTATGACCGGGATGGTGATCTCGACTTGTATGTGGGCAACTATCCGCCAACCAATTTCAACGCACCCAATTCCTACTACGGGTTCAAGATGGCCAACACGACGGACCTTGAAACGGACAATCTCTATCGCAATGATGGGGACCTCTTCACTCAAGTCACTGATGAGGCTGGCCTTCGCTCGTTTGGCCTGACTAATAGCGTCACGGTGGGAGACCTCAATTCCGACGGCTGGCCGGATCTTTACGTTTCGAACGATTTCAAGGTCCCAGACTACCTCTGGATCAACAACCAGGACGGAACCTTCAGTGAGCATATACGCGAACTTACGGATCAGGTCGCCCTTTACGGAATGGGCGTCGACATCGCCGACATTAACAACGACAAACTCCTCGACATCATCCAAATGGACATGACACCCGGAGACAATCGCAGGTCCAAGGCCAACATGGCCGGAATGAACCCGGATCTCTTCTGGGGCACTGTCAACGCCGGGTTCCATTACCAATACATGCACAACCAATTGCAGCTCAACAACGGGAACCTGCAGGATTCACTTCCTGTATTCAGCAATGTGGCGCGTTTGGCTGGGGTTGCCACCACAGACTGGAGCTGGGGACCCCTCATCATAGACCTCGACAACGACGGTTGGAAAGACATCTTCATTTCCAACGGCACGAGAAGAGAGATCAATAACAAGGACTATTTCAATGAATTGGCCAAACAGCGACTGACCAAGGACATGCTGCTCGAAAAGACATTGGACATACCTGCCGAAAAAATTGACAATTTCGTTTTTAAAAACAACGGCGACCTCACCTTTGAAAAGATGAATGAGAAATGGGGGCTCACCTTTGAAGGATGGTCAAATGGCTGTCTCTACGCCGATCTGGACAATGACGGTGACCTTGAGATCGTGATCAACAACATCGATGATCAGGCGTCTTTATTTGAGAATCACAGTTCGGAAAACAACAATTACCTGACCTTGTCTTTTGAAGGGACGGAAAACAATAAAAATGGCCTGGGTGTGAAAGCTCTAGTCAGGTCAAACGGGCTGGAACAGTTTCAGGAAATGACGCTTTCACGTGGCTTTCAGTCTTCGGTGGACCCAAGACTGCATTTCGGTCTCGGAACCGCGGATAAAATTGAGGAGCTGGCCGTTACCTGGCCCGATGGCAAGGTGCAGAAATTCAATAATTTGGAGGCCAATCAGTTCCTGGTCGTAAATCATGCAAATGCAACGGATCCATTGGAAAAGCCGAATAGTGAAGCTGAGGAAAAACTGTTCCTTACAGTCAACGACCCCGATATTGTAGCCAGGCACAAGCACGTGGAAAACGTCTATGATGATTTTGAGGACCAGGTTTTATTACCTCATAGAACCTCGAGCTTTGGCCCGGACATTTCAGTGGGTGACCTCAACGGAGACGGCCTGGAGGATTTTGTCGTTGGGGGTGCCAAAAACAACCAGACAGGGGTCTATTTCCAAAAGGAGAAAGGCTTTGAAAAGCAGGACATCAAGGATATCGCGTATGACAGCGATTTTGAAGACCTGGGAAGCCTGATCTTTGACGCGGATGGAGACGGGGACAACGACTTATACATCGTCAGCGGTGGTAGCGAGGCTCCTGCAGGATCTGAACAGCTGCAGGACCGTTTGTATGTCAACGACGGCAACGGTGAATTCAAACGCTCTGCCTCTGCCCTTCCGCGGATGCTGACAAGTGGTTCTCGAGTCAAGGCTTTTGACTACGACAAAGATGGTGACCTGGATCTCTTTGTGGGCGGCCGTTTGACTCCAAAGGACTATCCCTTGCCTACAGACAGCTATATACTTGAAAATGTCAGTGATACAGGAAAACCGGCTTTCAGGGACGCAACCGGTGAAATTGCACCTGCTCTGTCCCAAATCGGGATGGTTACCGATGCCTCCTGGACCGATTACGACCAGGATGGTTGGGTGGATCTGATCGTTGTGGGCGAATGGATGCCGATCACCATTTTGAGGAACAACCGGGGCAGCTTCGAAGACATCACAAAAAAGCTTGACCTCGATGCGTCGAACGGCTGGTGGTTCTCGATTGCAGAGGGAGATTTTGACAAGGACGGTGACCCCGATTTTGTGTTAGGTAATTTGGGTCTGAATTACAAATACCAGGCGAGTGAAGAAGAAACGTTCGACGTTTATTTGAACGACTTTGACAAAAATGATAAAAATGACATTGTTCTGAGCTATTACGATGAAGGTGAGAAGTTTCCGGTTCGCGGCAGACAGTGCTCGTCGGAGCAGATTCCGGCCATCAAGAAAAAATTCAAGGACTACGATGCCTTTGCTGTAGCGACCCTGGAAGACGTTTATACCAAAAAGGACCTGGAGCGATCACTTCATTATCAGGTTCGCTCTTTTGCCAGCATTTACCTGGAAAATCGCGAAGGTGAATTTGTAATACACAAATTGCCCAATGGGGCGCAACTCTCGAGCATCAATCAGATAATTCCACGAGATGTGGACCAGGACGGCAACCTCGACCTGATCACGGCAGGCAACCTCTATGGCTCTGAAGTTGAAACCCCGCGAAACGATGCAGGCATCGGTTTATATCTCAGAGGGGATGGCAAGGGTGGCTTCTCCCCTGTTCCGGCCCGTGAAAGCGGTCTTTACGTGCGAGGTGACACGAAGGACCTCGCCGTGATCCGTATCAAAAATGCAGATTATCTGATTGCTGCCAAAAACGACGAGTACCTGCAATTCATCCGAATCGGAAAAGGATCCTAGGTTTCAAACTATTTGACCATGTTTAAGAAATTATTCTCTGAGTTCAGGATTCCGGTGAGATTTCACATCCTCTTCTGGATCGTGTATTTCGTTTTCAATTTCTTCCGCTTTGCGAGCATCAACAAAGACTACTGGTACTCCCTGAAATCAAACCTGGTCGAATTCCCACTGAATATGGTCATTACGTATTTGACCATTTATTTTCTGATACCCCGGTTTATCCTGAAGAAGAAATACCTGCAGTTCTTTTTCTATTTCAGCGTCAGTCTTATTGTTTTCTATGTCATTCGAAGCGGATTGAACTACCTGCTGGTATCGAAAGACCTTTGGCCCGAGGCCCAGGGCTACCAGCAGCCTTTCACGTTAATTCACTTTGTCGAGGTGACGATTGGGACCATTTATGTCGTAGCGCTGGTTTCGGCCATCAAACTCGCCTATGACTGGGTCTCTGAAAAAAGGAAAAATGACGAGCTGCAACGCATTCAGCTACAGACGGAGCTCGATTTTCTCAAATCCCAGATTCAGCCTCATTTCTTTTTCAATACCCTCAACAACCTCTATGCCCTGGTGATCAAACAATCTCCCAATGCACCCGACGTCGTGATGAAGCTCTCTGAGATCATGCAGTATGTGCTTTACGAAGTCAAGGAGCCTCGTGTCGGCCTGCACAAAGCGATCAACTACCTCCACAGTTACCTGGAATTGGAAAAACTCCGCTACGGGGAACGTGTGAAATCGGAGATCAACATCGATGGAGACATCGACGAGATAGAAATTCCGCCACTGATCTTTCTGCCTTTTGTAGAGAATTGCTTTAAACACGGAGTAAAAAAGCAAGGGGATATAAAAGTCATTATCAACTTTGCCGTTCGGGACAAATTTCTGTACTTTAGCGTTGAAAATTCCTTGGACGAACACAGAGATTCAGCACCCAGGCACGGCATTGGCATTGAGAACGTAAAACGTCGACTGGACCTTCTCTACGGAAAAAAATACAAGTTGAATACGAGCGCTACAGATGAAATGTTCAAGGTCTCTTTGAAGTTGCCCCTATGAAAATCAAATGCATCATAATTGATGATGAGCCCTTGGCTGCTGAGGTCATTGAAAACTATCTGAAGGAGTTTTCCAATGTCGAGTACGTGGGAAGCTTTAACAATCCGTTGGAGGCTCTTGAGCTGATCGAGTCCGGGGAAATAGAAGCCGTTTTCATCGACATCAATATGCCTAAAATGAATGGCCTTGAGTTCATTCGGAGCATTGAAGCCAAACCGTCCTTTATCATTACAACGGCTTATCGCGAATACGCAGTTGAGAGCTACGACCTCGACGTACTCGATTACCTGGTCAAGCCCATCCCTTTCAACAGATTCCTAAAATCGATCAACAAATTGTCTTTGAAGTTCAATGCAGACAGGTCCATGGAAAATGCCCATGATTCTGCCGGAAAATCATTTATTTTCCTCAAAGTCGATAAAAAGCTGGTACGAATCAAGTACGATGACATCCATTTCATTGAAAGCCTCAAGGACTATATCAAAGTCTTTACCAGTGAGGGTGATTTTCTAGCTCATAAATCCCTGACCAGCATCACAGAGGAGCTTCCGAAGAGCAAATTCCTTAGAATTCACAGGTCCTTTACGGTCTCTCTGGACAAAATTGACGCACTTGAAGGGAATTCAGTCCTATTAAAGGGAAAACGCATTCCCATTGGACGGAAATACGTCAATCACGCCAAAGATGTGATTCTGAACGCCTGATCGCGCCTTAAAGCATCAGTGTTAAATACCCGGAGATATCAGGCTCCGACATTCCTTACGCTTCCACCCGAGTTGTCTTCTTGTTGAATAACCCTGGGGCTGCCTTTGTATTTGATTCCTGCACCGCTGGTGGCTCTTGCTTCGATCGTTTCGATTGCTGTCAGCTTGATGTCAGAACCGCTGCTGGCGTCTGCGTTGCAATTCTTGGCTTCCAGCTCGTAGGCTTTGACGTCACTTCCACTGGAGGAGGACACCTTGAAGTTTTCAGCCTGGCCCGCGAGTTCAATATCTGCACCGCTTGAGATGTCACACGAAAGATCTGTTACCTTCAATTCCATATCAGCTGTGGCGCCACTTGAAACGCTCAATCGAAGCTCATCGCTTTCAAAAGTGTTTCGCGTAAAGACCTCGGCCCCGCTGTTGATTGCAATTGCGTTAAGGTGATCCACATGCAAATGGATTTTCTTCGAGCTGGCGCTCCAAATGTTTTTTGAAGAGGTTATTTTGAGTACGCCATCTCTGACTTCGGTTTCAATGAGTTCGTGTAAATTCTCATCGGCTTCCACCTCCAGGGAAACATCTTTGCTTTTGGTCAGATACAAATCGAGTCCGCGACTTACTTCGATTCGGGAAAAGTCATCCGATACCTTGCGTTTTTTGGTGATCACATTGCCATCCCCTTTCACGCCATCCATGAAGCAGGAAGTGGTTCCAATTAGCAAAAACACAAGAGCTGATAGTTTAAATAAGGTTTTCATTGTTGTATTATTTTCAAGGTTTTCTATGGTAATTCGGTCTCCGAAAACATCATGTTCACGGACATGGAATCATATATTAGACTCCATGCAGGAGTCAAACGTTACATTTCTCGTCGAGACTTTTTATTAAATGGAGTCTTTGGAGCTTCTGACCAGAACGCCGTTTTCATCAATTCGTACTTCGGCCTTCTCGCTGTCCTCGTCTTGAATCTGGATATGGACACCGTCCTCGTCGATTTTCATGTTAAACGACTCCGGATCGGACTCTGGGGCCGAGGTGTTGATCTCAAAGTCCTCGCAGTCTAGACAATCCAATCCATCCCGTGTCATTTTGAAATGATGACCGGCCATATCATTGTCATAGACCCCTTGTATATTGTCAACTTCGTAGAGGAAGGTTCTTGAGGATTCTTCCAGGTAGACTACCTGGTTCTCGGGGAGAAACACATCGACATATACGCGTTGATCTCCAAATCGGTTACCGATATCCGACAGAAAATACCCAGGCACCTGGAGCTCATCACCAGTCAGAACAACTTCGTGTTCAATCATACGTGCATTTTCACGTGCATCTTGGCGGCTCTGGCCCTTGGAACGTTTGCGCGTTTTCACGTAAACCAGGCTGTCGGTGGCCGGATAGATGTTCAAGCGGATGTTGTTCGAATAGATCTTCTCGATGTCGTTCTCGTCGATTACGATCTCCCGATCCCAACTGTGTCTGGTTTCCCAAGTTTGATCAGCTTCAAGCCTATCGACAATACCTTTGTCGCTTTCGATACTCAAGCGAAGGGTGTCCAGGGTGCTGTAGGGCACTTCGGTTCTCACCGTTACCGAGCCGTCATAAGCGGTCATCATATACTGGCGGGTTCCAAAGAAGATCGCAGTTAAGAGCGCCATGAGCCAGATACCGAGCAAGGTCAGTTTTGCTGTTTTTCCGACTGTTTTGGTGTTGTTTGAAAGGATCCTGAGACCCAGTGCAAACAGGAAGAAAAACGGAATTCCGACTAATATGAATGTCAGTATGGAGATCACCCAAACCGGCAGACCCGAAGAATTGTAGAAAAAGGAGTCATAGCTGAACCATTCGTGATGGAGGAAGTCCATGGAGCCTATTGTAAACAGGCTGATCAAAAGAGCCAAAATGGTCACCACGGCGATGATGACCAGTAATA
>JAHEHE010000064.1 GCA_024644725.1 Flavobacteriaceae bacterium | reverse complement strand
AATTCCAGAAAAACTACTTCCTTATTTCGATCGGGTGGTCGAACTCGATCCCATTCTGGTAGGCAAGGAGGGTCAGGAGCCCTTACGCAAGTTCCTGGTATATAAATGTTACGGATACAAACCACAACCGGAACTCGCACCAACAGCTGAAAAATCAAATTAGCCCCCAGGGCTTCAGGGCAAAAAGAACGATTTTTAGATTATCTTTGCCGCGAAACAAACCAGAATGATCAAAATAAAGAGTCGGGAAGAAATTGAGTTGATGAGGGAGAGTGCCCTGATCGTTTCAAAAACGCTGGGAGAAGTCGCAAAAGCGATCCAACCCGGTGTGAGCACCCTTGAACTGGATAAGATTGCTGAGACCTTTATCCGGGATCATGGTGCAATACCGGGCTTTCTCGGCCTGTATGATTTTCCGAACACTTTGTGCATGAGTCCGAATGAGCAAATCGTTCATGGAATACCCAATAAGGATCCCTTGAAGGAAGGAGATATTATCTCTGTGGATTGTGGAGCCCTTAAAAGTGGGTTTTACGGGGATCATGCTTATACGTTTGCCGTTGGAGAGATTGATCCCGAGACGGAGAAGTTGCTTCAGGTCACCAAAGAGAGTCTCTACATAGGCATCCGCGAGTTTCGTGTCGGAAACCGCGTGGGTGATGTCGGGCATGCTATCCAACAGTACACCGAGAGTCATGGCTTCGGAGTGGTTAGGGAACTGGTAGGTCATGGGATTGGAAAGGAAATGCACGAGGACCCTGAAATGCCAAACTACGGACGCCGAGGCCGGGGAAAGAAATTTGTTGAAGGTATGGTTGTGGCGATAGAGCCAATGATAAACCTGGGAACGCATCGCATAAAGCAGTACCCCGACGGCTGGACCATCAAAACGGCCGATATGAAACCAAGTGCGCATTTCGAGCATGACGTTGCCATCGTGGATGGAAAACCGGAGCTGCTGTCCACATTTCAATACATCTATGAAGCCCTTGGCATCGTTTCGGATGAAGAAGATGAGTTCCGGGCCTCATCCTAATCGCCTATGAAGCTCTTTAAACTGGTTCTGAACACCATTCCAAGACCGTACCTGATTCGTATGAGTTACTGGGCGCGACCCTTGCTGAGTGCCTGGTTGAAAGGAGATCGATACACGGATCCCATCGATGGAAAGAGCTTTAAAAAGTTTCTTCCTTACGGATATGGGGAACAAAGGCCCAACGTGCTTTCGCCTAGCACCTTATCCCTGGAGAGGCACAGATTGCTCTGGCTCTGGCTCAAGAATGAAACGAAATTCTTCTCCGCACCGCTAAAAGTGCTGCATATGGCCCCCGAACAATGCTTCCTCGACGTCTTCAAGTCGATGAAGAACCTGGATTACCTGACTGCTGACCTCTTCTCACCCATTGTTGACGTAAAAGCGAATATCCTGGAATTGCCCTTTGAAGACAATTCCTTTGATGTCATTTTCTGCAATCACGTGCTGGAGCACATCGAGGATGATTCCAAGGCCATGTCAGAGTTGTATAGGGTCATGCGGCCCGGTGGAATGGGAATCTTTCAGGTTCCCCAGGATCTGGGTCGAGAGAAGACCTATGAGGATTTCTCCATCACCGACCCCGAAGAGAGAGCGCGGCAATTTGGACAATATGATCACGTGCGGGTCTACGGAAAAGACTATTTTTCCAGATTGCGCAAGGCGGGATTCCGCGTGGAAGAGATTGAATATGCCAAAACCCTGGATGAGCAAACCAGTGATCGATATCGACTGAATCCCAAAGAGATTCTCCCGGTGTGCTACAAAGACTCAGTCATGACTTCATGAAGTCCTGTCAAATCTCCTTGAGGTCCTTCTCTTCGATCCAGCCGATCTTGCCATCTGCAATGCGAATCTTTTTCCAATTGTCCAGGCTTTCCAGAACGGTCACCTTGGTACCCTCATGAAGTTCAAAATAAGCTTCACTTGCGGTGGTTGGAGCATTCATCACTTCAGCCTCAGTGGCAAAAATGATCGCCTCCCTGTTGTTCTTCACATAGAGTTGATTTCGAAAAGCGAAGAAAACGGAGGTCGTTACTAAAATGACCGTTATTATGCTGGTGATAAAATAAAATCTTTTTTTACCTGTGCTGTATGAAAAGTGATACATCAAAAAGAGCAGGGCAAACAGAAAAGCCAAGCCTACTGCAATCTTCGCCCAGGTCTCATAGGTGAGTTTCAAAATGACTGCGTCCATGAAACGTTGCCCCAGATTGCGCGGCAACGGCTCAATGTTGTCGAGTACCATTTGATTTGCAAACTCCAGGTTGAATCGGATGTCCGGTTGGTCCGGACGCAACTTCAGCGCCTTCTCATAATAGAATATCGCCGGAGCCACACGGTTCATCTTGTAATGGATATTGCCAATGTTGTAATACAGGGCCCAGGATTCCTGGTCCATAGCTTCGATCTCCTCATAAGCCTTCAGAGCCTCAGTATAATTTTCCTGTCGGTACAGCTCATTGGCCTGAACAAAAAGGCTGTCGACATTCTGGGCCGTCCCCAGAATTCCGTTGAGTGTCAATACAAGTAAAAACAATATCCTCATGCTATAGCTGTTTGTCCAAATTCGCGATCACCTCTCTGGCCTTGTCGTATTCCTGCTTCATCATTACGTCCGTCGATGGCGTGTACCGAGCGTAGTCACAATTGTCGAGAACCGTTGTAAACTCAGTTATTATACCGTCATCAACGTTCTTGTCTCGCAATATTTCGGCGATTTTCTCCTTGGATATCTCTGAAGTCTCTATGTGCAGCTTAGCCTTCAGGTAGTTGTGCAGGGCCTTCTCAAGCGCCACATAGAAGTCCTCTTTTTTACCCAGTTCCTTTTTCGCCTGTGACAGATACTTTTTCGCCAGTCGATCCGCTTTTCGCCTTTTGTTGCCAACGACGTCCATGTCTCTTTCCCTTTTCTTCTTGCCGATGAATATTCCCAATGGGATGGATAACAGGGGAGAGATCATCAGAAGGTAAAAGAGCCCCGATCCGAAAAAGTCATTGCCTTCTTCCGAAGAAACAAAGGTCGTCCGGGTCTGGATGTATCGGATATCGGACTCATTTCCTTCCACCGACCGTTTTGCAATGACAGCAGCTCCATCATCCGGCAATTGACCACCCTGTATGGCATTCAGAACGATTGCCTCGGTATTGACAGATACGTATTTTTCAGTTTTCGGATTGAAATAGGAGAATGAGACGGCTGGAATAATGAATTTTCCCCTGAACTGCGGAACCACCGCGTACTGGTCGTACACATATCCTTTCATCCCACTCAGATTCGTCGTGATCTTCTCCTTATGTTCGGGTTCGTATACCTCCAGTCCATTGGGCGTCTCAATGCCAGGAAGCTTCACGAGTTTCAGGTTGCCCTCACCAGCGAGCTCTACTTTGATCTGGGACGACTCGTTGGCCTTTAGATCCGTCTTGCTCGGGGTTACTGAAAATGAAAAATCTCCGACGGCCCCGGTAAAGTCCAAGGGCTTGTTCTCCTCCGGAAGAGACTTGACCCTTATCGTTTTTCGACTCGACGTCACAGTCATGTTCACGTCATTCATCAGCAAATTACCGAAGAAGTCCCGCTGACCCATGGGCACTCCGGCCGTGATCTCCATCTCATAAGGGTCAAGCTCCAGTTCTCCTGCCGTATGAGGGATGAGAACCGCCTTCTTCAGCACAACATAACGGTAAGGTTTCCCCCCATAAGTCCCGTTCTGGGCCCCTGCCCCGCGCCGCAGCTCGATATTCTGATTCCAAAACCCTCCAAAACTCGGGGAGGACGACTCCCGGTAGTTTTGAACATTGACCTTATTGGTATTGACATACAATTTGTAGGTAACCGAAATGCTCTCGCCGACATACGGTCGCACATTTGAAATCTCAGCGACCAGGTGAATGTTCTCCTGGGCGACATATCTCGGGTCGTTCGGGTCCTTCGGAATCGCAACGGCATCGGTAACCGTGACCCGCACCGTATTGGATTTTATCACTTCCCCGTCGTAGGTGATGCTGGCAGACGGTATGGTAAAGGTCCCCTTTAAAATCGGCTGTATAACATAGGAATAAGTCAACTTGTAGTTGGTCTTTCCGTTAATCGAAGAAAAACTGCTCGACTGGCTCGGTCCGGCAAGCACCTTGAAATTCACAAAGTCAGGTGGCGTGAAATCGTCTCCTCCCTGCCGGTCAATGGAGAATTCGATCCTGAGGCGTTCGTTCAGACCGAGTTGTTCCTTGCTCACGGTCGTCTTGAACGTGACCTGTGATTGGGCGCTTTGCAAAGCAAATACGAGCAACGCTATGTAAACAACTAATTGTTTCATTTAAAAATCAACTACCAGTCTTTTTCTTGATTCACTTTCTTGCCCCTGGCTTTCTTGGCGTTCACCTTCTGCTGGGTTTTGTTCTCCTCGTTATTCATTGCTTCGAGAAGTTGTTCGATCTGCTGATCACTCAGCTTATTGGGTTGAGGCTGCTGATTTTTCTTTTCCTGGTCTCCCTGGTTGTTATCCTTGTTGGGATCCTGATTGTCCTGACCGTCATCCTGTTCCTTGTCCTTCTGCTGATTGTCCCCTTGATCCTGATTCTCGCTATTCTGGTCCTGGTTCTGATCCTGATTTTGATCCTGGTTCTGGTCTTGATTCTGATCCTGATTCTGGTCGTTGTTTTCGTTGTTCTGGTTTTGTTGCTCGTCTTCCAGGAGCTTCTGGGCCAGGGCCAGGTTGTATCTTGTTTCCTCATCCGTAGGATTGAGGATCAATGACTTTTTGTAAGCATCAATGGCCTGGGCGTACTGCTTCTGTTTCATCATCACGTTACCCTGGTTGTGAAAGGCACTGGCGCGGGTTTTCTGATCACGCGCCGATTTGGAGACCATGTCGTACTGCGGCAAAGCCTCTTCATATCTGCCCTGCTCATAGACAGCATTTCCGAGGTTGAAACCCGCAGTTTCGTAATACGGGTTCTTCTTCAGGGCCTTTTTATATTTCACTTCGGCATCGACATAGCGCTCCTGTTTGTAAAGGTCGTTCCCGGATCTGAGAATCTGCTTCTCAGCCAGTTTGATCTTGGGCGGCTCTTTGGGTTTGTCCTGTTCCTCTACCTGTTGCTTCTCCTGGCCAAAGAGCAGCACAGGGATTAACATCAAAATCAGAATAAGTCTTCTCATGTCATCTTTCATTAAACAGGTTCAACTTCTGTATCCACTTCGTCTTCTTGTCCAGCAGGAAGGTGTCCAAAAGCAATAAAAGCAGTCCAAAGCCGATAAACCATTGAAACTGGTCCTTGTAATCTGAAAACTGCTTGGTTTCAAACTCCTTCTTGTCCGCCTTGAGCAATAGATCATCAACGTACTCTATGGTGCTTGAGGTGCGGTTGCCGTATATGTAGCTTCCGTCTCCTTTTTCGGCTATGTCCTTGAGTGTTTCCACATTCAATTTTGTAATCACCACCTCATCGTCTCGGTCCTTTTTGTAACCGATGAACTTCCCGTTTCGCTTCACCGGAATAGGGCTTCCTTTGTTGGTTCCTATTCCGATGGTATAGGTCTTAATGCCCAGGTCCACCAATTCTGCTGCAGTCTCAGCGGAATTCTCTTCGTGATCCTCACCATCTGAGATGATGAAAAGGAACCTGTTGGTCTGGGTGTCGTCATCGAAAAACGTCTTGGCCAGGTCGAGGGCCTCATTGATGGCCGTTCCCTGAGAGGAAACCATCTCCGGATGGGCGTTCTGCAGGAACATTCTGGCCGCCCCGTGATCGGTGGTTATAGGCAATAAGGGATAGGCATTCCCGGCATAAATGATGATCCCGACCCGATCACTGCCCAACTCTTCAATGATCTTCGATACGATCTGCTTGGATTTTTCCAGTCGGTTCGGCGCGATGTCTTCGGCCAGCATGCTTTTGGACACGTCAATGGCGAATACGATATCCACCCCTTGCCGCTTGACGGTCTTCAGTTGCGTTCCCATTTTCGGATTCACCAGTGCGATCACCAGGAGCGTAAGTCCCAGGGCCACCATGATGATTTTGAGGGCCGGCTTGAATACAGATCGTTCTGGGCTGAGTTGATTCAGCAATCGAAGATCCGCAAACTGCTTCTGCTTCTTGCGCTTCCAAAAAACCACAAGCAAGTACATCAGTAACAACGCACCTACGGCGAACATGAGATAGAAATATTTCGGTTCTTCGATCTGATACATGTCTTAACTGTGTTCTATTTAATCATTACGGGTTCGGGGCTCAGATAAAACTTCTGAACACGGTGAACCTGAGCGTCATTTCTATCAATACCAGGAAGCCTGCGAAAAAAACAAGCGGCCTGAATCGCTCCTGGTAATTGTAATATTTCAACTCTTCAATTTCTGTTTTCTCCAGTTTGTCGATCTGGTTGTAGATCGATTCCAGTTTTTTGTTTCCGGTTGCCCTGAAATACTGACCTTCGGTCTCAGACGCTATGTATCTCAAAAGGTCCTCATCGATTTCCACCGGTGCATTTCGGAAAATCAGTTTCCCATTCAGGTCCTTGGCTACCGGGAACATGGCTGTCCCGTTGGTCCCCAGGCCAATGGTATAAACCTTGATTCCGATTTGCTTGGCCAGCTCCGTGGCAGTTTTCGGGTCCACGAAACCCGTGTTGTTGACCCCGTCGGTCAGCAGGATGATCACTTTGCTCTTGGCCTTGCTGTCTTTCAGTCGGTTCACTGCCGACCCGAGTCCCATGCCTATGGCTGTTCCGTCTTCGATCTGGCCCCATTGAATCTTGCGTATGGTGTTTTGAACGATCGTCTTGTCACTGGTAATCGGGGTCTGGGTGAAACTCTCCCCGGCATATACCACTATTCCTATCCTGTCATTGGGCCTCTTCTGAACGAATTTGGTCGCGACGTCTTTTAAAGCCTCGAGCCGGTTGGGCTTGAGGTCCTTTGCGAGCATACTCGCAGAAACATCGATTGCCATGACGATATCGATCCCTCGTGTCGTTTTGGTTCGCTTGCTCACTTCCACATTTCTGGGACGGGCGAGGGCCACGATCAGCAGGGCCAGGGCCAACAAGCGCAGCATATACAAAACCGGTTTGGTTTTGGACCAGAAATTTCCTTTTTGAAAACCCGTCGTGCTCGGCATGCTCAGATCCGCACTGTCTCGTTTTCGGATAAGAAAAAACCACAGCATCAGCACGGGAATGATGAGCAACATCCAAAGAAATTCCGGGTTTGTAAATTCCAAATTTGCAAACATCTCTTAGCCTCTTATTTTTTTAACTGGGTTTCTTCCTCCATCTTTTTCAACTCCTCTTTCTTTTCTCGTTCTATTCTATTCTTTTCTTCTTCCTGCTCCCGTTTCATTCGCGCCTCGTGGGCCGGATGCATAACGTCAATAACCGTTTCGGCATCCTGTCGGTGCAACTCGATCTCATTGAGCAGGGGCTTCATCTTCGCGAACTTGACAAGATCCGCTTCCTGCAGGAGTCTCCTCAATTTGGCCAGGGTCTCCGGAGGAATGTTCAAATTGCTGCTCGAATTGAAATCCGTAATGGTTTCGATCAGCTCCTCGGAAGTCGATTCCAGGGCCGGGATTTTCATTTCCCTTTCAATAAAAGTTCTGACAATGTCTGTCAGCTCCACATAATACAGCTTGATTCGATTCTGTTCGACCAATTTCTTCTGATCCAATTCCTGGAGACGCTGCTTGGCCCTGTCAAAAGGAGGGATTTTCTCAACGAATTCTTCGTGCTTGGGCTTGTCCCTGAGTACGAAATAAAGGATCGCACCGATAATCAGCAAGGCCACGATCAGCCCCCAAAAATAATTGAGGTAATCCGAGAACAGGTAAGGCTCGCTTTTGATGGTCTTGATGTGATGCATCGGCTGTTTGATCGTATCGACAGGAACGGTTCCCACATCCACAATTACAGGGTCCGTGAGATATCGCTTGTCACGCACAAAAACTTCCTGACCGGGCAGGACGTACTGACCACTGTCAAAGCTCGTGAGCGTGTATTTGATGATCAGTCGATTTTTCAAAGAGTCGATCTTGGAAGTGACGACCCCGACGCGATTCAAACTGTCCGACTCAAACTTGGGAAGCCTCACGCCCTGAATCTCTTCCACTTCAATCTCATAATGAAACTGCTCCCCAATGCGAATCTGGGTCGTATCGACCCGGGAGGTCACCTGCGAGAAGGCCTCTGTCGAACTCAAAAAGAAGATGACTGCGAAGAAAACCGGACCCAAAAGAGTCCTGCTGTTCAAATTCAATCTCGATATTTTCTTTTTCCAATTCATGGCGCGTCGAACCCTTCCAGGAGGTTCGTTTCTGTATTTTTAATTTCGGCGCTTGAAATAACTGAGCAGCTTTTTGACATAGCTCTCATCCAGACGGGTGTGAATCGTACCCGACCCGCTTTTTGTGAAAGCGTTCTCAAAGTAATCCACGGTTTTCAAATAATTCGCCCTGTAATTTTTTCTTACTTCCCTCGAATTTGTGTTGACCAAAACAATTTCTCCGGTTTCAGCATCCTTCATCGGAACCATTCCCAACTTTGGAAGCTCTTCTTCATACCTGTCATAGACCCTGATTCCCGTCACGTCGTGCTTCTTCCCAACGATCTTCAAAGCATTGTCATATCCCTCGTCCACAAAATCCGACAGCACAAAGACAATCGCCTTCTTTTTCATGACATTCGACATGTAGCGCAGGGCCTGTCTGAAGTCTGTTCTTCGGCTTCCGGGTTCGAACTCGAGGAGTTCCCGGATGATCCGGAGCACATGAGTTTTTCCTTTTTTGGGCGGAATGAACAGCTCAATCTCATCTGAAAAGAGCAGCAGTCCCACCTTGTCATTGTTCTGAATGGCTGAGAACGCAAGAGTTGCACTGATCTCCGTGATGATATCTCTTTTGAACTGCTCGTGGGTTCCGAAAGATTCGGATCCACTGACGTCCACCATCAGCAGCATGGTCAGTTCACGTTCTTCCTCAAAGACCTTGACGTAAGGTTCATTGTACCTCGCCGTGACGTTCCAGTCAATTGAGCGGATGTCATCTCCGAACTGGTATTGTCTTACCTCCGAAAAAGTCATACCCCTCCCTTTGAATGAACTGTGATATTCACCCGAAAAGAGATGATCAGACAAACGCCTTGTCTTTATCTCGATCTTTTTGACTTTTTTTAGCAGCTCTTTAGTGTCCACAGAGGGTTGTCACGTTTAAGGCACTTCTACTTCATTCACGATCTTGTTGATCAGGTCAACCGAAGTCACATTTTCAGCTTCTGCCTCATAGGTGATCCCGATTCTGTGTCTCAGCACATCGTGTACCACGGCTCGAACGTCTTCAGGGATGACATAGCCTCTTCTCTTGATGAAAGCATAGCATTTCGAAGCCATGGCCAGGTTGATGCTTCCCCTTGGGGAGGCTCCAAAGCTGATCAAAGGTTTGATGTCGTTTAAGCGGTATTCTTCAGGATATCTCGAAGCAAATACGATGTTCAGAATGTATTTCTCGATTTTTTCATCCATGTATACCTCCTTGACCGACGCACGGGCCCGGGTGATTTGATCGATGCTCACGACAGGATTCACCTGGTCAAAGTTGCCACTGAGGTTGTTTCTCATGATCATTTGCTCATCGTCAAGTTTCGGATAATCGATCACGGTTTTCAACATGAAACGGTCTACCTGCGCTTCCGGCAGGGGATAGGTTCCCTCCTGCTCGATCGGGTTCTGTGTCGCCAAAACCAAGAATGGCTCGGGAAGCTTGAACGAGGAGTCGCCGATGGTCACCTGGTGCTCCTGCATGGCCTCAAGCAATGCGGATTGCACTTTGGCCGGGGCCCGGTTGATCTCATCCGCCAGGACGAAATTCGCAAAGATCGGTCCCTTTTTGATGGAAAAATCATTCTCCTTCATGTTGTAGATCATTGTACCGATGACGTCGGCAGGCAAGAGGTCAGGAGTAAATTGGATTCGACTGAACGAGCCTTTCACGGCTTTTGCCAGGGTATTGATTGCCAGGGTCTTTGCCAGACCTGGAACCCCTTCCAGTAAAATATGACCATCCCCCAACAGGCCGATAAGGAGTCGCTCGAGCATGTGCTTTTGCCCCACGATCACCTTGTTCATCTCCAGTTGAAGCAAATCTACAAAGGCACTTTCCTTCTCTATTTTCTCGTTGATCAGGCGGATGTCAACGTTCGCATTTTGTGTATCCATTTTTTTAATTCTATATCATAGGTTCAAATGTCCTCAAGGGCCACAAATCTAAGGGTTAAGGACAATTCTCCCTGTTAAAATTCAGTTAAAAACTACAAATAAAAAACTCGCCGGAAGTGGCGAGATTACTGACTTTAATACTGTTCTTCATCATTCGGGAAATCCCTGGATTTCACATCCGAGATATACCGTCTGAAAGCATCTCCCATCTCCATGTAGAGGTCGAGATAGCGCCTGAGGAATCGGGGGCTGAATTCGTGGGTCATACCCAGCATGTCATGCGTGACAAGTACCTGACCGTCAACGCCATCTCCTGCTCCGATTCCTATGACCGGAATGGATATGCTCTCGGCCACTTCGCGGGCCAGCTTCGAAGGCACCTTTTCAAGAACTATAGCAAAGCAGCCCAGTTCCTCGAGCAATTTGGCGTCGCTTTTGAGCTTAAGCGCTTCTTCTTCCTCCTTGGCCCGAACGGTGTAGGTCCCGAACTTGTAAATCGATTGAGGCGTCAGACCCAAGTGCCCCATGACAGGAATACCAGCGGAAAGGATTCGCGTCACAGATTCGGCGATTTCCTCGCCTCCTTCCAACTTGACAGAATGCCCGCCCGACTCTTTCATGATTCGAATCGCCGAATCAAGAGCCTGCCTGGAGTTTCCCTGGTAGGTTCCAAACGGCAGGTCCACAACCACGAGACAGCGTTCAATCGCTCGGATAACTGAAGAAGCGTGATAGATCATCTGATCCAGAGTGATCGGCAAGGTGGTCTCGTGACCCGCCATGACATTGGAAGCTGAATCTCCTACGAGGATGATGTCGATTCCCGCATGATCGATGATTTTCGCCATCGTGTAGTCATAGGCGGTGAGCATGGCGATCTTCTCACCTTTCTTTTTCATTTCCACCAGGGTTTTGGTGGTTATTCTTTTGTACTCCTTCTTGGCTGAAGACATTGGTCGTGATTTTAGGGGTAAAAATAGTAATATTTTGGATCGTTATCTCCTAAATCTTCTTCTTAGGCTTCTTCACCTCAACCTTGACTAGATCAGGAAAAACAGCAGGAGCAAAGTTCTTCACCGGTTCGTAAAGCACCGAAGTACGTGTCTTTTCTTTCTCGACAAAACGCAGCGACGAATTGATCTGATCGTATACCAACAGAACTATACTCAGGATCAGGGCATATTTTAAAAGACCGAAGACCGCACCAATGATCTTGTTGAAAAATCCGAGTGCGAGCGTATCCGCAACCTTTGTCATCGCCTTTCCGAGAAGAACCAGGGCAACCAGAATGATCAGAAAAGTACCCGCAAACGAAACCAGCTCAATCATGGATTGATCCCAGGTGACACTTGACTTGAGAAAATCTCCCAAGAAGTACGAAAAATGGATGGCCCCGTAAATCCCGAGGACCAATCCCACCAGGGTGGTGACTTCAACAAAAAGACCTTTCATGAAACCGTTAACGGTTCCGACCAGTAAAATAATGCCTATGACTATATCAATCGTGTTCATTGAGGATAGGTATAAGAAGTACAACACAAAGCTATTCAATTTGATCGGTTCAGAAGCCTATTTCTGAGTCTATTTTGACCACTTTTACCGAAGCGTCGACATAGACCAGCAGACGTTCCACAACCTCATATCCCATTTGCCGCATGACCTGAGCATAGTAATTGATCTGCTCTGCGTGTTTGGTGTCCTCTGCACCTGTCTTGTAGTCGATGATCCAAACGCGGTGATCCCTGAAGACCAGGCGGTCGGGTATGATCGTGATACCCTCAGAAACAAAGATCTGTCTTTCATTCAGGACTTCAAGTCCAGGCTCGAACTGTTCCTTCAGCTCCGGGTGCTCCACGAGTGATCTCAACACTGACGTTATGCGCTCCCGCTCCGAGGATTCCAGGAATCCGCTACCGATGGAGGCCTCAACTACCGGTTCAAGATCATTTCTGTCATGTACCTGCGCCATGAGCTCGTGGAATCGATTTCCAAAAGTTATGGCTTCTCCCTGGCGCGTCTCCCAGAGCTCTGAAGCTTTCGAGACCAGGTGCAAATCATGATCCATCCAGGAGCTGCTGATCAACTCCTTTTGAATCAGACTGTGGCTGCGTCCCTGCTCTTTGGATGAGACACGCTGCTTCGAACCGATACAATACACACTCCTGCCTTCTTCCCAAAGTCCCGTGCTTTTCAAATAGCCCGTCAAAAGATCCGAGGTTGTTTTTGGAGGTACGCTGTTGTTCCGTGTCTCTGTGATGACATGGAGCTGCTCTACGGCTCTTGTCAGGCAGACATAGAGCAAATTGATGCTGTCCAATTCCTGTTCTGTCTGCAACTCCTCAAAGATCTCCTCGCCCCGCTCACCGGTCAATTGAATTTTACTGCTCGCTGCGACCAATAAAGAAGAGAAGTCTTTGAAGACCTCGCCTTCCAGGGGTTTGTACCAGGCGGTCGGGTTGCGCTCCCCGTAGATTTGCATATCGTAGGGAAAAATGACCACCGGGAACTCAAGGCCCTTGGATTTGTGAATCGTCATGATTCGAATCGCTTTCGCCTCTTCAGAGCTTGTTATGTTCAGTTTGTCCTTCTTTTCCTCCCAAAATTCCAGGAAACCCAGATTTTTTTGGGATCTTCTCTGCGTGTAGTCGAAAACAAAATCGAGGAAATACTGCAGAAAGGCATCCGACCCCTGATTCAGACCAAACTCCCGAATTATGGATTCGACCTGCTCGTAAACCGAGAAGGTGCTGAAATCTCCGGAAGATGACTTGAAGCCATAATGCTCAAAGCTTTCCATGAGTGGATTCAAGTCGAGGTTCAGGTGTCTCTTGTAAAACTCATGTTCGGGTCCTTGTACGTTCCAATGCGCATAGAGAAAGCTCAGAACCTCGAAGAGCGCCTCCTTGTTGTCGGGATTCTCTTGAAACCTAAGAAACTCAATGATGAAAGCCACCTTGGCATTGTTCTTCAAAAGCAGGGTTTCCGAACTGAGAATGTCGATTCCTTCTTCCATCAAGGCCTTTGCAATGACAGTTCCCTGCGACCTCTTTCTGACCAGAACACAGATTTCTTCCGGCTGAAACTCCTCGAGCAACTCTTTTGTTTTTTTCAGGACAGCCTCTGAATACGCCTCATCTTTCTCTTGTGCTCTGCGCATTGACTGCAAAAACTGCAGCTCGACATAGCCTCCCGATCTCTTGTTTTGCTTCTGCTCATTGCCCCTCCGGTACAGATCCTTGTACGAATCTCCCCGGAAAAAGGAAGAGATATAGCTGAAAAGATCATTGTTGAAGCCAATGATCTCGGAGTACGATCTGTAGTTGGTCTCAAGATCCCTGACCCGTTTCTCCACCACAAAAGGATGAGATGCCTGGCTCTCCCTTTCGGATGCCAAATTGATGAATTGTTCTGCCCGTCCTCCTCTCCAGCGGTAAATAGCCTGCTTGGCATCACCCACCAACATGAGTCCGGTCCCGGAGCCACTCAAGGCATTGCCCAGGAGCGGAACCAGGTTCAACCACTGCAGCACCGAGGTGTCCTGCATCTCGTCGATAAAAAAGTACTTGAACTTCTCCCCGATCTTCTCATAGATAAAGGCAGCAGGTTGATCCCGCAGATGCTCGCTGATCAGTAGATTGAACTCTGCGTTGAGTCGGATGTTGTTTTCGGTTTTTATTTCCTCGAGGATCTTGTAAATGCTGCTCAAAACTGCCAGAGGAACAAGGTTTTTCAGTATCAAACCAAAGAGGTAGTAGATTCCAAATCGTTCTTCGGATTCCCTGTAAATACGAATGAGTTCTCCGGCAATGGCATCAATGGCATCTTTGGTCGACTGCTTTTTGCTCTGGGCATAAAACTTTCCCGCATCCATATTCTTGTCAATGCTGCTCCCCTTGGCAAATTCAAGGTCAGAGGCTCCCTCCTCCATCTTTCTGAAGAATTTCGGGGCCTGCTTGCTGAAGAAATCCTCTTCGGAAAGACCTTTAGAAGCCATCAGGGACAAGGCTTCCTTTCCGTTTTCTTTCCAGAATGCCAGTATCTTTTTTCGTTCAGCAATCAAAGTTCGGTAGAGGTTTCGAAAATCCGATATGCTTTTCCCTCTCAGCTTCTCTATCTCATGAAGATGATTTTCGTTCAGCAACAATTGGGAGATTTCAAAAAGGTCGCGCGTGATATCCCAGGACCGGTCCTCATCCGTCTTGTAACGGGCAAAAGCTACCAGGATCCTGGTGATGTCTTCATCCTGACCGATCCGTGAGATCAATTCATCCACGGCCTCCTGAAAAAGAGAATCCGTGTCGAGCTCCACTTCAAAATCCATGGAGAGACCGAGATCGAAGGCAAACGCTTTGATCA